>JAIRMN010000083.1 GCA_031258715.1 Zoogloeaceae bacterium
CTCCCACGACTGAGATGTCCCCAAGTGGTACTTTCCCATACGAGTTCCGCGACATCAGCTTCAGCAGCACGAAAGCCTATATCCTGGCAGGCGCCTACGATAGCAACTGGCAACTGGAAGGCAAACTGATTTCGGTAGACGCCAGCACCTTCACGAATCCGACGCTCATCGACGGTTTTCCCGCTACCCCAGGCCCGGACGCTACCGCCGTGGGCTATCTCTGGTCTGCCCAATATACGCTGGACAGTAACCGCGTCTGGTTCGCACGCGGCAACGCCATCCGCGTCTACGACGCCAGCAACAACGCTCTTGTCGCCATGCTGACGGTCACGGCGGGAAGCCTGATCGCGCAGGGAGACCTCTACACCAATATCAACGATCTCACCTACGTGGGCGCGGCGGCATCCGTTTCCCTGCGCGGCTACCGCTCGCCCCTGCAACGCGCCAATACGCCTTTCGCGCACGCGGCCCGCGCGCTCACCCGTGGCAGGCCGGAGCTTACCGAGGAAGAATTCCAACAACTTGCCAGACAAAAGTAATCGGGTTTCAGGTTTCGATAGCCGCTTGTCAGGAGTCAGGAATCAGGAGACAGAGAAAGTTGCCGGCGCTTCGCGCCGCTTGTTACGAATCTGGATTGCTTCGTTGCTTCGCGCCTCGCAATGACGAGGTAAGAGCGTTCCAAGTCGCGCCGCGCTTTTGACGAGGCGGGGCATCCTCTGTCCTCTGCCCTCTGATCCCTGATTCCTGGATCAGGCTTCCACTTCCGCGGGTTCTTCCTCAAAGACCAGGCGCACCGCGCCGTCTTCGGCGGCGTCTACGGTAACGCGGCCGCCGTGCGCCAGGCGGCCAAACAGGAGTTCGTCCGCCAGGGCGGCGCGGATGCTGTCCTGGATCAGCCGCGCCATGGGACGCGCGCCCATCAGCGGATCAAAACCCTTTTGCGCCAGCATGGTCTTCAGGGCATCGCTAAACTGGACTTCGACCTTTTTCTCGCCCAACTGCGCTTCCAGTTGCATCAGGAATTTATCGACCACACGCAGGATGACCTTGTGATCCAGCGACTGGAAAGAAACGATGGCATCCAGCCGATTGCGGAATTCCGGCGTAAACAAACGCTTGATTTCCAGAAGATCATCCCCGGCGCGCGCGCTCGGCATGAATCCCATGAGATTTTTCTGCAAGTCGGCAACGCCGGCATTGGTGGTCATGATGATGATTACATTGCGAAAATCCGCCTTGCGCCCGTTATTGTCGGTCAGCGTGCCGTGATCCATGACCTGCAACAGGATATTGAAAATGTCCGGATGCGCCTTTTCGATTTCGTCGAGCAACAAGACCGCATACGGCGTCTTGTTGATGCCTTCCGTCAGCAACCCGCCCTGCTCGAAGCCGACATATCCCGGCGGCGCGCCAATCAGACGGGAAACCGCGTGACGTTCCATGTATTCGCTCATGTCGAAACGGATAAGCTCGATATTCAGCGCATAGGCCAGTTGCCGCGCCACCTCGGTCTTGCCCACGCCCGTCGGGCCGGAAAAAAGATAGGCGCCAATCGGCTTTTCCGGACTGCCCAGGCCGGAACGCGCCATCTTGATGGCGCGGGACAAGGTTTCGATGGCGGCGTCCTGTCCAAACACCACGGTTTTCAGATCGCGCTCCAGGGTTCTCAGGGCGTCGCGGTCGTCCGTGCTGACGTGGCGCGGCGGGATGCGGGCGATCTTGGCGACGATGTCCTCGATTTCGCCCTTTCCAATCAGCTTCTTCTGCCGCGACCGGGGCAGGATGCGCTGCGCCGCGC
This sequence comes from Zoogloeaceae bacterium, assembly GCA_031258715.1. GTDB lineage: Bacteria > Pseudomonadota > Gammaproteobacteria > Burkholderiales > Rhodocyclaceae > Azovibrio. The sequence goes on from JAIRMN010000083.1 coordinate 1,799, forward strand.
CCGCTTCGTCAATCACGTCGATGGCCTTGTCCGGCAAATGCCGGTCGGTGATGTAGCGGGCGGAAAGTTCCACGGCGGCGGAAAGCGCCGCGCTGGAATACTTGACGCCATGATGCGCCTCGAAGCGCGTCTTCAACCCCTTCAGGATTTCCAGCGCCTCGCTCTCGGAAGGCTCGCCGACATCGATTTTTTGAAACCGCCGGGTCAGCGCGTGATCCTTCTCAAAAATGCCGCGATACTCGTTGTAGGTCGTCGCGCCAATGCACTTCAACTGTCCGTTGGAAAGCGCCGGTTTCAGGAGGTTGGAAGCATCCAGCGTGCCGCCGGAAGCCGCGCCCGCGCCAATCACGGTGTGAATCTCGTCGATGAACAAAATGGCATCGGGAATATCGAGCAGCTTTCTCAGGACATTTTTCAGGCGTTGCTCAAAATCGCCGCGATACTTGGTGCCCGCCAGCAACGCGCCCATATCCAGCGCATAGACCGTAGCCTTCGCCAGCACTTCCGGCACGGCCTTTCTTACCACCTGGCTGGCCAGTCCCTCGGCAATGGCCGTCTTGCCCACGCCCGCATCGCCCACCAGCAAGGGATTGTTCTTGCGGCGGCGGCAGAGCGTCTGGATCACCCGTTCGAGTTCCACTTCCCGCCCAATCAGCGGATCAATCCGGCCCGCGGCGGCCTGCCGGTTGAGATTGACGGTGAAATTTTCCAGCGGATCGGCGGCGGCCTGCTGCGCCGCGCCGCTCTCCGCGCCTTCCGTCGCGCCTTCCTCCACCCTGGCGTCCTTTGCCTTGCCAATGCCGTGGGCGATGTAATTCACCAGATCCAGCCGCGTCACGCCCTGCTTTTGCAGGAAGAAGGCCGCGTGCGAATCCTTTTCGCCGAAAATGGCGACCAGCACGTTCGCGCCATTGACCTCCTTCTTGCCGGAAGACTGCACATGCAGGATGGCGCGCTGGATGACGCGCTGGAAACCCAGCGTGGGCGAGGCATCGACATCTTCCCATCCCGGCACGATGGGCGTGTGCTCCTGGATGAAGCGGGAAATCTCGTCGCGCATCTGCTCCAGATTGGCGCCGCAGGCGCGCAGGGCCGCCGCCGCCGTGGGATTGTCCAGCAAGGCCAACAGGAGATGCTCGACCGTGATGAACTCATGCCGCTTCTGCCGCGCCTCGACAAAAACGGTATGCAGACTGACTTCAAGTTCCTGGGCGATCATTTTCAGTTCTTCTCCATGACGCAAGCCAGCGGATGTTGATGCCTGCGGGCAAAGTCGCTGACCTGATCCACCTTGGCGGCCGCCACGTCACGCGAAAAAAGCCCGCAGACGCCGCGTCCCTCTCGATGCACCTTCAACATGACCTCCGTGGCGCGTTCCCGGTTCATGGCAAAAAAACGTTGCAGCACATGGATCACGAAATCCATGGGCGTGTAATCATCATTCAACAGCAATACCTTGTAAAGGGGAGGCGGCTCGACTTCGACGGCTTCCGCTTCAAGGACTGCTTCCTCTTGGTGCTGGGCGCTCATGCCGGGGCATTTTATACAGTCTGTCCGAGAGTGCAACACCGCCGGAACGCCTTCGCGCGCGCCCGTTTTACAACGGTTTCGACCATATTGTAAAAAAACAGCGCACAAAATGTTAAAAGTTGTTGACGTCCGGATGCGGTTCGCGTAAAACGACGCCGTTTGGATTCAAGGCATCGCCCACGCCATCGGCGCCGGTTGCTGGAGTCAAAACGGGTTGTCGGGATTTTCCCGCGTTTTTTGTTTTTTGTAGGAAGCAGCAAATATGGCAACTGGTACTGTCAAGTGGTTCAACGATTCCAAAGGGTTCGGCTTCATCACGCCGGATGACGGGAGCGAAGATCTTTTCGCGCATTTTTCCGCCATCAACATGAACGGCTTCAAGACCCTCAAGGAAGGTGAAAAAGTCTCTTTTGATGTCGTGCAAGGGCAAAAAGGCAAACAAGCCTCCAACATTCAGCGCGCCGCCTGAATCTGGCGCTTGCCCTCGTACAAAACCCGCCTCGCAAGGCGGGTTTTTTTACGGGCGAGCCGAAATCGGGAGGCAGAGTACCCGCCGCTTCGTCAAAAACGCGGCGCGACGTGGGAAGCTCCCAACTCGTCATTCTCCGGGGCGAAGCGACGAAGCAATCCAGACGCCTGGCCTGCGGCGCAGGGCGCCGGTAACTTCTCCTCTGTCTCCCGATTCCTGTCTCTTGATTCCTGCCCCCTGCCCGGAGAATCGCGCAGTGGGAAGCGGGGGGATGGTCTTGCGCCGGTTCGTGAGACGAAGCGCCGCGTCAATCAGCTTGAATCGCGTCCCGCGTCGTCGGCGTTTCCGTCATCCTCAACCCTGGATTCCTGCTGGAAGAGGCAGAGGCCGCCGCTTTCCTGCCGGATATGTTCCAACGCCGCCGCGTGTGCCGCGCGTTCTTCGGCGCTGGCGCGGAGAACGCGCAGAGGGGGGCGCGTCCTTGCCGCGCCTTCTGACTGACTCGTGTGCGACGCGGACTTTGGCAGCGGCGCGGACATGTCCATCATCAGGCTTTCCTGGCCGCGCGTCATGGCGAGATAGACATCCGCCAGCAGTTCGGCGTCCAGCAGCGCGCCGTGCAGGGTGCGGTGCGCGTTGTCGATCTGATAGTGTTCGCAGAGGGCGTCGAGGCTGTTGCGTTTGCCGGGACGCCGTTCACGCGCCATTTTCAGGGTATCGCAGACCCTGGCGCAGATTTCCTGGGTGGCGGGCAGATCGAGACGCGCCAGTTCCATGTCGAGAAAGCCGATGTCGAACGGCGCGTTGTGGATAACCAGTTCCGCGTCGGCAATGAAGGCCATGAATTCGCGGGCAATATCCTTGAAGCGGGGTTTGTCTTCCAGGAAACTGTTGTCGATGCCATGTATGGCCTGCGCGCCCGCGTCGACTTCCCGGTCGGGATTGAGGTAGTGGTGCAGATGGCGTCCTGTCAGGCGGCGGCTTTTCATCTCCACGCAGGCGATTTCGATGACGCGATGTCCCAGGCGCGGTTCCAGTCCCGTGGTTTCGGTATCGAGAAAAATCCGGCGTGTCTGCATCTTTGATCGGCGCTTTCTTTCCTTAGGCAGGCGGTTTGGCGCGCGTCATGGCGGAAATCCGCCTCAGGCGGCTTGCGCGGGAATGGCCTTGCCCGTCCGGGCGATGCGGTTTTGCGCGTCCGCGTACACCAGGCGGGGCGTATGGCGGGCGATTTCGGCTTCGTCCATCTGCGCGAAGCTGGCGATGATCAGCAGATCGCCCGGCGCGGCCTTGCGGGCGGCGGAACCATTGACCGAAATGATGCCGGAACCGCGCTCGGCGCGAATGGCGTAAGTGGTAAACCGTTCGCCATTATGGATGTTCCAGATATCGACCTGTTCATATTCCTTGATGTCCGCGGCGTCCAACAGGTTTTCATCGATGGCGCAGGAACCCTCGTAATTCAGTTCGGAGTGCGTCGTCGTGACCCGGTGCAGCTTGGATTTGAGCATGATTCGTTGCATGGCGTCACCCATTTTGCAGTTGGGGGGATTCGGGGAAACGCATTGTAGCGACAAATCTTTCCCTGTCAAATAAAGATTTTGTGTCAGGCGCGATTCAAACGGACGGCGTCAAAGACGCTCCGCGCCCTCCCGCCTCGCCATGCTCAGGAGCGAAGCGAGGAAGCAATCCAGATTCCTGACACGCGGCGCGAAGCGCCGGTAATTTCCTCTGTCTCCTGGCTCCCGATCCCTGTCACTCGACCTCCAGATTGTCGATCAGGCGCGTCGCGCCCAGGCGGGCGGCGGCCAGGATGACCAGTTCCCGTGACGCGGGAGAAGGCGTTTGCAGGTCGGCGCGTTGGCGCACGGTCAGATAATCCGTTTTCCATCCGCGTCCGTCCAGCGATTGACGGGCTTCCTCTTCCAGCATCGCGCAACACGCCACGCCTTCGCGCAGCACGGCGACCCTCAATTCGGAGAGCGTCCGGTAGAGGCGCGGCGCTTCGGCGCGTTCGGCGGGGGAAAGATAGGCGTTGCGCGAGGAAAGCGCCAGACCGTCCGGCGCGCGCACGGTTTGTATGCCGACAATCTCGATGGGCAGCGCCAGTTGCCGGGTCATCAGGCGAATCAGCATCCATTGCTGGTAATCCTTCCTGCCGAACAGCGCCGCCTGCGGCTGGACAGCGTTGAAGAGCTTCAGCACCACGGTGGCGACGCCGCGAAAATGGCCGGGACGACACGCGCCTTCCAGAAGATGTTGCAGATCGGGCGGATCGACGAAGCAGGTTTGCGGCTCCGGATAGAGTTCATCCTCGTCCGGCGCGAACAGCGCGTCCACGCCCGCCTCGGCCAGTTTCTCGCCATCCGCCCGCAAGTCGCGCGGATAACGATCGAAGTCTTCGCCGGGGCCGAATTGCAGACGGTTGACGAACACGCTGGCGACGACCGTATCCGCGTATTCGCGGGCGGCGCGCGCCAGAGCGAGATGCCCCTCGTGCAGACTGCCCATGGTCGGCACGAAAGCCACGCGCCCCACGCCTTGCCGGTACTGGCGAAAATCGTCGAGGCGATGAAAGGCGCGCATGTTCAGTAGGAAAATTCGGTGGAAGGGAAGGTTCCGGCCTTGACTTCCCGGACATAGGCCGCCACCGCCGCCTGGACGCTCGCCGCGCCCGCCATGAAATTCCTGACGAAGCGCGGCTTCCTGCCGGGGCTGATGTCCAGAATGTCGTAGATCACCAGCACCTGCCCGGATGTTTTCGCGCCCGCGCCAATGCCGATGGTGGGAATGGCAATCGCGTCCGTCACCGCTTCGCCCAGACTGGCGGGCATGGCTTCCAGCACCACCATTGCCGCGCCCGCCGCTTCCAGCGCCAGCGCGTCCCTGGTGAGACGTTCGGCGTCCGCCTCGTCTCTTCCCTGGACGCGAAAACCGCCCAGTTGATGCACCGATTGCGGCGTCAGCCCGATGTGTCCGCAAACCGGAATGCCCCGGCTCACCAGGAAACGCACCGTTTCCGCCATCGCCTCCCCGCCTTCGAGCTTGACCATCTGCGCGCCAGCGGCCATCAGGGGCACGGCATTGCGAAAGGTCTCTTCCGGGCTGATCTGCGAAGCGCCAAAGGGCATGTCCGCGATGATCATCGCCTGCGCGCTGCCGCGCCGCACCGCCGCCGTGTGATAGGCGATCTCCTGCAAGGTGACGGGCAAGGTGGAATCCTGCCCCTGCACCACATTGCCCAGGGAATCGCCCACCAGCAGCAGTTCCACGCCCGCCGCTTCCGAGAGCGCCGCAAAGCTCGCGTCGTAGCAGGTCAGCATGACCAGTTTTTCACCCGCCCGATAACGCTTCCCCAGATCGGTCAGCGTCAGGCGGCAGGCTTGGGGTTGTACTGACATAGACATTCCCTCCGAAAACAAGACGCTATCCTATCAGAGGACAGAAGACAGAGGACAGAAAGGCATTCGGTCGCTGGCAATCAGAAGACCGTACGCCCATCGCGCGCCCACTGACCACTGAGCACAGAGCGAGCACAGCGAGCGCTCAGTCCCCTGTCTTCTGTCCTCTGTCCTCCCTCCCCTCTCCCCAGAATGCCCTCATGACTTCGGCGGTAATGCCGGGCAGGGCGTTATGCAGGGCGTCGGCGATGAGGCGAGGCAGTTCCTGCACACGCGCTTCCAGCGCCTGGAGCGCGACTTCGGCGGCGTGACCGGTCGCCGCTGCCTCGATGCCGTCATCGGGAGACGGCGCGGGCGTTTCCTCCAGCGGCGGCGATGTGGCGGGCGCGCCGTAACCCGCGAAAGGAGGCGAATCGAACGGCGCGGGCGTCTCCTCCAGCGGCGGTGGCGCGACGGGCGGACGCAGCCTGGCGGCATGTCCGGGATGCACGATGTCGGTCAGGAGCGGCAAGTCATCTTCTTCCAGAGACGCGGCGGGCGCGGGTTCCTTGCGTTTCAGGGATTCCAGCAGGCGATCGATGGCATTGTCGCTGACGGGACGGAAAGGAGGCGGTAAAGGCGTCGTATTCATTCGGAAGGCCGCATGTCAAAAAAACGGATTTCGCAGCCCTGTCCCTTGTAGACGCGGCTACGCTGGCGGGCACTGGCGCGATCATCCCCGGACTGGCTGACGATCTCGATCAGATTCTGGAAGCGGGCGAAGGATTCCGGCGCATCGTCATCGAGATTCAATAAACGATCGGTATGCAGATGCGGCAAGGTTGCGTCCCGGGTGAGCAACACCGGCGTCTCCGCCGCGTTTGCCGCGTCCGCCCGGCAATGCGGCAGGAAGGAAAGCTGTGGCCGAACCCACAACATGCGATCGACAAATTTTTCACGCTCCGGGTCGGAAACCAGGATGGTGAAGGTCTTGCCCTGGGCAAAACTCTTCACGATCAAATCGCAGGCCGCTTGCAGGCGATTCTCGACGTTGTGATAAAAAAAGACTTTCGTCATGACGCCTTGTCCGCCGCGACACCCCGTTTCCGGGCGCGTTGCAGGAGATAATGACAGAGCAGAACGACCGGACGTCCCGTCGCGCCCTTGTCCTTGCCGCTCTTCCAGGCGGTTCCGGCAATATCCAGATGCGCCCAGGGCGTCTTCTCGTCGACGAAGCGCGAAAGGAAACTGGCCGCCGTAATCGCGCCGCCTTCGCGCCCGCCGACATTGGCGACATCCGCAAATCCGCTCTTCAGGGCTTCGCCGTATTCTTCCCACAAAGGCAAACGCCAGAGCTTGTCCTGCGACGACTCGGCGGCCTCCGCCAGCGCGCGCGCCAAATCCTCGTCGCGCGTAAAAAGGCCGCTGGCGACATGCCCCAGCGCCACCACGCAAGCGCCGGTCAGGGTCGCCACATCGACGATGGCGGCAGGCTTGAACCGTTTGGCATAGGTCAGCGCGTCGCAAAGCAACAGTCGGCCTTCGGCGTCGGTATTCAGGATTTCTATGCTCTGTCCGGAAAGTGAAGAGACGATGTCGCCTGGCCGCGTGGCCTCGCCGCCAGGCATGTTCTCGCAACAGGGAATGAGCGCGACGATCGGCGCGGGCAGGGCCATGCGCGCCGCCGCCCGCACGACGCCCAACACGGCGGCGCCGCCGCACATGTCGTATTTCATCTCGTCCATGTTCGCGGCGGGCTTGAGGGAAATGCCGCCGCTGTCAAAGGTGACGCCCTTGCCGACCAAGACCAGCGGCTTTTCCCTGTTCCCGACAGGCCGATATTCGATGTGGATGAAACGCGCCTCCTGGCGCGAACCGCGCGCAACGGCAAGCAGGGCGTCCATGCCTTCGGCGGCGATTTTTTTCGGCGTGAGGATGGCGCAGTCGAGTTTCAGTTCAGCCGCCATGTCGCGGGCAGTTCCGGCCAGGTATTCCGGCGTGCAGATATTGGCGGGCAGGTTGCCCAGGTCTCGCGCCAGCCGGACGCCTTCGGCAATGGCGCGTCCCTCCAAAAGCGCGCGCTCGCCCAAATCCCGCTCGCCGCGATCCGCCGCCAGCGCGAGATGACGCAGGGCGCGGCGCGGCGGCGGCTTTTCGCCCTTGCAGCGATCGAAGCGATAACACGCCGCTTCCGCCACCAACACCGCCTGCCGGACGCGCCAGGATATGTCCCGCGGCGCCTCACCGGAAGTGAGCGACAAAAACGCGTTCCGGATTCCGGCGGCGTCCAGCGCCGTGACAGCGGCATGAACGGCCTTCTGGAATTCGGCTTCGCGGTACGTTTTTTCCTTGCCCAGCCCTACCAGCAACACGCGCGCGGTCATGCCTGGAACATGGTGCAGCATCAACGCGCTGGCGAGCCTGCCCTTCATTTCGCCGCGCCGGAGAAATTCCGTCAGATAACCGCCGGAAACCTGGTCGATCCGCTTGGCGGCCAGGGTAAACCGGCCACGGCGCGCCTCGAAGACGCCCGCCACGACACAGGCGTCCGGCCTGTCCGTATCGCCGCTTTTTATGCTAAATTCCACGCGCCGTTCCTTTCCAGATTGGTTGCAGGGGCAAGGAGGCGATTATCCCCGCTTCCTTTTGTAGAAGTCAAAACCTGTCCGTTTTCCAGTTCTGTCCTCGTAAAAAATGGAGAAAACCGTGTCATTCCTGGGCGCGAAACAACGCGGCAAACCGCAAAGCCATAAGACGAAAGGCTATGGGAATTGCCGTGGCGCAACGCGCCGGAAAATGACAAAAGCGGAGCGCGAACCGCCGCTTTCCGCCACTTCTGGCCACAACCCCGCTTTCCTGGCCGGGACGCCGGCACCATGATTTTCGACCGCGCCGCGCGCCGCGAGTTTGCCCATGCCGCGGCAGGCATCTTTGTCGCGCTCTTTGCCATCATCACCTCCACGCAGCTCATTCGCCTCCTGAATGAGGCCGCGAGCGGAAAAGTGGCGGCGGAAGCCGTGGCAACATTGCTGGGCTTTGCCGCCCTGAACTATCTGCCAGTACTCCTCTCGCTCACCCTCTTCATGGCGATTCTGCTTCCGCTTTCCCGCGCCTACCGGGATTCGGAGATGGTGGTATGGTTTTCTTCCGGTTTGCCGCTCACCGCCTGGACGCTTCCCATCAGCCGCTTCGCGCTGCCCGCCGTGCTGGTCGTGGCGGCGCTTTCCCTCTTTCTTTCGCCCTGGGCCTTGTCGTACAGCGAAGCCTACCGCAACCAACTGGACGCCAGGAGCGACACGGCGCAGATTGCGCCGGGCGCGTTCCGCGAAGCCAGCTCCGGCGAACGCATCTTCTTCGTCGAAAAGCTCTCCGAAGACGCCACGACCGTGCAAAACATCTTCGTCACCACGGTGCAGGAAGGACGCCTGGGCGTGGTCATGGCGGATACCGGCGCCCAGGAAATCCTCGAAAACGGCGAGCGATTCCTGGTACTGAACCATGGCCAACGCTACGAAGTGACGCCGGGAACGCCGGAATTCCGCGTCATGGAATTCGAACGCTACCGCGTGCGCCTGCAAGAAGCCAAAACGCAGGAAACCGGGCGGACGCCAAAAACCATGTTCATACTGGAACTGGACGCCAAAAACCCGCGCGAGGCCGGAGAAATCCTCTGGCGCCTGGGGCTGCCCATCTCCGCCCTCCTGCTCGCCTTCCTGGCGGCGCCGCTTTCCTTTGTCAATCCACGCGCCGGGCGCTCGCTGAACATGATTTTCGCCATCCTGGTCTTCGCCATCTACAACAACCTTCTGTCCGTCGCCCAGGCCTGGGTGGCGCGCGGCCTGATGCCATTTTCGACGGCGCTGGTCGCGCCGCACCTGATCATGCTCCTTTTGCTGGCGACGCTTTTTTACCGGCGGCTTTCCATCTTCGCCCTCCTGCCCGCGCTCGCCAACCTGCGGGCGCGTCTTTCCGGAAAAGCGCGCGCGACATGAAAATCCACGAACGCTACCTGGCGCGGGAACTGCTCCTGGCAATCCTGCTGGTATTCATGGCGCTCCTCGCGCTCTACGCCTTTTTCGACACCATCGAAAGCCTGAAGAACGTGGGACGCGGGCAATTCAGCGTCCAGCACGCCTTTCTCTACGTCGCCCTGCGCCTGCCCGGACGCGTCTACGAACTGATGCCCATCGTCGTTTTGATCGGCGCGCTCTACGCGCTTTCCAACCTCGCCCGCCATTCGGAAATCACCGTGCTGCGCGCTTCCGGCATGAGCGTCTTCGCGCTCCTGAAACCGCTCCTCAAGGTGGCGGGCGTTTTCGCGTTCGCCGCCCTGCTCCTGGGCGAAACCCTCGCGCCCTTCGCGGAACGCCTCGCGCAGGAAATCCGAACGAAGGCCATCTACAACGTCGTCGCCAAGGAATTCACCTCCGGCCTCTGGGTCAAGGATGGCCGCGTCTTCGTGAATATCCGCGCCGCAACGCAGGACGCCCGGCTGGAAGGCGTGCGAATCTACCAGTTCGACGACAAAAACCGCCTGCGCTACGTGCTGGAAGCCGAAGGCGGCGAATTCATGGGCGAGGGAGAATGGCGATTGACCGGCGTGGCGCGCACCGTGCTGGACGATCTGGGCGACCTGAAGACCCTCTCCCCGGAACACTCGGAAAACACGCGCGCCCGTGTGGAGCGCGAAGACGAAACGCGCTGGAACTCGGCGCTATCGCCCGACATCATTTCCGTCCTCATGGTCGCGCCGGAACGCATGTCGATCATCGGACTCCTGAACTACCAACGCCACCTCGCCAGCAACCGCCAGAACACCAACCGCTACGAAATCGCGCTCTGGAAAAAGTTTTTCTACCCGGCGGCGGCGCTGGTCATGATGGCGCTGGCGCTCCCCTTCGCCTCACGCCACAACCGCATGGGCGGCATCAGCCTTCAAATCTTCGTCGGCGTCATGGTCGGCGTGGCCTTCCACATGCTGAACGCCCTCTTCTCCAGCCTGGGCATCCTGCGCGACTGGGCCCCCTTCGCCAGCGCCCTCGCCCCCCCTGCCCTCTTCCTCCTCGCCGCCGCCGCCCTGATCAAATGGGTCGAACGACGCTAGTCCTTGCGGACGGCGGGTACTGCCGGAATTCTGGCGGATCTTGGCAGACAGCGGATCTTGGCGGACAGCAGGTACTGGCGGGACGGCGGGCGCTTTCGAAAGACGATCTGCGCCGCAAGGCGGCATGTTTTTCCGATGAATGCAAACAGGAGCGAATCCAATGTCATTGACTTGGGATCAGATACAGATAAACGCCATCGCCTTTTCCAGGCGCTGGAAGGACGCCCGCAACGAGGAAGCGGAGGCGCAGGCGTTCGTGCTGGATTTCTTGCGTGTCTTTGGCGTGGAGGACGCGACCCTGGTCGGCGGCTTCGAGTACAAAGTCTTCTTCTCTGACGGCACGAGGGGCTATTTTGATTATCTGTGGAAGAAACAGATCGCCATCGAGATGAAGTCGAAGGGGGAAGACCTGGGGAAGGCATACAAACGATTACAGGATTACATCAAGCGCCTGCCGCCGGAAGACTGCCCCGACCTGTGGCTGGTCTGCGACTTCGAGAACATGCGCCTGACGCGCCGCTCGGCTAACAAGACCTGGAATTTCAAGACCGCCAGCTTGCGCCGCCACATCAAGAAATTCGCCCAGATCGCCGGATACGTGAGCGAGCGCGTCATGGACGGCCTGACGGCGGTAAACGTCAAGGCCGCCGAAAAGATGGCGAAACTGCACGACGCGCTCAAATCGAACGGCTACGACGGACACGAACTCGAAGTCTGTCTCGTGCGTCTGCTCTTTTGCCTCTTCGCCGACGACACAGGCATCTTCCCGCAAAACAGTTTTCTCGACTATGTGGAAAACGCCAAAGCGGACGGCGGCGATCTCTCGCACCGCGTCGCGGATTTGTTCGAGGTATTGAACATGCCGGAGGAGACGCGGCAAAAGCGCCTCCGGCTCGCGGAGGAACTGAAGCCTTTCCGCTACATCAACGGCGGGCTGTTCAAGGAACGGCTCGCCGCCGCCGACTTCGACGCCAGGATGCGCGCCACCCTCATCGACTGCGCGCGTTTCGACTGGAGCGCCATCAGTCCCGCCATCTTCGGCGCGATGTTCCAGGGCGTGATGAACAAGGAACGGCGGCGGGAAATCGGCGCGCATTACACCAGCGAAGAGAACATCGCAAAGCTGATAAATCCGCTCTTCATGGACGAACTCTGGAAAGAATTCGAAGGGGTAAAGACCAGTTCCCGCGCCCTGGAATTTTTTCACGAGAAAATCAGCCGCCTGAAATTTCTCGATCCGGCCTGCGGCTGCGGCAATTTTTTGATCGTCGCTTACCGCGAATTGCGAAAACTCGAACTCGAAGTATTGAAGATGCGGCTTGGCGGCAGCCAGAGAGTGCTCGATCTCGCCTCGCTCCTGAAAGTGAATGTCGGGCAGTTCTACGGCATCGAATATGAAGAATTCCCCTGCCAAATCGCGCAGGTGGGCATGTGGCTCACGGATCACCAGATGAACCTTGCTGTCTCGGAACAATTTGGCATGTACTACGCCCGCCTGCCGCTGACGCAAGGCGCGACGATAGTGCACGGAAACGCGCTCGGGATGGACTGGGAAAATGTCGTTCCCAAGGCGGAATTGAGTTATATCCTCGGCAATCCGCCGTTCAACGGCGCGAGAATGATGAACGCGGAACAAAAATCGGATATGCGACACACATTCGGCGATCTGAAAGGCGCGGGCAACCTCGATTATGTGACGGCATGGTACAAAAGGGCGGCGGACTACATGCGCGAAACGGAAATCCGCTGCGCTTTCGTGTCAACGAACTCCATCACGCAAGGAGAGCAGCCCGCCGTGCTCTGGAAGCCGCTGCTCGCGGACGGCGCGCATATCAACTTTGGGATTCCGACGTTCAAATGGCGCAACGAGGCCAGGGGCAAAGCCGCCGTCCATTGCGTCATCGTTGGATTCAGCCGCGTCAAAACCGGGCCGGACATCAATCCATACCTCATCGAGGCGCCGAATGTGCTGATCGAGAGCCGCCAACATCCGCTGTGCGACGTGCCGGAGATTGGCATTGGCAATCAACCGATTGACGGCGGAAATTATCTTTTTACCGAACAGGAGATGAACGAATTCATAGACAATGAGCCGAAATCCGCGCCATATTTCCGGAAATGGATTGGCGCGGACGAGTTCATCAACGGCTATTTCCGCTATTGCCTGCTGCTCAAGGACTGCCCGCCAAACGAATTGCGGCAAATGCCGGAGTGCATGAAGCGCGTCGATGCCGTCCGGAATTTCAGGCTTGCGAGCAAGCGTGCCTCAACCCTGAAACTTGCGGATATTCCCCTTCGCTTTCAAGGTGAAAATATCCCAACAAGCAACTACATTGTTGTTCCGGAAGTGTCCTCCGAAAAGCGCCGATACATTCCTATCGGATTTTTGCCGCCGGAAATTCTGGCGAGCAATCTTGTAAAGATCATCTCCAACGCAACGCTGTACCATTTCGGCATTCTTACCTCAAACGTCCATATGGCATGGGCACGGACGGTCTGTGGACGGCTTGAAATGCGATACCGTTATTCGAAGGACATTGTCTACAACAATTTCCCATGGCCGGAGGCGGATGACGCGTAAAAAGCGGCGATCGAAAAGCTGGCGCAAGGCGTCCTTGACGCACGCGCCCACTTCCCGGAGAGCAGCCTCGCCGACCTGTACGACCCGCGAACCATGCCGGAAGACCTCCTCAAGGCGCACTGGGACCTTGACCGCGCCGTGACGAAACGCTACGGATTCAGCCTCAGGGACACGGAAGCAGACCTTGTGGCGCGGCTGATGACGATGTGCCAGGCGATGACGGATTCCGGGAAGTAGCGGAAATCCTGAATTCAGGGATCAGGCGTCAGAAAACCCGCCCAAACGTCCATCATCTTCCTTCCTCTGTCTCCTGTCCCCTGAAACGTCGAAGCCGACGGAACGCCCGGCTGGATTGCCGCAGGCTTCGCCCTTGCTTTTGACGGAGGAGGAGCATTGTTGCGAGCGCGGAGCGACCCGAAACGCTCCGCCCTTCGTCATTCTCAGGAGCGAAACGACGAAGCAATCCAGATTCGTAACCCGCAGCGCAAAGCGCCGGTAATTTTTTCTGTCTCCTGATTCCTGTCTCCTGGCACGCCGAGGCTACCGAATGAAGGCCGACTCAATTGCTTCCTTCCTCACGATGACGGAGGTGTGCGTTTTCTGGAAGGCGGGTGTTGGCTGGGAGGCCAACTGGATTGCTTCGTTCCTCGCAATGACGAAGGTGGGGGTTTGAACAGTTTCCTTGAAGAGAGTATTTACTTATAGATATATGATAATTTTTCCTGCCAAGCTGCAAAAATTTCCGGCTTTGTAAGCGAACTCCACAAACGAGTTGTCAAATCCTCCACCATTTCTTTGCTCTTTGAGACGACCTTGGTTCGTCGCGTGAATCGCCCCAAATGATGCCGTGTGTTACTGTTGTCTTGCTCGATTGCAAACGTCCCAGATTTACCGATCGAGCCTTTTGCAAAACCCCGGCAGTGCCGTATTTTTGCCACGTAAGTCATTGATTTGTATAGATCGATCCGTGTGGATTTTTGAGTTTTGCAAAAGGCTCGATCACATGCCGCTCCGGCGGCAGAACCTCTATAAACGCATCCCACTTGTCCGTATAGAATATACCGCTTTTCAAATGCTTCACCTTGTCGTACAACCGTCGGAAAGTTGCAGGAGCAGCGCGAACAGCGCCAGGTTCTCCGCGAAGAAGCGATAGGACAATGCAATGAATTGTCCGCGCGGCAGCTTGCTCACCGCTAGGGCGAACAAGGGGCTGACCGCCAGCATCGCTGCCAGCGTGCCGGTAAAAAGCCAGGGAAGGTTCTCGACGCCGCCGGCGACGCCAAGCTCGTCCCGAATCGGGCACAACACGTAATACGCCAGGGAAAGCACGATGGCATACAACATGCCCCAACCGATCGCGGGCGCTTCTTCGGGACGGATGCCCGCCAAGCCTTGCCAGCGGGAGGGCGCGGCCCCAGGCCGGACGCTCATCGCGCGCGCTTTCGCCACGTCACGCCAAACCCCTGGCGGGCGTTATTATGCCAATGTCACGCCCGTGGCGCGGGCGAGTTCGGCCAGCAAGGCATCCTGGAAGCTGGCGGCGCTGGCTGCGGGATGGGGATTCTGGCGGCGCTGGTGGTGCCAGTATCCGCCGCTGGTCAGCGCCTCGGGGTCATCGCTGGTGGCGAGCCACTCCTGGGTCAGATGCCCCAGGCGCAGATCGTCCGGCGCGTTTGGCCGCCCATCCGGGTCGGTACCCAACCCGGATCGACGGCATTGCTGAACACGGCAGGCCACAGCCGCGCCACGGCCACAGTCAGGGCGGTGACGAAGAGCTTGCTGTCCGAGTAGCTGCCCGTGGCGGCGCGTCTCGACCAATCCATCCCGGCCAGGCTGGCGCGTCCGCCCCTGTGCATGCCACTGCTCAGGTAGATCAGCCACTTGGGGCGCTGTATCATGGCCGTGAGCAGGTAGGGCGCGACGACATTGACGACGAGCAGTGACGCGCCGGAAATGACGTCCGCGTTTTGAATGACGGCATCCATCCTGCTGATTTCATTGACCTGGCGAGCAAGGTCGCGTGTTTGATCGATGTCCGAAAGATCGCCGATCGTGGCGATGGCGCCCTGATCCACGAGCGCGCTCACGGCAGAAAAGACGCGCCTGGGGACGCACATGCACGACGACTTCATGTTCCTCGGCAAGCAGCGTTTCTGCCGCGGCATGACTCAGCCCGCTGGCGGAGCCGGTGATGAAGACGCGATACTTCCGTCCTGGCCGTATTTATGAGTCCCACAATTAAGTCCGCCTGGCGCTTCTTGCGCGGCAAGGCTGGATGTTACGAGCTTTTGAATCTGTCCACTTAAATGATTTTCAAATTGTCCGCTTTTTCATGCCGTATGCCAATTGCCGAAGGGCGAAGCCTGTAGACGATTGGCATACGGCGGCGAACGCCTGGGGCTATGTGGCTTTCCTGGCCGCGTCCGTCTCATTTGTCGCGCCCGCCTCCTTTCCTTCCACCGAGTACTCTGCCAGCTTCCGGTGGCCGTGAAAGACCGCCATGCGCCCGTCCGGGTAACGATACACTTCCACTTTCGCCTTCACATAATGGCAACGATGCCTGTCTGCGGGAAGTCGCGGCGTCGCTTCTCGAATTTTACGCAATTGCCCGACCCCACCATCCGCTCATGGCGTTCGCACAGAATGTCCGCCAGATCGCCCCTCATCCACGGGACAAAGGCCGCT
Source organism: Zoogloeaceae bacterium (assembly GCA_031258715.1). Classification (GTDB taxonomy): domain Bacteria; phylum Pseudomonadota; class Gammaproteobacteria; order Burkholderiales; family Rhodocyclaceae; genus Azovibrio. Next base: position 17,548 of record JAIRMN010000083.1, read on the forward strand.
CCTTCTTCCCGCGCCGACGCCTGGAATTGTGCCTTGCAGCGCTTGTGATAGTCCTTGAGGAACCGATTCGCCGCTTCCAGGCTCGTGATGCCCGCAAGCGCCAGTTCCTTCGGCAGCCGATTCGATTCTGGAGCGTATTGAATTGCCGCTCCGAACGTCCGCGCGCTTCTGGCGACTAGGCCGAAGGCCGCAGGACAGCCAAAGGCTGGTCTGGCGAAGCCAGATTCGGCAAAGCCGAACAATAGGCCGCGATCCTCTGGATGTCCGATTGCCGCATCGCCCGTCCGAACTGGGTCGGATTCTCCTTGCCCACCTTTCCGCCCGCCTTGGGTGTCGTCCAGTAATGACTGCCACGGTCGCTGCAGAAGCTGCTGGGAAGGCCATGCGATTCGAGCGCTTCCCGCATCCCCCGAAAGCTCAACGCCGTCCCTTCTTCTTCCACCAAGAACAAAGGATACACTTCCCCGTCGCGTCCGTCCATCGTCACGATCAGGTCGTGCCATTGCCCTGGCAACCACTCATGACGCGAACCATCCTGGTGGATCATCATCCCCGGCAACGGCTTCCTGTCCCGCTCTTCCGGTGAGTCCCCTTCCGCTTGCCGCGCTCGACCAGCCCGCCCGCCCGGAGCTGCTTCTTCACCCAACTATCGCTGCGCTTGCCGCCCTCCGCGGTAGTGACCGAAAAAATGCCGCACGTTTCTGCCCCCATACCGCTCGCGGTATCGTTCCTGGAGCGCCAGCACCTCGTCCGCCGACGCCCCGCGCGCCGAACGATTCTCCAGCCGTCCATCCAGCAGACCCGCTTCCCCCTCGGCCTCGTAGCGCGCCAGGTAACGCCGGAAACTCCGCGCGCGCATCCCCAGCAGCTCCGCCGTTTCCTCCTGGCTCAAACGACCCACCGTTCCAGCCTTCATACGCTTCCTCAAAACGCATCTTCCTCACCTCTTCCCGCACTATCGTCTTTTTCATCACAACCCTCCTTATGGAGAGCATGACGGACGGACAAGTGTCGCGCTACAAAGGCGGACAGATGTGAAACTCGCTACACCTGACCCCTCGACGCTTGACATGCGATCTCGCGCTCCTTACCATTTGATCCAAGAACAAGAATTATTATAGGAATCGTTCGTATTTCTCAGGCGCTTGAAGATCATCATGTTTGTTCCTTTCCTCATCATGTTGCGCGAAGGGCTGGAAGCCACCCTCATCGTTGGCATCATCGCCAGCTATCTCCAGCGGACGGGGCGCGCGCGCTGGTTGCCGACCGTCTGGGTCGGCGTCCTGCTGGCGGTGGCCATGTCGGTATTTACAGGCGCGGCAGTATTGATGACCGGGCAGGAGTTTCCGCAAAAGGCGCAGGAACTGTTCGAGGCCGTCATCGGGTTGGTGGCGGTGGGTGTGCTCTCCTACATGGCCTTCTGGATGCGCGGCGCGGCGCGTTCGATCAAGGCGCAGTTGCTCGGCTCCGTGGACGCGGCCATTGGCAACGCGGACGATCACCGGGGCGCGACCTGGGCCTTGATGGGCATGGCGTTCTTTGCCGTGGCGCGCGAAGGGCTGGAATCCGTCTTCTTTCTGCTCGCCATCTTCCAGCAAAGTCCCGGCTGGGCCGCGCCGTCGGGCGCGCTTGCCGGCATCGGGGTGGCGGTCTTCCTGGGGTTGGGCATCTATTGGGGCGGCGTGCGCCTGAATCTGGCGAAATTCTTCAAATGGACGGGACTCTTCATCCTGCTGGTGGCCGCCGGGCTTCTTTCCGGCGCTTTGCGCAACCTGCACGAGGCGGGCGTGTGGAATCTGTTGCAGGGCGTGGCCTACGATTTCAGCGCCGTGCTTTCCAATTCCAGCGTGGCGGGGACGGTGCTTTCGGGTTTGCTGGGCTATCACGAGTCGCCCGCCTGGGGCGAGGTGCTGATCTGGTTCCTCTACCTGGTTCCGGCGCTGGTCTTCTTCCTGCGCTCCGAGACCAAGCCGGGCGGGGCGGCTGCGGAAAAGAAGGCGGCTGCGGAGGATTCCGTCGTGAAAGCCACTGCCGTCGAATCCGCGCCAGGTCTTGCCGGGAGCGCGCCCGCACCCGCCCGGTTCGTGAATCTGGCGCTCGTCGTCTCGATCGCGCTGGTCGCCTTGTCCTTGTGGCTCTTCGTCCATGTGACGCGGACGGCGGAAGGCCCGCAGCGCGGCGACACGCACAAGGTGGTCATCAACGACCAGACCTGCGAGCCGCTGGATTTCGTCGTTCCGGCGGGGGTGACGACCTTCGAGATTCACAACGCCTCGCGCCGCACACTGGAATGGGAGATTCTCGATGGCGTGATGGTGCTGGCCGAGCGCGAAAACATCGCGCCGGGCTTTCATTCGCTTTTGACCGTCAAGCTGAAGCCCGGCGAATTCGCCATCACCTGCGGGCTTCTGACCAATCCGCGCGGCACTTTGAAGGTCACGCCTACCGACGCTTCCGAAGCGGAGCGCCTGCGGCCTCCTGTGCAATCCTTCATCGGCCCCCTGTCGGAAATGCGCGTCTTCCTGGTCTTGCAGTCGAACGCCCTGGCGCGTGAGGCCGATTCGCTTTCCGAAGCCATCGCGGCGGGCGATCTGGAAGCCGCGCGCAACCTCTGGCTGGAGGCGCGCGCGCCCTACAAGCGCATGGAAGCCGTGGTCGGGCGCATGGCCGATTTGGCCTCGCGCCTCAATCCAGAGGCCGAATATCTGGCGGAGCGCGAGAAGGATGCCGCCTTTACCGGCTTTCACCGCTTGGAAAAAGGGCTGTTCCAGGAAAAGCGCCTCGTGGGACTCGAACCCTTCGCGCGGCAGTTGGCCGAGGACGCGCAGACGCTTAAAGCCCGGCTGCGCGAAGGCATCGCGCAGCGTCCCGAAGACCTGGCGGAGAGCGCGCTCTGGCAAGCCCGGCGTCTGGCCGACGGCGCGATCCAGCAAGGTGAAAACCCTTACGCCCAAAGCGATCTGGCGGATATCGAAGCCAATCTCGAAGGCATGGAAAAAAGCGTGATGCTGCTCGACGCCCTGCTTTCCGGCGCTAACGCGCCCTTGGCCGAAGAACATCGCCAGCGCCTGCAAGCCTTGCGCGACACGCTGGAAGCGCAACGGGTGAAAGACGTCTTTCCGCCCTACGCGCGGGTCAGCGAGGCCGATCGCGGGGATCTGGCGCAAAAGATGGCGGCGCTGGCCGAGACGCTCGAAAAGATCAACCCGGCATTGGGGCTTTGAAGACATTGGGGCTTTGAAGACCTTTGCCGATTCCGCCACGCACAACAGGAGAGAGAACAAATGACAAAACATGAACTGCCCGTCCCGCGCAAGATCGAGGAACGCGACGCGCCGCCTGCGCCAAACATGCCGGACATGTCCGCCAGCCGCCGCAAGGCGCTCAAGATGGGTATCGCCGCGATGGGAACCCTCTGGATGGGCGGCGGCGCCTATGCCGCTTCCCGGACGCCGGAAGGACACGAGTCCAACGTGACCGACGCGCCGGTGACGAATGTCGCCTCGCCCAAGGATCGCGTTCCCTTCTTCGGCAAGCACCAGTCGGGCGTCACCAATCCGCGCCCGGCCAACGGCATGATCGCCAGTTTTTCCGTGCTGGCCGAAACGCCCGACGCACTGGAGCGCCTTTTCCGGCGGTTGACGGAACGCTGCGTATTCCTGACGCAGGGCGGCACGCCGCCGGACTACGATCCGCGCCTGCCGCCCGCCGATTCCGGCATCCTTGGCCCGGTCATCCCGCCGGACGCGCTCACCATCACCGTCTCGCTGGGCAATTCGCTGTTCGAGGAGCGCCCTTGGCTGAAGCCGCACAGGCCGCTGCGCCTCATCCGCATGACGCGCTTTCCCAACGACGCGCTGGACGCCGCGCTTTGCCACGGCGACCTGAACCTGCAAATCTGCGCCAACACGCAGGACACTACGCAACACGCCCTGCGCGACATCCTCAAGAACCTGGCCGATCAACTGGTGCTGCGCTGGATGCAGGAAGGCAATGTGCCCGTCATCCAGCCCGGCCCGGACGGGCTGGCGGAAAGCGCGCGCAACCTCCTTGGTTTCCGCGACGGCTCGGCCAATCCCGATTCGGGGGACGAAGCCCTGATGAACCATCTCGTCTGGGTCGGAGCGGAGCGCAAGGAACCGGCCTGGGCGCTGGGCGGCAGTTACCAGGCCGTGCGCATCATCCGCAATTTCGTCGAACGCTGGGATCGCGCGCCCCTGTGGGAACAGGAGGCGTTCATCGGTCGTACCAAGGTGACAGGCGCGCCGCTGGATCAGCCGCACGGCAGGGAATCCGACACGCCCGACTACACGAAAGACCCGAATGGCGAAAAAACACCGCTGGATTCGCACATCCGGCTCGCCAACGACCGCACGCCGGAAACGCAGGACAACATCATCCTGCGCCGTCCCTTCAACTACTTCAACGGCGTGGCGAAGAACGGCCAGCTCGACCAGGGGCTGCTCTTCATCTGCTACCAGGCCGATCTGGAGAAGGGCTTCATCACCGTGCAACGGCGTCTGGACGGCGAGCCGCTGGAGGAATACCTGAAACCCGTGGGCGGCGGTTACTTCTTCACCCTGCCGGGCGTGGCGCGCAAGGGCGATTTTTTCGGCAGCGCGTTGATCGCCGCCCTCCGCGCCTAGCGCGGCAAACAGTTTTTTTAACCCAATGGCTAAAGCCAGGAGAGCATCACCATGAACCTCAAACCCTTCATTTCCACTGTCGTCCTGTTGGCGGGCGGCGTCGCGAGCGGCGTTGCCCTTGCCCAGTCCGCGCCGCTGGATCTTGTCGGCCCGGTCGCCGAGTACAAGATCTATGTGAGCGAAAACGTGGATCAACTCGCCAAGGAAACGGCCAAGTTCGTCGCCGCCGTCAAGTCGGGCGACGTGGCGCGCGCCAAGGCGCTCTACGCGCCCACCCGCGTGTATTACGAACGCGTCGAGCCGATTGCCGAACTCTTCAGCGATCTGGACGCGGCCATCGATTCCCGCGCCGATGACTACGAAGGCGCGGAAAAAGACCCGGAATTCCCCGGCTTTCACCGCATCGAATACAGCCTGTGGGAAAAGAACACCGCCAGCGACGTGAAACAGGTCGCCGACAAGCTGCTCGCCGACGTAAAGGAACTGCAATCGCGCATCGGCAAGCTGACCTTCCCGCCCGAAGTGGTGGTGGGCGGCGCGGCGGTGCTGATGGAAGAAGTGGCCGCCACCAAGATTTCCGGCGAGGAAAACCGCTACAGCAAGGTCGACCTCTGGGACTTCAAGGCGAACACCGACGGCTCCTACAAGATCGTCGAACTGGTGCGCCCGCTGATCGCAAAGAAGGAAGCCAAGTTCCTGGCCGAAGTCGACAGGAACTTCAAGACCGTTTATGACATCCTCAAGCCTTACGAAACGAACGGCGGCAAGGGCTACGTTTCCTATGAAAAGCTCACCGACAAGGATCGCACCGTAATGGCCGCCGCCATCAACAAGCTGGCGGAAGACCTCTCTACCCTGCGCGGCAAGCTGGGGTTGAAGTAACCGCTCTGCTCTGTCCCCCAGTCGCGCTTGTCGATGATCGGATAATCCGGCTGGGGGCAGAAGACAGAGGACAGAAAAAACGGGACATCTTCTTTTCCGGCCTCAAAGACGCAAGACGGGAGCGCCCTCATCGATATTCTTCGGAGGCTTTTGGCGGATGAACTGCCGCAGGCCATGACTATCGCATCACGATCTCGAAAATCAAACGCGGTTTGGACGCCCGGCGCGCGCCTCGCCTTTCCCTGCAACCGCTCGCAATGAATTTGCATGGGCATACGATCACAGCGCACAACCTATCTGCCGCAATCCATCATATTTTTTGGGCGCTTACACCGATGATCCGCGATTTCCAGCCGCCCGGCGGGGAAGGCAAATGGTGGTGCGAATAATACTATATCTAGTTGATCTAAATCAACGAACCACTACATATTGTGTTTTTCGGGTTGACATGGCTTCTTCCCGCTCCTAGACTTTGCTCTCGCGCGGTCAATGGAATATGGTTGGTTCAGTCGCCGTTTTTCACGCTGGAGCTGCCCTTGCAATGGGCGTCGGCGAGTCTTGATCCGGTTTGGGGCGCCGCCGCATCGCGGGATTCTTCCGGGAAGGCAGGCGCAGGGCGACGACCTGAAGGAGCCAGGAGACCTGCCGCGCGTTCTTGATTATCTGCGGAAAAGCGGGGGCCTTTCCGGGCGGTGAGAGTTCGCGACTTGTCGCGCGCCGTTCGCCAATTCCCCGCTTGTCACGCGCTTACGGGGGAGTATCGAAAAACATGCACAATTCACTGGTTTTGGGAAGCGCCGTACAGGAAGCCGCCGAGGCGCATACCATCAGCCTGGGCTGCGTCGTTGCGGATGGCGCGGAGCGCGCCGCTAGCCTGGAAGTCATTCGTCGCAACGGCGCAATCGCCTCCTTTCAATCCGAAAAAATCGCCCTGGCCATGACCAAGGCCTTTCTTGCCGTGGAAGGCGCGCAGGGGGCTACGTCCGCCCGCATCCGCGAGGTGGTGGCGCGGCTGACCCGCAATGTGGTCGACGCCCTGTTGCGCCATCGTCCGGCGGGCGGCACGGTGCATATCGAGAGTATCCAGGATCAGGTGGAACTCGCCCTGATGCGGGCGGGCGAGCATGACGTGGCGCGCGCCTATGTGCTCTACCGCGAGCGCCGGGCCGAAGAGCGCGCCGCCCAGAAAGCGCGGCAGGGCAAAAAAACCGCCGACGCCGGCATCCACGTCACCGTAGCGGGCGAACAGCGCCCGCTGGATGTCGCGGCGCTGCGCGCCCGTCTCCAGTCCGCCTGCGCGGGGTTGGGCGAAGAGGCCGACGCCAGGGCGGTGCTCGATCTCACGTTCAGGAACCTCTATGACAACATGCCCCTATCCGAGGTCTACACGGCGCTCACCCTTGCCGCGCGCACACTGATCGAACAAGACCCGGTCTATGACAAGGTGACGGCGCGGCTCACGCTCTTCGCGCTCCATACGGAAGTTCTGGAGCGCGAAATCGCGCCGGAAGCGGCGGCGGAAGAGACGCGCGATTATCTCCCGCGCTTCGTGAAAAAGGGGATCGAAGCGGAATTGCTCGATGCCCGCCTGGCCGAATATGACCTTGAGCGTCTGGCGGCGGCGTTGAAGCCGGAGCGCGATTTGCAATTCGGCTATCTGGGCCTGCAAACGCTCTACGACCGTTATTTCCTGCATATCGAAGAGCGCCGCATCGAACTGCCGCAAATCTTTTTTATGCGCGTGGCAATGGGGCTGGCCTTGCACGAGATCGACCGGGACGCCCGCGCCATCGAATTCTATGATCTCATCTCCCGCTTCGATTTCATGTGCTCGACGCCGACCCTCTTCAATTCCGGCACTCGCCATTCCCAGCTTTCCTCCTGTTACCTGACCACGGTTTCCGACGATCTGGAAGGCATCTACCAGAGCCTGAAGGAAAACGCTCTCCTGCAAAAATACGCGGGCGGACTGGGCAACGACTGGACGCCGATCCGCGCCCTGGGCAGCCGCATCAAGGGGACGAACGGCAAGAGCCAGGGCGTGATTCCCTTCCTGAAGGTAGTCAACGACACGGCGGTGGCGGTCAACCAGGGCGGCAAGAGAAAGGGCGCGGTCTGCGCCTATCTGGAAACCTGGCACATGGACATCGAGGAATTCCTGGAATTGAGGAAGAACACCGGCGACGAGCGCCGCCGCTGTCACGACATGAACACCGCCCACTGGATTCCCGATCTCTTCATGGAACGGGTGCTGGAAAACGGCGAATGGAC
>JAIRMN010000137.1 GCA_031258715.1 Zoogloeaceae bacterium
TTCCGGCTCGAAGGTGCGTGTCCACAGCGGATCATCTTTCAGGCTGTAGTCCCGGTTGCTCCAGTCCGGCGTTTGATGCAGTTCTATCGCGTGGTTCTGCACCCCCTGCGCCAGCGGAATGAAACTGTCCGGCTCGTAGAAATAATGGGTGCTCTCCTCGTTCGTCGTCTCCCAGGCCAAGGTATCTCCGTCCCAGCCGTAGAAGGTCGTGCCAAGGTTCCTTTCCCTTGCGAGCCTTTGTGTTTCCGCCTTTTTATACTGGCTTCCCGCGTCGAAGTAATGCGGCGCGTCCGGCTCCGGCGCGAAGGATGCCCATGCGCCGCTGGCGGTCAGCAGAAGGAACACAAAGCAGAGAAAACGATTCAGCATGATGGCGGGCAGGTTACGGCATTCCCGGAAAAGGCGCAACGATCCCTGCGGCAGCGCGGGGGCTTTTCGTTTCATGAACCGGCAGAAGACCATGCGCCATGCTTCCGCCGTGTTCAGGAAACTGAAGACAGAGGACAGAAAAGTTACCGGCGCTTCGCGCCGCAGGTTACGTATTTGGATTGCTTCGTCGCTTCGCGCCTCGCAATGACGAAGGTGGGAGCGGGGAATCAGAAAACTGAAAAACGGATCACCCTTCTGTCCCTTGCCCTCCTGATCCAAGGCTCACCAGCAATACACCCGCCAGCACCAGCGCCGCGCCGATCATCTGGTGCAGGGAAATGGCTTCGTCCAGCCACCACCAGCCGAAAAAAATCGTTCCCATCGGGCCGATTGCGCCGATCAGCACTGTGCGCGGCGCGCCGATGCGGCGAATGGCGACGGAAAGCATGAAGACCGGCAGCACGGTGGAAAAAATCGACATGGCGAGGCCCAGGACATACACCTGCCAAGGCAGGATCAGCGCCGATAACGGCTGGCTGACGGCAAAATGCGCGAGTGTGCCCAGTGTGGCGACCGACATGCACAAGGCGGTAAACCGGGCGCTGCCCAGACGGACAATCATCGGCGCGCTGCCGGTGAGATAGATCGCGTAGGAAAGACTGGAGGCCAATACCAGCGCGCCGCCCGTCCATACGGCGGAACTTTCTCCGGCAATATTGAGATCGTGCGCGAAAGTAAAGGCGATGCCGGTGTAGGAAAGCAGGATGGAACACAGCTCCCGCCGGGAGAGGCTTCTCTTGAAGACGATGACCGCAATCAGCACGGTGAAGGTCGGATAGGTATAGAGGATCAGCCGTTCCAGTCCGGCGGAAATGTATTGCAATCCCACGAAATCCAGGAGGGAAGAACCGTAATACCCCAACACCCCCAGCGCCGCGAGCAAGAGACAATCCCGTCCGCTCAGGCGCTGCGCCGCCCGCCCGGATTTCCAGGCCACCCAGGCGAACACCGGCAGGGAAAACAACATCCGCAAGGTCAGCAGGGTCACGGCGCTGACCGGCCAGAAATAGGCCAGCTTGACGAAAATGGCCTTGATGGAAAACCCCAGCGCCGCAAACAACGCCAGCAAAACCCCCGCGCGTTCAGCGGAAACCTCCTGCCCCATCGCGTCCACTCCTCCGCGCAAAGCGTCCATTAAGCCAGTTTTTCATCGTCATTACAATCACCCGCCGCCCCGCGAATGCGATTCAAACAGATGCGGCGTTCCGTTTCATTGCATGGAGTTTTCCCATGTGTCGCCGGTGCCTTGCCCTGCCGACGACTGGGGATAGCCATCTGTCACAAACGTCACATTTCCCTGTTTACCAACCCGCCCAAGCAGAGGAAAATGGAGGGCAAACCCATTCACGCCCTGCCATCATGGAACAACCGCCCTCCCCGCTTGCCCTGCCGGAAGAATCGCGTCTGGCGCTCTACTGCCGTAACAGTCTGCGGCGCCTGGAATCCATTCACGCCAAAAAAGCCCTGATGCAACGCGCCGGAGCGGCGGCGGCGGCATGGGCAGAAGCCTTGCTGGGCGAGGCGAAATCCGCTTCGCCGTCTGTGCTGGTGCTGGCGGGGCCAGGGAACAATGGCGGCGACGCGCTGACGATGGCGACCCTCTTGCGGCAACGACAAATTACCGTCATCACGGTTTTTTTCGGTCAGATCGCGACGCTACCGAAAGACGCAGCGCAGGCTTGCCAGCAATTCCTGGCCGAAGGCGGACAAATCCTGCCGGAAATGCCGTCGGATACGCGCTGCGACTTGATTGTGGATGGACTCTTCGGCATTGGCCTCACGCATCCGCTGGAAGGCGAAGCGGCGCGCCAGGTGGAGGCCGCCAACCGGCTGGCGCGGGAATGGGATTGTCCACTGCTGGCGCTGGACTGTCCTTCCGGACTGAACGTGGATACGGGATTTTGCCAGGGCGCGGTCATCCACGCCACGCACACCTTGAGTTTCATCGCCGGCAAGCCGGGGCTTTATACGGCGGATGGCGTGGATTGCTGCGGCGAGATTCGCGTCGATGACCTGGGAACCTCGCCGGACGCCGCGCTTTCGCCTGATGGAGGGCGGATTACGCTGGATACGTTCGCGCATTGCCTGCAACCGCGCAAACGCAATTCGCACAAAGGCACCTACGGCAGCGTCGGCGTGATTGGCGGCGCGCATTCGATGACGGGCGCGGCGCTCCTGGCCGGACGCGCGGCCCTGAAGCTGGGCGCGGGCTGTGTCTTCATTGGTCTTCTGGATACGCAAGCGCCCAGCGTGGATTTCGTGCAGCCGGAAATCATGATCCGCAAACCCGAAAGCGTGTTCGACGCGATTTTGAGCGCCCTGGCCTGCGGCCCCGGCATGGGACGCAGCGACCATGCCGCCGAACTGCTGGAACTGGCCATTGCTTATCCGGCGCCCCTGATCCTGGACGCGGACGCGCTCAATCTCCTGGCCTTCGATGACAATCTGCAAACCGCCCTGCTGGGACGCGACGCGGCGACGCTTCTGACCCCGCATCCCGCCGAAGCCGCGCGTCTCCTGGATTTGCAAACCGTGGATATTCAGCAAAGCCGCATACACATGGCCCAGGAACTTGCCCGGCGTCATCGCGCCTGGGTGGTCTTGAAAGGCAGCGGCAGCGTCATCAGCGATCCGGATGGCAAATGGTGGATCAATACCACGGGAAATCCGGGACTCTCCGGCCCCGGTTTTGGCGATATCCTCTCGGGAATCCTCCTGGCCTTGCTGGGACAAGGCTGGCCGCCCGGCGCGGCGCTCCAAGCGGCAGCGCACCTGCACGGACAGGCGGCGGACGATCTGGTCGCCGCCGGGATAGGACCCGTAGGCTTATGCGCCGGAGAACTCATCGACGCCACCCGCGCCCGCTTCAACCACTGGTTGAGGGAGGCAGGCGACAGGTAACAGAAGCCAGAGGAAGTTACTGGCGCTTTGCGTCGCGGGTTAGGCGTCTGGATTGCTTCGTTGCTTCGCTCATGAGAATGACGGGATTGGGTGCGTACCACGTCGCGCCGCGCTTTTGACGAGCAGGGGCGCGCTGTCTCCTCTCCCCTAGCCACTGATCTGTCCTCCGTCTTCTGTTTTCTGGGCTTATAATCCGCGGCGCGACGCAGGCCCCGACGTCGATGAATCGGGCCGTTTGAAAAAACAGGACATGGGACAACGCATAACCGACTGGAAAATCTGGATTCGCCTGACAGCTGCCATCTGGCTGGTGTTGATAGTGGCATGGACAGGCATCATCGCCTGGGAAAGCCGTAAGAATCTGGAAACCGCCATCGATCAGGCCAAGCGCTTTTCACAGAATATCCATGACATGACAATGGCGGGGCTGACCGCCATGATGAGCGGTGGAACGCCCGAAGCGCGCAAGGATTTCCTGGAACAGATCCGGGAGCTTTCCATCATCCGCGAGCTTGCCGTGGTGCGTAGCGAGGAAGTCGCCAAAATCTACGGCAACGACCCAAGGGCAAGACAAATGGACGCGGTCGAGCAGGAAGTCATGCGTTCCGGCGAACCTTATGCCGCCGTTATCGAAGAGGAGGGGCGTTCCCTCCTGCGCGTGGTCAATCCCACCCGCGCGGCGAGCGATTATCTCGGCAAGAACTGCCTGACCTGCCACTTCGTGCAGGAAAGCGCCGTGTTGGGCATCGTCAGCATGAAAATCTCCCTGGAATCCGTGGATGCCGCCATTGCCGCGTCACGGATTCAGTTGGCTGCGGTGGCCTTTATGGTCAGCCTGTTGTTGCTGGCGATCATCTACGGGATCAGTCGGCGCGTGGTCAGTCAACCGCTGGACAAGCTGCGCGACGGATTGATCGACATCGCCCGCGGCGAAGGCGACCTGACGCGGCAACTGAAAATCGAAAGCCAGGATGAAATCGGCCAGACCGCGCGAACCTTCAACGAGATGATGACGAACTTCGCCGCCCTGGTGCGCCAGATCACCGCCGTCGCGTCGCAGGTTTCCAGCAAGGCGCATGATCTGGCAAAAAGCGCTGGGCAGGTCACGCAAAGCTCGCGCGCGCAGGATGAAAAATCCGTCCAGGCAGCCAACGCGGTGGAGGAACTGGTAAGGTCCATCGCCGCCATCGCCCAGTCCGCCGAACAGGTTCGGCAACAATCGGAAGAATCACGCGAACACGCCCAGGCGGGCAACCAGGGCCTAGAAGCGTGGCTTGTCGAAATGGCCAGGGTCAAGGCGACCTTTGACGAGATGGCGCGTACCGTCAATGATTTCGTGCAAAACGTCAAATCCATCGGCGTCATGACGCAGGAAGTCCGGGAGATTGCCGACCAGACCAACCTGCTGGCGTTGAACGCTGCCATCGAAGCGGCGCGGGCGGGCGTAGTGGGACGGGGATTCGCCGTGGTGGCGGACGAAGTGCGCAAGCTCGCGGAAAAATCCGCGCATTCGGTTAGCACCATCGACCGCGTGACCGCGACACTCTCCCATCAGTCCGCCACAGTGAAGGCGATTATTACCAAAAATATCGACAACCTGTCGCGCAGCGACGCCTTCGCGCGGGAAGTCGCAGATATACTGCAAAGTGCCAGCAACTCGGTGCAGGCGGTCAGCGAGGGACTAACGCGCATCACCGAGGCGACCGATCGGCAACGCCGGGTCTCCGGCGAAGTGGCGGGCGCCATCGAAACCATTGCCGCCCTCTCGAAGGAAAACGGCAACGCGATTGACGACACCGTTTCCGCCATCCGTGACCTGGAAGGTCTGTCGGACGGAATGCGCCAGGCCGTGGGACGCTTCAAGGTCTGAGCCAACACAGAAAGGAGGACATCATGGCGAAAGTCGTTCGCCCGCAAAACCGTACGACACCTGTCCGCGACAAGGCCGAAAAGTATCGGGTGCTCTTCGTCTGCATGGGAAATGTCTGCCGTTCGCCAACGGCGGCGGGCGTATTCCAAAAGCGCCTGCGCGAGCGCAAGCTGGAAAAGACATTTGAAGTGGATTCCGCCGGAACGCACGGCTATCACATCGGAGAAGCGCCGGATTCCCGCACACAGCGGGCGGCGGCGGCGCGCGGCTACGACCTTTCCGCGATGCGCGCCCGTAAGGTGACGCTGCGGGATTTCCAGCGTTTCGACTTGGTGCTGGCGATGGACAAAGTCAATCTGGATAACCTGCGTCAGATGAGCGATCCGGCGCAGTACGCGAAAATCCGCCTGTTCATGCCCTTTGCCCGGAACTTCGACGACGACGAGGTGCCCGACCCCTACTACGGCCTGGGCTACGGCTTCGATCTCGTCATCGACATGGTAGAAGACGCCGCCGAAGGCTTGCTGCAATCGATCCTCGCGCCCTGAACCCGCAACCGCGCCTCGCCTTACTGAATGGCCCGGAAGTGGTGCGTGCCGTCGCGTTTCAGTTGGGCGACGAGGCCAAATTCCCAATCGAGATAAGCCTGCATGGCGGCGACGCTGTTGTCCGTGCCTTCGTAGGGACGGCGATAGCGATCGAGCGGTTCCGTGGCCAGGCGTTCCGTCTCCTCCAGCGGCAGGTTTTCGGCAATCCAGGCATTGTTGCCGCCTTCCAGCACAAAGACTTCGCTGGAGGTCATCGCCGCCAGTTCCGGAACGGCAAATTGCGCCAACTGACTGCTGGCGCAGGTCAACACATGGCGGGACGCCCTGGGGATTTTCTCCAGCGCCTCGGCAAGCCGGGCGCGCGACGCGAACCATGCGCCGGGGATATGGCCGCGCCGGTAATTGACATGGGCGGTCAAATCGATGACGGCAGGCGGATCGGCGGAATCCAGCCAACCGGCCAACACGCCCGGCTGAACGCGCGGCGTCTCCGGCGCTGGCGGCAGCGTCGCCTGCCAGGGGCCGCGTTCCGTGAGCGCGGCGGCATCGGAACACGTCAGCGTATAGGTTTCCCAGCCCATTTGCGCAAGCCAGGAAGCCGTCATATTGGCGCGCACGCCGTCATCATCGAAGAGCGCCACGCGCGCGCCGCGCACAGGGGCGCTCACTTCCGTTTCCTGCACCAACTGGCCGCCTGGCACGGAGCGAAACCCCGGCAGATGCCCGGCTGCGTAGGCTTCCGGGTCTCGAACGTCGAAAAAATACGTCGTGCGTCCAGACTGGCTTTTCCAGGCTTCGATTTCGATAAGGCTCACCCCTTGAACCCCTGCGCGTTCGGCCAGCCTTTTTGCGCGCGCGGCGGCTTCTTTTCGAGCGGATTTTGTGGTTGGGCCGTAACGCCGCGTCTGTCCGCGCTCCAGGATCTGTCCAGCCAGCATCCAGCCAATGGCGCCGTTTTGGAGCGCGAACACCGGGTTCGGCTGTCCGGCATTGATGAGCGACTGCGCGCCGATGATGCTGCGCGTGCGTCCGGCGCAATTGACGACAATTGTCGTCTCATGGTTGGGCGCGAGAGTCGATGCCCGCAAAACCAGTTCCGCGCTAGGGACGCTGATCGCCGTGGGGATGCTCATGGTCTGGTATTCATCGAAGCGGCGCGCGTCCAGCACGACTACATCCGCCTTGGCGTCCAGCAGCCTTTTTAGCGCCCTGGCATTCAGCGCGGGCGTCTTGCACGTGATATCCACGAGTTCGCCAAACGCCTTGCTCGGCACATTCACGTCACGAAACAACTCCCCGCCCGCCGCCCGCCAGCCGGAAACGCCGCCCGCCAGCACAGCCACGTCCCGGTAGCCCAGCGCCAACAAACGCCGCGCGGCCCGATCGGCATAGCCTTCGCCATCATCCAGCGTGACGATGGCGACATCGCGCCGGGGCAGCCGGGCATGGACTTCCAGTTCAAGGCGCGAAAGCGGCAGGTTGGCGGCAAAGAGCGGATGCCCCTGCGCGTGCGGGTCTTCCTCGCGCACATCCAGGAGGGCGATTTCGCGCCGCTCGAAGAGGGCGGCGCGAACATCGGCAAAGGTCTTGTTGGTAATGACAGGCGCGTCGGATTCGCTCATGCGGCGGTTCCGCTCCAGAGGTTGGGTAGAACGTCGTTGGCATAGCCGGAAACGAAGGACTTTGCTGCGCCCGTGGCGATGTCGAACACATGCCGATGCACCCGGCCAATGTTCTTGCCATAGACATGGATGCTGATTGAAGGCTGGTTTTCCAGCGCGTTGGAGACTTCGTGGATGTCGCCGATATTGGGCGAGACGGCGGTCACGCCGCCAGCGTCGAGAATGCCGCGTCCAGTTTCCCTGTAACTGCCGTCCGCCTGTTTCTGGAAGGTGATTTCCTGTTCCTTGCCGCGCAATCCGCCGACGATTCCCCAGATCAGGTGATCATGCACCGGCGTCTTTTGCCCCTGCCCCCAGACGAAACTCACGATGGAGAGCCGATCCAGCGGGTCGGCATAGAGCAGGTACTGCTGATAATGATCGGGATGCGGCTGGGCAA
This sequence comes from Zoogloeaceae bacterium, assembly GCA_031258715.1. Taxonomy (GTDB): domain Bacteria; phylum Pseudomonadota; class Gammaproteobacteria; order Burkholderiales; family Rhodocyclaceae; genus Azovibrio. The sequence goes on from JAIRMN010000137.1 coordinate 7,810, forward strand.
AGGCGTCGGGCAACCATTCGTCACTGCTGACCAGGGTTGCCACCAGTTTCCTGCCTTCCGCGAGAATGACGGCTTCATCCGGTTCGTTCTCCAGCAACCGGCTGATGTCCTGGATGAAAGTGAGAAGTTTCTGTGTATTGGCGCTCATGGCAAAGTCTCCGTTTTGATAGGCAGGGGGATGCTAAAAGATTTGCGAGACAAGCTTTAGACTGTTTTTGGAAAATCAAATAACCAAAACATCTTATGGGGATCAGGAGACAGAAGACTGAGGACGGATCGGGTATCAGGAATCAGAAAACCCGTCCCCGTTATTCTCCAGCGCGGCGCGACTCGTCTCGTCAAAAGCGACGAAGCAATCCAGATGCGTAAGCCACGGCTTGACACGCCGATTGCTTCCCCTATCTTCTGAAACGTCGAAGCCAGCGGAACGTCCGGATGGATTGCTTCGCTACGCTCGCTTTCGACAGAAAGGGAGCATGTTCTGGAAGGTCGGCGTCAACTGAAAGCCCGACTGGATTGCCACGGCGTCCCGCGCCTCGCAATGACGGGCGGGGGAGCGCGATTTTCCTGATTCCCGATCCCCGATCTGTCCGCTGTTATGGGTTTTACGGTTGCCGTGGCGCGTCATTGGCGTCAGGCGCGGCCTCACCTTGCCCTTCGTCTTCCGGCAGGGAAATGAAGGCTTCGCCGGGTTTGATCATGCCGAGTTCGAAGCGGGCGCGCTCCTCGATGGCTTCGTAGCCGGTTTTCAGGTCGCGCACTTCGGCGTCCAGTCCGGCGTTGCGGACTTCGAGCTGGCGATTGGCTTCCCTGTGTTGTAAAAGCTGGCGGTCGTATTCCCACACCTTGAGCCAGCCGCCCTTGCCGAACCACAACGGGTATTGCAGCAGCAGCAAAAGAGCAAGGAGGGCAATGGCAAACCAGCGCATGGGGAAATTTTCCGGCTCAAAGGCGTCAGCGAAGATTGTAGAAGGCTTCGCGTCCGGGGTAGGCGGCGGTATCGCCCAGATCTTCCTCGATGCGCAGCAACTGGTTGTATTTGGCGATGCGGTCGGAACGGGAAAGCGATCCGGTCTTGATCTGCCCCGCATTCAATCCCACGGCGATGTCGGCGATGGTGCTGTCCTCGGTTTCGCCGGAACGGTGCGAGATGACCGCCGTATACCCGGCGCGCTTGGCCATTTCCACGGCGGCGAAGGTTTCCGACAGTGTGCCGATCTGGTTGATCTTGATCAGGATGGAATTGGCAACGCCTTTCTGGATGCCCTCCTTCAAAAGGCGGGTATTGGTGACAAAGAGATCGTCACCGACAATCTGCGTCTTCCTGCCCAAACGGTCGGTGAGGAATTTCCAGCCTTCCCAGTCGCCTTCGGCCATGCCGTCTTCCAGCGAAACGATGGGGAACTGTTCCACGAGACGCGCCAGGTAATCGACGAACTGCGCGGTGGTGAGCGTCAGTTTTTCGCCCGCGAGATGGTACTTGCCGCCCTTATAGAATTCGGAAGCGGCGCAATCGAGCGCGATCAGCACATCCTTGCCGGGCGCGTAGCCCGCCTGTTCGATGGCTTGCAGGATGATCTGGATGGCTTCCGCGTGAGTCTTGAGATTGGGCGCGAAACCGCCCTCGTCCCCCACGGCAGTCGAAAAGCCCTTCTTGTCCAGCAGTCTTTTAAGGGCGTGGAACACTTCCGCGCCGCAGCGCAGCGCCTCGCGGAAGGTGGTCGCGCCAACCGGCATGATCATGAATTCCTGGATGCCCAAGGTGTTGTTCGCGTGCGCGCCGCCATTGATGATGTTCATCATCGGCACCGGCATCTGCATCGGCCCCATGCCGCCGAAATAACGGTAGAGCGGCAGGCCGGATTCCTCGGCGGCGGCGCGGGCGGCGGACATGGAAACGGCAAGGATGGCGTTCGCACCCAGGCGCGACTTGTTTTCCGTGCCGTCCAGGTCGATCAGTGTCTGGTCGATGAAGGCCTGTTCCTGCGCGTCCAGCCCGATGATGGCTTCGGAAATTTCGGTGTTGATGTGCTCCACGGCTTGCAGGACGCCCTTGCCCAGATAGCGGCTCTTGTTGCCGTCACGCAGTTCGATGGCTTCGCGCGAACCGGTGGACGCGCCGGAAGGCACAGCAGCGCGTCCCATGACGCCCGATTCGAGCAGCACATCGCACTCGACGGTGGGATTGCCGCGTGAATCGAGAATCTCGCGGGCGATGACATCAACGACTGAACTCATGGTTTATTGCTCCTGTTTTCGATGACTTTAGTACAGATTCAAGAAACTTTCTCTTCACCGCGCATCCGGCACGACTTGCCGCCCATCCTCGAAATCCGATGCCTTGACGGTTTTATCCAGCGTGACAAGGGTGAGAAGCAGGGTTTTCATGCGATCGAGCGGCCAACTGTTGGGGCCGTCCGACCAGGCTTTTTCCGGGTCGGGGTGAGTTTCCATGAACAGCCCGGCAATGCCCGCCGCCACGGCGGCGCGGGCGAGTACCGGGACGAACTCGCGCTGCCCGCCGGAAGAGGCGCCTTGTCCGCCCGGCAACTGCACCGAGTGCGTGGCGTCGAACACTACCGGGCAGCCGGTTTCGCGCAAAATCGCCAGCGCGCGCATGTCGGAAACCAGGTTGTTGTAGCCAAAGGACGCGCCGCGCTCGCAAACCATGAGGTCGGCGCCCGGATTGGCTTCCCGCGCCTTCTCCACCACGTTTTTCATGTCGCCGGGCGCGAGGAACTGGCCTTTCTTGATATTGACCGGCTTCCCGCAGGCGGCGACAGCGTGGATGAAATCGGTCTGCCGACAAAGAAAGGCCGGGGTTTGCAGCACATCCGCGACGGCGGCGACGGCGGAAATGTCCGCTTCATTATGCACATCGGTGAGGACGGGAACGCCCACTTGCCGCCGCACGGCATCGAGCAGCTTCAATCCCGCTTCCCGCCCCGGCCCGCGCGCCGATTTGCCGGAGGTGCGATTGGCCTTGTCGTAGGACGCCTTGAAGATATAGGGAATGCCCAACCGCTCGCAGACCGCCTTCAGGGTTCCCGCCACTTCGACGCACAGTTCCAGCGATTCCGCCGTGCACGGACCGGCAATGAGAAATAAGGGGTGGTCAAGACCGGCGGAAAACCCGCAGAGATTCATGGGAGACTCCAGAAAGGCGTGAATTTATTCGTCATCATACACGAATGCATAATCGTCTTCCATCAGCATTTCAAGGTAAGCCTCAAAGCTGTCGGCGATAACGTCGAAGCTATCCGTGTCATGGACGTAACGCGCAATCTGCCCAACCTTGCTGTCATTTTGCGGGTTGAAATCGATGTAAAGCCACGAAGTGCCGCCGTTGTTTATACAGTCCGAAAAATGCAAACCTACCGGCGCGACCGGGTCGATACGCGCGTCGATGTCATAGGCATTCAGTATGTCCTCCGTATCCTGATAAAACTTATTGCATATGCTGCCTGCGTTTCTTGCGCTTTCCAGGATTTGCGCCGTCGACAAAAGGTAATAAGGATAGACGTAGGGATTGCCGTTCCAGTCATGGAGTGTGCTGCCGAAGACCCGGACCGCGATTTTCTTGTCTTGGTATTTCCGCCAGTAGGTGCCGTCCACGCGCCGCAAAAGTTCAATCGGGGCCTCTGGACAATCGGGATAGACCGCCTCTAGCGCCGCGAGGTCGGCTTGTGTCGCGCCGGAGGCCAGGGACAAATCCGCCAGCATCCCGTGATTATCCATGCGGGCGAATTTTGCCTTCAAACCCGCCAGGTAATTTTCCACAAGATTCATCAGACGGCCTTTCCGGCTTGCTTGCCCGCAATGGCCGCCTGTATGTAAGCGGTAAAGAGCGGATGACCGTGCCGGGGATTAGAAGTGAATTCCGGATGGAACTGGCAGCCGATGAACCACGGATGCGTCTCGGCAGGCAATTCCACCATTTCGCACAGATTCGTGCCGGGCGCACGACCAGAAACGATGATGCCCTTCTCTTCCAGTTGGGTGAGCAGGATGTTGTTCACCTCATAGCGGTGTCGGTGGCGCTCGATGATTTCCGCCTTGCCATAGATTTTTCGCGCCTTGCTGCCTTCCTTCAGCCGGCAGACCTGCCCGCCCAGGCGCATGGTGCCGCCCAGGTCAGAATCCTGGCTGCGCTTTTCCACCTTGCCGGAAGCGTCCAGCCATTCGGTAATCAGCCCGACGATGGGGTAAGGCGTCTCCGGCGCGAACTCGGTGGAATGCGCGTCCGTCATGCCCGCGACATTCCGGGCGAATTCCACCACAGCCATCTGCATCCCCAGGCAGATGCCGAGGTAAGGCACCTTGCGCTCGCGGGCGTAACGGATGGCGGCGATCTTGCCTTCCGTGCCGCGCTTGCCGAAACCGCCGGGCACCAGGATGCCGTGCATGGTTTTCAACGCGCCGACGCCCTCGGCTTCCAACGCCTCGGAATCGAGAAAATGGATAATGACCTTGCAGCGGGTGTGCAGCCCCGCATGGTTGATCGCCTCGATCAGGGATTTGTAGGATTCGGTGAGATCGACATACTTGCCGACGAAGGCGATGTCGAGCGTATGCGCCGGGTGTTCCAAGGCGTCGATCAGTTTATTCCAGATGGAAAGGTCAGCGGCGCGGGCGAGGATGGAGAGCTTGTGGCAGACGATTTCATCCATCATCTGCCGGTGCAACATGCCGGGAATCCGGTAGATGGAATCCGAATCCAGACACTCGATCACCGCTTCCGGCATGACGTTGCAAAAGAGCGCGATCTTGCGCCGTTCTTCCGTCGGCATGGAACGGTCGGCGCGGCACAGAAGGATGTCGGGCTGGATGCCGATTTCCCGCAATTCCTTGACCGAATGCTGGGTCGGCTTGGTCTTCAGTTCGCCCGCCGTGGGAATGTAGGGAAGCAGGGTAAGATGGATGTAGCAGGTATTGACGCGGCCTTCTTCCAGCCCCATTTGGCGGATGGATTCCAGAAAGGGCAAGGACTCGATGTCGCCCACAGTGCCGCCCACCTCGATAATCGCCACATCCGCGCCGGAAGCGCCCGCCTTGATTTTCGCCTTGATCTCGTCGGTGATGTGCGGGATGACCTGCACGGTCTTACCCAGATATTCGCCGCGCCGCTCCTTTTTGAGCACAGTGTCATAGACCTGGCCTGTGGTGAAGTTGTTGCGCCTGGACATCTTAGCGCTGGTAAAGCGTTCGTAATGCCCCAGATCCAGGTCGGTTTCCGCCCCGTCCTCGGTGACGAAGACTTCGCCATGCTGAAACGGCGACATGGTGCCGGGATCGACATTGATGTAGGGATCGAGCTTCAGATGCGTCACCCGGATGCCGCGGGATTCGAGTATGGCGCCCAGCGATGCGGCAGCGATGCCCTTGCCCAGGGAAGACACCACGCCACCGGTAACGAAGATGTATTTGGTCATGGAAAGAGACGCTGCGGGAAACCATCATCTTATCTGAAAACCTGCGCATCCGTCGACACGAAAATCGCGCCGGAACGCGATTCAAACGAAGGCAAGCCAAAGACGGTTCGCGGCGATCCAGACGGCGGTTTTTTCCCTTTTTGAAACGCCGAAGCCAACGGAAAGCCCGACTGGATTGCTTCGTTCCAGAGAATGACGAGGTGGGTGCGTTCTAGGTCGCGCCGCGCTTTTGAGGAGGCGGGGGATACTCTGTTTTCTGAGGCCTGATCGCCAAATCGCGCCGCCCTCGCAATAACCCTCCTCCCTGTCATTCTCCGAACGAAGCAATCCGGCCGGCCCTCATTCGGTAGTTTCAGCGTGCCAAGAGAGCCTTTTGCAATCCAGCTGTCAATGAGCCAGTAACAGGCGCCGGGGGATGATTTCTTACATTTGGACGCCCAATTGCGGGAATTCAGTGGCCGATTATGTCGTATTGGTCATTTTCCCGCCCGGCAAGACAAGGCGCCGCATCGGTTTGAATCACCTCCGGCTTTTGCGGGAGGCTTGCGATTCCCTGGCGCACCGCTTACGATCCGCCGCCTTTCGACCGCGGATTTTCGACAGCCGATGAACTATACCGCCCATTCCATTGCCGTCCTCAAGGGGTTGGACCCCGTGCGCCATCTTCCGGGCATGTATACCCGCACGGATTCGCCCCTGCACATCGTCCAGGAAATGATCGACAACGCCGCTGACGAAGCCTTGGCGGGCTATTGCAAGCGCATCCAGGTGACGCTTCATGCCGATTGGTCGGTGTCGGTGCAGGATGACGGGCGCGGCATTCCCTTGGAAATCCATCCGGAGGAAGGCGTTTCCACGGTGGAAGTGGTATTTACCCATTTGCACGCAGGGGGCAAGTTCAACAAAAATGACGGGGATTCTGCCTATCGTTTTTCCGGCGGGTTGCATGGCGTGGGCGTTTCCGTCACCAACGCGCTTTCCTCGCGTCTGGAGGTGGAAGTCGTCCGTGATGGCGCGTGTCACCGGATTGTCTTTTCCGGCGGAAAGGTCGTCGAACCACTGAGGCGGACGGGCGACGCGCCGAAACGGCAGAGCGGCACTAAAACGCGCGCCTGGCCGGACGCGCGCTTTTTTGATACGTCCCAGGTTTCCCCCGTCGATCTCGAACGCCTGCTTCGCAGCAAGGCGGTACTCCTGCCGGGGCTGGAAGTCAGCTTTATCGTCGAAGGCGGCGAGACGCGCCTCTGGCGCTTCGATCAGGGGATGCGGCAATATCTCGCGGAACAGATCCAGGACGAACTGGTCGCGCCCATGTTCGTCAGCGAAAAATACATCGGCGCGCATGACGAAAATTTTCCCTTGGGCGCGGGTGCGGCCTGCGCGCTTTGCTGGACGGCGGAAGGGGCGCTGGCGCGTGAATCCTATGTCAATCTCATTCCCACGTCGGCAGGCGGCACCCATGAGGCGGGGCTGCGGCAGGCGGCTTTCGAAGCGGTCAGGAGCTTCTGTGAACACCACGCGCTGATTCCGAAAGGCGTCAAGCTCGCCGTCGAAGACGTGTTTTCGCGCATGAGTTTCGTGCTTTCCGCGAAGGTGCTCGATCCTTCCTTCCAGGGGCAGACCAAGGAGCGGCTCAATTCGCGCGACGCCATGCCGCTGGTCGCCCGCATGTTGCGCGATCCGCTAGAACTCTGGTTGACCGGGCATCCCGAAGCGGCGAAAAAAGTGGCTGAACTCGCTATTCGCGCCGCTCAGTCGCGCAATCGCGCCGCGCAAAAAGTGGAAAAGAGAAAGCAGTCCGGCGTCGCCATCCTTCCCGGCAAGCTCTCCGACTGCCAGTCGGAAGACATTCGCCGCAACGAGCTTTTCCTGGTCGAGGGCGATTCGGCGGGCGGTTCCGCCAAATCCGGGCGCGACAAGGAATTCCAGGCCATCCTGCCCCTGCGCGGCAAGGTGCTGAACACCTGGGAAATCGAACCCGGCAGTCTCTACGCCAACCGGGAAATCCACGACATCGCCGTGGCGCTGGGCATAGACCCGCATCCGCCCGCCGCCGCCGACAAGGCGCTTGCCAATCTGCGATACGGCAAGGTGGTGATCATGACCGACGCCGATGTGGATGGCTCGCACATCCGTGTCCTGCTCTGCACCCTGTTTTACCGCCATTTTCCCCGGCTGGTGGAAGAAGGACACCTCTATTTCGCCCAACCGCCGCTCTATCGGCTGGACGTGCCGGGGCAGGGCAAGGGACGCCCGCCGCGCAAGGTCTACGCGCTGGATGAAAACGAGCGCGAAGCGGAACTAGACAAACTGCGCCGGGAAAAAATCAGGACGGAAAACGTCGTCATCTCCCGCTTCAAGGGACTGGGCGAAATGAACCCGGAACAACTCTGGGAAACCACCATGTGTCCCGATACCCGCCGCTTGATGCGCGTGCGCCTGCCGCGCCCGGAAGAGGCCACCCCGGTGATGAACATGCTCATGGCCAGGAACGAATCGGCAGGCCGCCGCGCTTGGATGGAAGAGAATGGCGCGCTGGTCGGCGCGGAAGAATAGCGCCTCTCGACCCCCCTTTTTGTCGCGCACAAAAAAACGCCGAACGGCATGAAGCCGTCCAGCGACATAAAACCCCGCTGTTGGGATTGGGGGTTGGGGTGCGGGATTGGAGGGGGACCCTGCATTTCCTATAGCGCATTATGGACAGTTCAGGCTGTAGCGGCAAATTGCTTTTTTGCATTCCTGTGATAGCCCAAGGCTATGATATATGCCGAAAACAAGCGTGATATGCGACAAATGCGGCAAGACAGGGCTTTGGGCGCGTGATTTTGTTTCCATCGCCGCCCATATGAGATACATTCGTCTTGCTATCGCCTCATGGCGCGGCATGTGGATTTTTCAATATTTCCGGGTTGTCTTCATCATGTATGCAGGGATTGCGCTCCGTTTGTCCACGGTCTTGGCCGTGCTGGCGATTCTGGCGTCCGGTTTGACGGGTTATTATGCCCATGACGAGAGCCGCCGCCTGTTGATGACGCAGACGGAAAAGAATCTGAAGGTCTCCACCCAAGTGGTGGGGCAGCAACTGGCGATGGCCCTGCGCGCGGCGATGCGGGATATGCGGGTGTTTGCGATGTATATGCGCCAGCCGAAAAACGACATGGCCAGCAGTAACCTGGCTTTCAGGCGCATGGCGCCGACGTTGTTGCAGGTTCGTCCGGAGTATTTGCAGATCAGCATCGTCGAGCCGCGTCCGAACGGCGAGGAAAGGCATTTTTTCACACAGGAGGGCGGAAAAGTGATTCAGCGCGAGGTGGAGAAGGGGCTTCTGGATCCGTATATCGAAGATGTCGCGCGCTTGAGTCCGGGGCTGGTCTATCTTTCGGATGTGCTGGCTTATTCGCAGGAGGAGGGCAAGCCGGAACGCCTGACCATGCTGGCAATCACGCCCGTTCCGCACGACAGGAGCGGAAAAAGCGGCCTTCTGGTCGTGTTGCGTGTCGATGTGGATTACATCGCCCATCAGATCCAGGCGAAACTGCCCATGAATTACCAACTGCATCTGACCACGCGGGATGGCTTGTCCATTTATGGCCCAAAGACCGACGGGCACAACGACAGGCACCTGTTGCAGACGCAGTTTCCGGATGTGGCGCAGATACTTGCCGGCAAGGAAGAAAACATCGTGACCGGCATACAACTGGATCGGCAGCCGGATCAGGCGGATGTAGCGGCGGCTTTCCAGCGGGTGCAGATTACCGACTTCGTAGGCGGCGGCACCTTGATTCTCGGTATTTCCGAACCCCTGATCCAGGTTTGGCAGGAGCATCGCGCCTTGGCGAACAATATGACGCGCATCGTGTTGTTCTTCAGTTTCCTGGCGCTGATCGTGGCCTGGCCGATTTCCCAGGCCGTGACCCGGCCGCTTGCGCAGATTTTGGAATCCGTGCGGCGCTTCGCGGCGCGCGACAGCGGCGGCATCCTGCCACTGCCCACGCGCCGCAAGGATGAAATCGGCCAGCTGGCGAAAAGCGTGGAAGAAATGCAAAACCAGATCCGCGCCCAGGTAGCGGCGCTGGAAGAAAATCATCAGGTCATGATGCACATCGCGCACCATGATCCGCTGACCGGACTGCCCAATCGGCTGACTTTCTTCAGCAAGCTGGACGAGGCCATTGCCCAGGCCGCCCAGCACGGGCGCAAACTGGCGGTGCTGTTCGTCGATCTGGATCATTTCAAGGCCATCAACGACACGCATGGCCATAAAATCGGCGACGCGATGCTGCTGGAAGTGGCGCACCGTCTGCGACATGGCGTGCGTTCCAGCGATACGGCGGCGCGTCTGGCGGGCGATGAATTCGTGGTGCTCCTGAATCCCATCTACAGCGCCGAGGAAGCCTGCCTGGTGGCCGAAAAACTGCTGCGACGCCTGAATCCGCATCTGAAAGTGGAAAATCTCGACCTGCCCATCGAGGCCAGCATTGGCGTCAGCATTTTTCCGGATCACGGCGATACGCCGCAAACCCTGCTGGAATCCGCTGACGCCGCCATGTACGCCAGCAAGAACGTCGGACGCAACGTCTATTCCATCGCGCAACCCGGTGTGCGGCGGCATCGGGAAGAAAGAAGGCAGAAACCGGAAACGCGCCAGGGCGATTCAGTGGCCTGACCACCCCGGACGGCGCGGCCTTCTTGCGCCTGCGGGAAATAAAAAAACCGCCATGCTTTCCGGCTGGCGGTTTGGGGCTTTTGGGGGGCGCTCAGTTGATCTTGGCCTTGCTCCGCAGGGTATTGAGCAGGGCTTCCACTTTTTGCTGGGTCAGGGTCTGGGTGATTTGCGGCTTGACCTGTTCCAGCGCGGGCGGCGTCAGGGCGCGGGTATCCTCGACCAGGATGACGTGATAACCGAACTGGCTTTGCACCGGATCCTTGCTGTACTCGCCCTTCTTGAGTCTGGAGAGGGCTTCGGCAAAGGGCGCGACGAAGGCGGAAGGCGACATCCAGCCCAAATCGCCGCCATTTTCATTGCTGCCGGGGTCCTTGGAACCTTTCGCCAAGTCTTCGAATCTCCCGCCCTTGTCCAGCTTGGCGACCAGTTCCCTGGCTTCGGCCTCGCTCTCGACCAGAATGTGCCGGGTCTTGTATTCGGTATCGCCCAGGCGTTGCGTGAACGCGGTGTAGGCTTCATTGATCTGGGCGTCCGTGATCGGATTTTCCCTGAGGTACTCGGTGAGGTAGGCGCGCACCAACACCATTTGCCGCGCGTTCTCCAGTTGTCCCATCACCTGTTTTTTCTTGTCCAGTCCTTTTTTGCGGGCTTCGCCGATGATCAGTTCACGGCGAATGAACTCTTCGCGCACGGCATTGCGAAATTCCTCGGAATCCGGCGCGCCCTGCTGCTGGTCTTCGATGAAGGCGTCGGCCACGTATTGCGGCACGGCGCGGCCATTGACCGTGACAAAAGCCTTTTCAGCGGCAAGGGCAGGGAGGGAAAAGAGGGTGCCAACAGTCAGGGCAACCGCGAGTTTTTTCAGTATCGTCATGGGTGAAACATCCTTCTATGGAAGAGAGAAACGGAAAAGAGAAAAACGGACGCGCATGATACCAGCCGAAAGAAACCAGTGGAATAAGCCGCGTCCATTCGCTTACAGTCGGCAACATGTTTCGTGGGGCATGTCCTCTGTCAGGCGTTCGGCTTCGCGTCGTCTTCCTTGACGTAGCGGGAGAGGTATATCCCTTGTGCCAGCACGAACAACAGCAACAAGCCCATGCCGCCGAAGAGCTTGAAGTTCACCCAGGTTTCCGTCGGATAACGGTAGGCCACGAAAAGATTGAGCGCGCCCATGAAGATAAAGAAGACGATCCAGGCAAGATTGAGCCGAAGCCAGATCGCTTCCGGCAGTTCGATCTGACCGGAAAGCATGAGGCGCATGGCGTTTCGCTTGTGTAGCGCGGCAACGCCCATGCTGGATGCCATTACCCAATACACCACGGTCAGCTTCCACTTGATGAAGGCTTCATTCTGGAGGAGCAGGGTGAGGCCACCAAAGGCGGTCACCAGCGCAAAGCTCAAAAGCAGCATCTTTTCCACCTTGCCGTGCCGCAGCCTGATATAGACGATTTGCGCCAGGGTCGCCAGTATGACCACCACCGTTGCCAGCAAGATGGGCGCTTGCGCCGGATCCACCTCTCCCAGAAAACGCCCGGCCAACTCAACCGACATGTCGGGATTCCGCCCCGCATAGTGGAAGGTCGCAAAAAACAGGATGACCGGGAAAAGGTCAAAAAGAAATTTCATCGCGGCTCCAGCCCAGAAGAACGAGAAAGGCGGGCATTATAGTGTGTCCGGGAGCGGGAGAGCGGTTCGATTTTTTCAGTGAAGGCGCGATCCAAACGAACGCAGGCCAAAGACGGTTCGCGCCTTCCCCCCTCGCTGCCACCTGTGCAGACCGGACCCATAGGTAACACCCGTGCCAAGACATGAGTAACAGATTATAGGACATCCAATTCTCTCGAGTCGAGGGAATCGAAATGATGATGGCAAAAGTAAAGCCTGTATATGCCGTCCGCTTCGTGCCGTCCGCTTCGAGGCTGGGCCGAAGGGCGATGGGTTGTCCGACCAATGCCCTGGAGACGCGGACCGCGCGCCCCTTGAAGC
>JAIRMN010000181.1 GCA_031258715.1 Zoogloeaceae bacterium
CGCCAAAAACTGTCCTCCGGGCTTTAAACCCACAGAAGAGACAGGCTGTACCGCGCTTCCCGAAATGCCCCCAAACACTGAGGCATGGGGGCAAACTCAATATATAAGAAGACAGAAAAGTTACCGGCGTTTTGCGCTGCGGGTTACGAATCTGGATTGCCTCGTCGCGCCGCGCCTCATGATGACGCTCTTCCCCGTCAAAAGCGAGGAACGAAACAATCCGGTCGGCCTTTATTCGGTAGCTCCGGCGTTTCCAATGGCGCATCCGCCGCAAGGGTTGTCGCGTTCAGGAGACAGAAGACAGAAAAGTCTGAGCGACGGGCTGCCGCCACGTGCGCGAAGGTTTACTGCACATATGGCGTGATGCCAAGAACCTGAGCTTTCTGCGCAGTAAACGAGGCTTCGAACGCATAACAGCGCTCCAGTTCAACCTGCAAAATCTTACGGTACTGGTTGTTCGGGTCGTCAATCAGTTCCAGGTTCAGCGTAGAGAGAACATTCTGGTTGTTGAAACCCGCGACGCGCAGATTTGTGATTCCCTCAAACTGAAAATGGAAAACCGCGTCACCGCGCAGCTTGTAGAACCCCTGCTCTGTGACTTCCGAGGTCATGACCCACCCGCGCAGGCGCAGGTCGAGTACTGACAATAGCGCCGTTGCGACGCGCGTTCGCTCAACGCTCAATTTGAGAACTTCCGCGTCGTGAAAGCTTGGCCACATACCAAAGTGCGCCACGACACGCTCAAAGCCTTCGATGAACCGATATGCTTCCATGAGACGCCCAATATCCAGGTTTAGCGGTTGACAAAAGCGTGACTTGGCGCGCAGTATGGCATCCCGATCCGGACGTTCAGGCCGATGCGCAAGTAAGCGTGGAAGCCGGAAACCGACGCCGCCAGCAGGCGGCATGACATCCGGGCCGCCTTGGCCTGATCAATCGGACTCCGCCAGGGCGATGGCCTGGGTCTTGAGTCGTCTGTGTAGCGATGACGGGAAATTTGTCGCATGGGAACCTCCAGGTTGCAATGGTGATGAAAGTATAAGCTTCTTGGCGTCCATTTTTGGTGGACAGGTTCGCGTAGCGATGAAGCAATCCAGATGCGTAACCCGCGGCGCGAAGCGCCGGTAATTTTCTCTGTCTCCTGATTCCTGACGCCTGTCTCCTGTTCGAACGACAATGTGGGGCGTGTTGCGGGACGTGTCTTTGGGCGTGTCAATCCGATTCGATGACTTCCATGCCTTCTGGCGGGGTGAAGATGAAGAGGCGTGTGGGGAGGCGGGGATTTTGTTGGGGGTTGTGGAAGCGGAGTGTCGTGATCTGGCCAAAGGTATCCAGGAGTTCCATGCCTGCCAGTTGTCCGTTGGCATGGAAGCCCACGCGGATGTTTTCGAAATTTTCCTTGTTTTTGGGGGAAGCGTTGACCCATGAGATGCCTTCCGTGTCCGCTTTTTCTTCTTCCGTAAGCTCGAACTGGCGCAGAATGTCGCGTTTGCCCACGAGCAGGGCGGCTGGGGAAGCGGAGAGGGCGATGTCCATTTTCCTGCGCGTGATCTGTTCGAGTTCCGGGTCGAAAAGCCAGACCTGTTCGCCGTCGCCTACCGCCAGTTGCGCGTAAGGGGCGGTCACTTCCCAGCGGAACTTGCCGGGTTTGAGGATCGCCACGTTGCCTTCCAAAGTCTGCGGCATCTTGCTGCTCGGCCCATAGGTGGATTGGGAAAATTCCGACTGGAAGCTCGTGGTCGTCGCCAGGAACCGCTCCAGCGCGTCAATGCCGCCCGCCTGGATGGAAAATGGACATGCCGTTAGGATGAAAAGCCCGCATCCGTAAAAAGTCTTCATCGTGAAATCTGTTCCAAAAGGATATTACGCGCCATCCGCCAGGATATGCCGTCTGCCAGGACATGTCGGCCAGCCAAAAGAAAAATCGCCATCCGCCAGGACTCTGCCAGGACTAGTCTTCGGGGGCTTTGGCGAGGACTTCCCTTACGCCGCGTCCATCTACGGCGGAGACCAGCCCGGCGCGTTCCATGGCTTCGATGAAGCGCGCCGCGCGGTTGTAGCCGATGCGCAACTGGCGTTGGACGGACGAAATGGAGGCGCGGCGGCTTTTGAGCACTACTTCCACTGCCCGGTCGTACATGGGGTCGCTTTCCACGTCTTCGCTGTCGTCCGCGTCGCCGTCGTCGTCGTCTGGCGCGCCGACGAGAACGTCGGGCACGTATTCCGGCTCGCCGATCAGTTTCAGGTGTTCCACCACGCGATGCACTTCGTCGTCGGTGACGAACGCGCCGTGCACTCGTACAGGGTAACCGGTTCCGGGCGCGAGGTAGAGCATGTCGCCTTGTCCGAGCAGGTTTTCCGCGCCCATCTGATCGAGTATGGTGCGCGAGTCGATTTTGCTGGAAACCTGGAAGGAAATGCGCGTCGGGATGTTCGCCTTGATGAGTCCGGTAATCACATCGACGCTGGGACGCTGCGTCGCCAGTATCAGGTGCAGTCCCGCCGCGCGCGCCTTTTGCGCCAGGCGGGCGATCAGTTCTTCCACCTTCTTGCCCACCACCATCATCAGGTCTGCCAATTCATCGATGATCACCACGATATAGGGCAGCACAGTCAGCGGTTCCGGCGATTCCGGCGTGAGCGTGAGCGGGTTGGGCAGGGATTCGCCGCGTTTTCTCGCCTCGCGGATCTTGTTGTTGAATCCAGCCAGGTTCCGCACGCCCAGGGCGCTCATCAGCTTGTAGCGTCTTTCCATTTCGCCCACACACCAGTTCAGGGCGTTGGCGGCCTGGCGCATGTCCGTGACCACCGGCGCGAGCAGGTGCGGAATGCCTTCGTAGATGGAAAGTTCCAGCATTTTCGGATCGATCAGGATCAGGCGCACGTTTTCGGGTTCGGATTTGTAGAGTAGCGATAAAATCATGGCGTTTACGCCCACGGATTTTCCCGATCCGGTCGTTCCTGCCACCAGGAGGTGTGGCATCCGGGTGAGGTCGGCCACGACCGGCAGGCCGCTGATGTCCTTGCCCAGGGTAATGGTCAGCGGGCTTGCCAGATCGTTCCAGGCTTTGCTGGCGATGATTTCCGAGAGTTTGACGGCCTGGCGACGGGCGTTGGGTAATTCCAGCGCCATGCAGGATTTGCCGGGCACCGTTTCCACCACGCGGATGGAGATGAGCGCCAGCGCGCGCGCCAGATCGCGTCCCAGATTGACAATCTGCGCGCCTTTGACGCCGGTTGCCGGTTCGATTTCATAGCGGGTGATTACCGGGCCGGGCAGGGCGGCCAGCACCTTGACCTGTACGCCGAATTCCGCGAGCTTTCTTTCGATCAGGCGGGAAGTGAATTCCAGCGTATCCGCCGCCACGCTTTCGCCCTGGACGGACGCGGCATCCAGCAAATGCAGGGGCGGTAGCTGGCCGCCTGTCAGCGCCTCCGGGAAAAGCGCGGATTGTTTTTCCCGTCCGATACGCTTTTCCGCCTTGTTGGAAACTTTTTCAACGGACGCGACAGGCTCTATCCATACCGGCTCTTTCGATTCTCCCCGGCGCTTTTCCTGTTCCACCACGGCTTCCCGCTGTTCCGCTACGCTCCTGCCGATGCGCTGATCCTGCCAGCGTTCGTAACACGCGAGCGTCCATAGATAGATTCGTTCCAGCGCCCCGCCCAGTCGCTCGAAAAACCATAGCCAGGACATGCCGACAAAAACGCTCCATCCCACGGCGATGGTCACCAGCAACAACAGGGTCGCGCCGGTATAGCCGAGAATCTCGCGCAAAAACCCCGCGATTTCCAGCC
Source organism: Zoogloeaceae bacterium (assembly GCA_031258715.1). GTDB lineage: Bacteria > Pseudomonadota > Gammaproteobacteria > Burkholderiales > Rhodocyclaceae > Azovibrio. The sequence goes on from JAIRMN010000181.1 coordinate 3,799, forward strand.
CGACGATGCCGCCGGGACTTCCAGGCAAGGGAGGGAGATAGGCATGGAAACGCAGGGTTTCCAACGCGGAACTGGCGGCCAGCAGGAGGAAAAACCCGACGATCGCCAGATAGAAGGCGCGACGATCCGGCGTCCTGGTCTTTTCGCTTTCCTGCGTTCTTACCGTTCCCGGCACGTTGTTCAGCCGTCGGTAGCCCCACCAGACGAACATCAGGCACAGGAGTACCCACCACCAGGCCGAGAAGCCGAAGAGATACAAGAGCGCGTCCGATACCCACGCTCCGGCGCTTCCCGCCGGATTCAGGATGACCGTCGCGCCCGTCTTGTGCGACCAGGAAGGGTCTTCCCGGTGATAGCCCCACAAGGACATGCCCAGGAACAGCGCCAACGCGCCAACCAGGAGCCAGCGCGACTCCTGTAACAAAAAGCCTATTTTCTCCGGCAACGGATTGGAAGCCGTTTCCAGCTTTCGAGAAGAGGCCGCCATACACCGATACTCCACGTCAGTTTGCTCTGCGCCATCCTGTGGAAAAAACGCGAACGCATGAATTGCAATAAGCCGGACATTATAAAACCTGTTCCCCGTGACGACGATCCACCGGAGAGAAGACAGAAAAGTTACCGGCGCTTGGCGCCCCATTGTTGGTTTATGGATTGGCGCGGCCGTCGCCCACGCATTTGACGGGGCTGGGAGCGGGTTTGGGTGCGCGGCGGCGCGACCAGGGACGCGCCCAGCCCCCTCAAA
>JAIRMN010000058.1 GCA_031258715.1 Zoogloeaceae bacterium
TGCTGTATCGCTCGACGCACCGCCTGAAGTCGTTGTGGCGCTGCCGTGTAGAACTTGTCCCATAGGGCCTCCCTCCATTTTGTCATAGACATTGTACCGTCAAACGCTGGGACTAAACAACTAGGAATCAGGAGACAAAATTTTCTGTCCTCTGTCTCCGCTATCCCATTCTTGGCGTCCGGACGGCGTAAATGGCGGGCAGGTTGCGCCACGCGCCCTGGATGTCCATGCCGAAGCCGAAGACGAAGCGGTCGGGGACGGCGAGGCCAACGAAATCCGCTCGGATGGGCTTGGGGCGTCCCGTGAGCTTTTCGGCGAATACCGCCGTCAGCACGCGCCTTGCGCCCATCTGCCGGATGCGTTCGCAGATGGCGGAAAGGGTGATGCCCTCGTCGAGGATGTCATCGACCACCAGCACGACGCGGTTGTCCAGGTCTATCCACGGGCCGCTGCGCCAGGTAAGCCGGTTGTGGCCGCTGGTATTCGCGCCGTAGCGGCTGATGTGGAGGTAATCGAAATCCAGCGGAAAATCGAGCCGTTGCAAGAGTTCGCCGACAAAGAGCACCGCGCCGCTCATCACGCAGAGCACGACCGGATTTTCTTCCGCCAGCGCCGCCCCGACGCGCGCCACCACCTGCTGGATCGCCGCCTGCACCACAGTTTCCGAATGGATCAGTTCGGCCCCCTTCAGGAGCGCCAGGGCTTCTTCACGATTCATGCCTTTCCCCCCGAAATCTCAAAGGGTTTTCAGGTACGCGCCAAAGGCCGCGCCCACATCGGGATGGCGCAGGCCAAACACGACCGAAGCCTGCAAATATCCCAGCTTGGAGCCGCAATCATAGCGCGTGCCCGTGTAACGATAGGCCAATACCCGTTCTTCCGCTATCAGCGTGGCAATGCCGTCGGTCAATTGAATCTCGCCGCCCACGCCCGGCTGGGCGGTTTTCAGGTGATGGAAAACGCGCGGCGAGAGCACGTAACGCCCGACGACGGCAAGGTTGGAAGGCGCGGCTTCCGGCCTCGGCTTTTCCACGATGGCGCTCACCGCTTCAACCTGTCCGGTCAGCGGATTCGAAGCGACGATGCCATAGCCCGCCGTCTCCGCCCACGGCACTTCATGCGCCGCGAGGAGAGAGGATGCGTAGACATCGTAAGCATCTGTCATTTGTCTCAACACGGTGGGTTGCGCGTCCAGAAGGTCATCGGCGAGGATCACGGCAAAGGGCTCGTCGCCGACCACTTCCTTCGCGCAGAGCACCGCGTGTCCCAGTCCCAGCGCCTCGGCCTGGCGGATATAGACGCAATGCACTGAACGCGGCAGGATGTTTTTCACGACCGCGAGCATCTCGGTCTTCCCCTTCTTTTCCAGTTCGGTCTCCAATTCGAACGCCTTGTCGAAATGATCCTCGATAGCTCGCTTGCTGCGCCCGGTGACGAAAATCAGTTCCGTAATTCCCGCCGCCACCGCCTCTTCGACCGCGTACTGAATCAACGGCTTGTCGACCACCGGCAACATTTCCTTCGGGCTGGCCTTGGTCGCGGGCAAAAACCGCGTCCCCAACCCCGCCACGGGGAATACCGCCTTGCGAATTTTTTTCATGTCGTACCGTCTCCTATTCGTTGATTTTCCATGATTTCTCGTCCTGACCATAAAACGGACCCCCGCTGGAAATCCCGCCCGCAGGAGAGGCGCAAAGGCCGGAGTTTCGACCGTAGCGATCGGCAACCCTGAAGGGCTACCGCTGATTTCCGTTACTGAACGCCAGCGCCGTGAATCAACGCGCGACACGCATGGCGCAACCATTTTTGATGAATCGCATGGTTTTCCCGGCTGAAAATTTTCGCCGCCCGGATTCCCTCGCATGGCCGCCCGCAATATTGCCGCGCGCCAACAAGTCATGATTCATGATTATACAGGGAAGGCTGGATGAGGTTCAGGCGTCAGGAAACGGAGGACAGAAAAGTTACCGGCGTATCAAGCCGCGGGTTACGCATCTGGATTGCTTCGTCGTTACGCTCCAGAGAATGACAGGTGGGCGCCACGAGGTTGGGCGCGTGTCAAGTCGCGCCGCGCTTGTGACAACGCGCCGCCCTCGTCATTGCAAGGCCGCCTCACTTTGCCCTGGAGAATGACGCCTTTCTCGACCGGGGCGCTTTTATCACACCGATCGCGCATCGTTCCAGGCATTGTTGGACGAACTCGGCTAATATAGCGGGTGTCCTCACAAAAAGGAGTTGTAAAATGACGATACCGACATCCGATCCCATGGAATTTGTCCGCCAGTTGTGGGGCAAGTTGGGATTCACCGTGCCCGGCATGGTGACGCCAACCTTCAGCCAGTCCGACCTGGAAAAGAACATCGCCGATCTCAAGGCAGTGGAAGGCTGGCTGCGCACGAACCTTTCCATGCTGCAAATGACGATCCAGGGTCTGGAGATGCAGAAAACCACACTCTCTACCGTGGAAGCCGTAGGCAAAATCATGCGCCAGCCGGAAGAACAAAATGCCGCCGGCGTTTCCGGCGCGGCGAATGAAGCCCAGGTTTCCATCGGCGAAACGCTGCGACGCGCGACCCTGTTTCCGTTCAGCATGATGCAGCAAGTGCAGGAAGGCTTGCAGAAACATCTGGAAGGCGAAGTAAAGGCCGCCGCCGACCGCGCCAGCGCAGCGGTCGATCGCGCCGCCAGAGCCGCGACGGTAGCGACGAAAAGCGCGCCCGGCAAAAAGCCCGCCGCCAAATCCGCGCCACGCAAGCCCGCTGCCAGGCCCGCGAAAAAAACGGAAAGTTGAACCCGGCGCGGCCAAGTCTGCGCCGCAAAAACGCCTCCCGAAAAACGGAGGCGTTTTTTGTCTTCAGCATAAAGCCGGTTTCGTCCGGGCATGGCTCAAAGCGCTGCGGCCGAGGAAGACGCCATCCTTTAGGACGAAACGGGATAGTTTTGCAGCCTGCGAGGGCTTGCCGCCTTGCAATGACCGTATTGCCCGCAAGGGCGCCGCACTTTATTGGGTGTCTTTTTTCGACGGGCGCTTCCAGTCCGCGATGATGTTTTGGCGGACGCGTGAGATGGCGAGGGCGTTGGCAGGGGCGTCGCGGGTGAGCGTGGTGCCCGCGCCGATGGTCGCGCCCTTGCCCACCTGTACTGGCGCGACCAATTGGCTGCCCGATCCGATGAAGGCGTCGTCTTCGATGCAAGTCCGGAACTTGTTGGCGCCATCATAATTGCAGGTAATGACGCCCGCGCCGACGTTTACCCGCGCGCCAATGTCGGCGTCGCCGATGTAGGTGAGGTGGTTGGCCTTGGAATCCGAGCCAATGCGGCTGTTCTTGATTTCCACGAAATTGCCGACATGTGCTCCCGCCGCCAGTTCCGTCCCTGGACGCAGGCGCGCATAAGGGCCGACCACACCGTTTGCGCCCACGCTTGCGCCGTCGATGTGGGTAAAGGCCGCCAGCCGCGCGCCCGCCGCGATTCGGGCGTCATTAATGACGCAATAGGGGCCTATTGCTACGCCGTCTTCCAGATGCACTTCGCCGCCAAAGACACAGCCCACGTCGATGCGGACACCCCTGCCGCAAACGAGATGCCCGCGAATATCGACGCGCGACGGATCGGCAAGCGACACGCCCTGTAACAAGAGGCGATCCGCCGACCGGCGTTGATGGACACGCTCCAGCGCGGCCAGTTGCCGCTGGTCGTTTACGCCTTCCACTTCCCACGCGGCGGCGGGATGCGTGGTGTGGATGGTCATGCCGCCGGATGCCGCGCGCGCCACCACGTCGGTGAGGTAATACTCGCCCTGGGCGTTTTCGTTCTTCAGCCCGGCAAGCCACCCGCCCAATACGCCCCTGGGCAGCAGCAGGATGCCGGTATTGATTTCCGTGATCGCGCGTTCGGCGTCAGTGGCGTCCCTTTCTTCGACGATGCCGCGCACCCGCCCCTGTTCATCACGCACAACGCGCCCGTATCCTTGCGGATGATCGAGGTCGACGGTCAATAGTCCCATGTCTTCGCCGCTCTGCAGCAGGAGGCGTTCCAGCGTTGTTTTTTCGACCAGCGGCACGTCGCCGTAGAGCGTCAGCGTGGGCAGCGTGGCGTCGAGCAGGGGAAGCGCCTGCGCCAATGCGTGTCCCGTGCCCCGTTGTTCGGATTGCAATGCCCATAGAATATCCGTATCCGAAGAAAAAGCCTGGCGCACCGCGTCGCCGCCGTGTCCATAGACCACCGCCAGACGCGCGGGATGAAGCTGGCGGGCGGTTTCCAACACATGCCGCAACAGGGGCTTGCCCGCGAGCGGATGCAGTACCTTGGGACAGGCGGAATACATGCGCTTCCCCTGTCCGGCGGCGAGAATGACGATATTGAGGCTCATGCGCGAATGGGATATCTAGCGAAAGACGCGGAAAAAATCACGTCATCTTCTTGCCGTCGTCCTGGCCGGAGAGGACTTCATCGAGAATCTGCCGGCCACGCGCGGAAATGACCCAGTGCAGCACATTCTTGTCGCTGATACGGGTTTCGATGACGCCGGCGCTTTTCAGGACGGCAAGACGTTGGCTGATCAGTTCGCGTCCCAGCGCGGTCTTTTCGGTCAGCGCCGCCAGGTTGCCATAAACATAGCTTTCGTCCGCCAGCGCGCGCAGCACCTCGATGTCGTTGTAGGTCAGCATTTCGCGCAGGTCGGCGTCCGGCGTTCTTTCAGCGTCCGGCGCGTCATTACGCGCCATCAGGCATTGACGCAGAAAATCCTGCTCGCGTCGCAGGGTTTCGATTTCCTGATGCAGTCCGCTTTGCAGGCGTTCGGTTTCTTCCCGGTAAAAAGAAGCCGGGTTCTCGAAAATCCGTCGCGCGGCAATCACATAAATCAGGCAAAAGGCGGCGAAGACGAAGAGCGACCCCGAATGCATGCGGGCGGAGGCCAGCAGGTTGCTGGAAAGCATGTTCAGAAGGAGCGGCGCGGTCAGTGCCGTCACCACGCCGAAAACCAGATAACGCCGCCAGTCCTTGCTTTCCCGGCGGCCATATTGACGCTCGGCCATGTAGAAATTGGCCAGGCCGCCCAGCGCGCCTGCCGCGATCATCACCAGAAACGCCAGCAACAACGGCAGATCGAAGAAAGCGCCCAGCGCGGAAGTCACTTCCAAGGATGGTTGCAGTTCCAATTTCTCTCCCCTTTTTTCATGCAGATTCCAATGTTTTTCATGCGCCGCGAACGCGCCGCGACTTCGCCAAAAACGAGTTCCGGCGAACGATACGCCATTTACGCGATGTTCGCCATTTCCCTTGCGCTGAAACGTCGTTCTTCCGTTGCGTCAATATGCCGTATGAATCCTACGAGCGCTGCGGGCAGCGGCGCGACGAGCGTCAAGCGGCGATCTTCCTGCGGATGCGGGAAACCCAGGCGGGCGGCATGGAGCGCCATGCGCTTCAATCCTTCTTTTTGCAGGGCCTTGTTGAGCGCGAAGTCGCCGTACTTTTCGTCCCCCAAGATGGGAAAGCCCAAGTGCGCGAGGTGCACTCGCAACTGGTGGGTGCGTCCGGTTTTCAACTGGCCTTCCAGGAGGGAAAAGCGTTGCCAGCGGGCAAGCAGGCGAAAGACGCTGGAGGCGGCCTTGCCGTCTTTCGCGTCCACGCATACCCTTCGTTCGCCGGATTCCGTCAGGTATTTGCGAAGCGGTACGCTGACCTGTTGCGTGGGATCCGTCCAGACGCCCTTCACCAGCATCAGGTAGCGTTTGTCGACCGACTGTCTGGCGGTGCGGAACATCTCGTGCAGGGTGTTCAGCGCCGAACGCTTCCTGGCAATCAGCAGAAGACCGGAAGTTTCTTTGTCCAGCCGGTGCGCGAGTTCCAGAAAACGCGCTTCCGGCCTTTGGCGGCGCAAGGTTTCGATGACGCCAAAGCTCACGCCGCTGCCGCCATGCACGGCGATGCCGGCGGGTTTGTCGATGACCAGGAGCGTCGCGTCTTCATAGCGCACCGGCAGGTCGATTGAGGGCGTGGGCGGCGTGACGCCGTGGTCGCGTCCGCCGACGGAAAGCGGCGGCAAGCGCAGCGTGTCGCCCGCCCGCACCCGATAGTTGGCGTCGCAGCGTTTTTTGTTCATGCGCACTTCGCCGCTCCGCAATATGCGATAAATATGGCTTTTGGGCACGCCCTTGCAATGACGGAACAGATAATTGTCCAGTCGTTGTCCGGCTTCCTCGGCGGTCACTTCCCGATACGTCACTGCGGGGCGGGTGGATTTTTTTCCTGTCTTCATCATTTTGCACTATACTGCACACCGATTTTGCGTCACGGATGGTAGCGCCGCGCCGTCAGACCGATCAGCCGCTGTTCATTCCACATGCGTGCGAAGTGGAGCAGCCTGTCGGCAGTCCCGGCCTCCGCAAGCGCCGAATGCCCAAAACGGCGTTCGCAAAGGCGTTTTTTCCGGCGCCTTTCGCGCCGGACGAGTCGGACCCATTCGCCGCGCAAATCAACCTGGTTAAGTTCGCTCACCAAAAGTAGCGATACTACTTGATTCGCGTGTCGCGCACATCCGCGAACGCCCATGCAGAATTCATCGCCGGAAGCCTTTGGCGCTTCCGGCTGTTTTGGAAAAGCTGACATTTTTTCAAGCTGACGTGGCGAGCGGGACATTATCGTCCCTCCTGCCCGTCCGCCGTACCCGCTCTCTGCGTGGGTGCTTCGTCCTGCCACGCGCCGGAGCACACCCATATGAAACGCATGTTATTCAATGCGACACAGGCTGAAGAACTGCGTGTCGCCATTGTCGATGGACAAAAACTCATAGACCTCGACATTGAATCGGCCGCCAAGGAACAAAGAAAGAGCAACATTTACAAGGGCGTCATCACCCGGATCGAGCCTTCGCTGGAAGCCGTCTTTGTCGATTATGGCGCGGAACGGCACGGGTTTTTGCCGTTCAAGGAAATTTCGAAACGGTATTCCCAGTCCGGCGCGGAGAGCCGCTCCAACGTCCGAAACGCCCTGCGCGTCGGCCAAGAGCTTATTCTCCAGGTCGGCAAGGACGAGCGCCCCAACAAGGGCGCGGCGCTGACCACACTGATTGCATTGGCTGGCCGTTATCTGGTGCTGATGCCCAACAATCCGCGCGGCGGCGGCATCTCCCGGCGCGCCGAGGGCGACGAGCGCGCCGAGTTGCACACCATCCAGGAGCAACTCGAAGTTCCCGAAGGCATGAGTCTGATCATCCGCACCGCCGCCATCGGGCACCAGATCGAAGAACTGCGCTGGGATCTGAACTATCTGCTGCAACTGTGGAACGCCATCGAAGGCGTCGCCGAAAAGTCCAGCGCGCCGGTGCTCATCTATCCGGAGGGCAGTCTGGTTGTCCGCGCCATCCGCGACTACTTCCACCCTGAAATCGGCGAAATCCTCATCGATACCAAAGAAATTTTCGAGCAGGCCGAGACCTTCATGACATCGGTGATGCCGCATGACGTGGGACGGGTCAAACTTTACCGCGACGACGTGCCGTTGTTTTCGCGCTTCCAGATCGAGCACCAGATTGAAACCGCCTTTGGCCGCCAGGTGAACCTGCCTTCCGGCGGCGCTATTGTCATCGATCATACCGAGGCGCTGGTGGCGGTGGACGTGAACTCCGGACGCGCCACGCGCGCCGCGAACATCGAGGAAACCGCCTTCAGGACCAACCTGGAAGCCGCCGATGAAGTTGCCCGCCAGTTGCGTCTCAGGGATTTGGGCGGATTGATCGTCATCGACTTCATCGACATGGAATCGGCGAAAAACCAGCGCGAGGTGGAAAATCGCCTGAAAGACGCCCTGAAATTCGACCGCGCCAGGGTGCAGATGGGCAAGATCAGCCGTTTTGGGCTGATGGAGCTTTCCCGGCAACGGCTGCGTCCGGCGCTGGCGGAAACCAGTTATATTCCCTGTCCGCGTTGCGGCGGCACCGGGCATATCCGCTCCACCGAATCCGCCGCCCTGCACATCCTGCGCATCCTCGAGGAAGAAGCCATGAAGGATGGCACCGCCGCCGTCCATGCGCAGGTTCCGGTCGATGTCGCCACCTTCCTACTGAATGAAAAACGCCAGGACATCCAGTTTGTCGAACTGCGCCACAAGGTTTCCATCCTGCTCATTCCCAATGTGCATCTGGAGACGCCGACGCACAGCATCCTCAGGCTGAAACACGACGACCTCAATGTCGAGGATTCGCGCGAGCCTTCCTACAAAATGATGGAGACGCCCAGCGAAGAAAAGCCGGGGAATGGCAACGGCAGGCCGGAGCCTTCCCGTTCGCGCCAGGAGGCCGCGCTCAAGAACATCGCGCCGGAAATCCCCGCGCCCGTCGTCAGGAAGGCGACACCGGAAGTCGGCAGCGGCATCGTCTCGCGCATCCTTTCCTGGTTCCGCGCAAGCGCCACGGCCAGCGCCAGCGCGACGCCCGCCAATGGCCCGCGTGAAAACGCGCGGCGCGACGCGCAAGGCGAGCGTGGCGAAAATCGCCGCAAACCCCGCGACACGCGGCGCGGCGAAAACGCTTCCGGCAAACTCGAAAAAACTGAAAAAACCGAACGTCCGCCGCGCAACGAACGCGCCCGCGCCCGCGGCGAAGCCGCCGCGCCCGCCAATCCCGCGCCTGAGCAGTCGCGCGAACACCGCGAACCGCGCAAGACGCGCGAACGCCGCGAACGCGAGCCTGCCGTGGAAAAAATCCCGGCGCTGGAAATCGTCACGCCCGGCAACGCGCCCGGCAATGAGGAGAGCGGCAATCCCCGTCGGCGCGGCGGCCGCCGTGGACGTGGCAACCGCCGCGACGCGGCTGTGGAAGAAAGCGGCCTGACGGCGGAAAAGCCGCCGGTCGACTTCACAGGCAATGAAGATACGATCGTTAGCGAACGCGTCCCTGTCACCGCCGCCGGCATTCCGCCCGCGTCGCCTGCCGGAGACCTTCCGGAAATTGGCGCGCCCGCCGAGGAAATTTCGGTTTTCCGGCAGCCTGCCAGCCCTTCCGCCCTCTCGACCGCCACCGCACCTGCGGTGGTCACCAGCGTCGCCGCCAACGTGACGATTCCGGAAGCGGTGGCTTTCTCCGACCTGAGCGGCTCCCCGCTTACGCCGCCGCCCGTCGAAGTTCCCGCCACGCCACTGGTTTTTATGCGCACACACGAAGGCGGGAAAGAGGATCCCTTTTCCCCTGAATCGCCAGAGCCTACGCCAGCGCCGGTCGATCTGGAAAAGGAACTGGCCCAGAGCGGCTTGGTGCTGGTGCAGACCGCTGCCACCGCGCCCGCGCCGACGGCTCCGGCAACGCCCAAGGGCCGCCCGCGCCGCAAAAAACCAGAAGCCGCCCGAACGGAAGAACCCTTGGTGCTGGTGGAAACCCAGGGAACGAACGACGATCCCGCAAAAACGGATACACCATAGGTCAGGGGGCAGGAATCAGGAGACAAGAGACAAAGGACAGATCAGGAATCGGTAGTCGGAAATCAGGGATCAGAAAAACCATCCCAGCCTTTTCCGTCAAAAGCGAGGCCACAGGCCGCGGTCTTCTCCCCGCGCGCTTGGACGACGCGAGTTTTCGCGCCGCCGCCGATCGGTTGCATGAAGAAGGATTCGGGCTTTGCCTCGCCTGGTCGAGAAAGGATTCCGTCGCCGCGTTCGCGCAGATCGT
>JAIRMN010000119.1 GCA_031258715.1 Zoogloeaceae bacterium
ATTCTTTCATCGTGAAGCTCCTTTCCCTTGGCAGAGATCAGAAATTCACGCCGACCGTCGTAAAGGTCAAACCTTGGTGAGTCCCCCGGCAAAGCCGGGGGCTTACCTCTATGAGTTACATCCGGCTCTGCTGTGACAGGAGTATTCCTCCACACATCAATAATGTCTTGCAAAGTAACATCCTCATCAGCGAATGTATAGGTTTGATAGCCTCTTAAGACTATCGAATTATAATCTAGTTTATCTTCAAAAGCATATGTAAAGACATGAAAAATATCGTTCGAAAACGCCAAAAATACAGGAATAACAGGCTTTGAAATTTTCTCGCTCCAAAGTCTGTAAGGATAATACAATTGACGTATCAGCAATTCTTCCGATGCTTGATTTTTGGCCTCGCAAATAAGAAATGCTTCCGAGCTTTCAAAACCTGCGTCAATCTCAACCTGAGAATTTTTTACATCAACCGTCATCGATTTTTGTGATTGTAGGCTATTTCTGATATGGAACGAAAAAACGCCCGACCCCATTCTCCCATTCACGGTAAGATTGACCTTATCTCCGCCCATCACGTCTTGGATAATGCCGCTGTTATATGCAAAGAACAAGGCAGACGCTTCACTATAAAGATCATCGGATTTCAGCGTTTCAAGCCTTGGGTTTTCTACCTGCTTAGGTCTTTCTGTTGAGTCATAACGAATCGGCGCGTGTGTTACGAATTGCCCAATAAGATAATCACCCCTTGTTACCGGAAGAATGGACAAATTATTATCCCGAAATATCTTCGGCAAATGCGTAGTCTGGTCAAATTTTGCCATGAGCCGCGCTTCATGCTCTTTATTTATCTGCATGGATGTAATACGAAAAGATCCATTGTCTCTTATGCGCGAAAGAATATCATATTGCTCAAACAATCGCTCCTAGGCATTGTCAATCTTTGTTGAGTTACCAGGCATGGCGCTTACTTCCAGTTTTTGATCAACACTTCGTTCACTTCACCGCGCCTCGCGCTGTCTGAATTGATGGCGCGCCTGGCCTTTACCGCAATAATTTCAAAGCGACTATCGTCGTAAATATCGCGTATGAATGATGTGTCAGAATTGCTCAAAAGGCATTTCGCTCCCGCATTTGTCCGCGCAACAAAAACATCTCGCAACCGGCGCTGCTCATTTTCTCCAAAGCCATTGGCTTGATACCCAGTAAAATTTGTATTGTCTGGGCTATGATACGGCGGATCAAAATAGATGAATGAACCATGTTTCGCAGTCTTCACCGCGACATCGAAATCGCCATTCAGTATCTCAATTTCCACGTTTTTATGATTAAAATACCGATGGATCGCCCTCAAAACAGGCTCATTACAGATTGTCGGATTGACATAACGTCCATAGGGAACATTAAACAACCCTTGTGAATTTACGCGATACAGGCCATTAAAGCACGTTTTGTTAAGGTAAATCAGACGCGCCGCTTTCTGAACGTCAGACAAACCCGCAAACGCCGCGCCATCACGATCCTGTTCCCGCACCTGATAGTAATATATTTCATTATCATGAGCCTTGTGCATATTCAGTGCGGCGACCAATTCGTCTATATGGTCGCGTATAACCCGATACGTAAGCACGAGTTGCTCATTATTGTCGTTGATTACTGCCCGACGCGGCTGTTGATCAAACAATAAAGCGCCCGCGCCAACAAACGGCTCGTAATACTGAAAACCTCCGAAACGTCCAGGGAGGCGCTTTTTTATTTCAGAAAGAAGCTGCCGCTTCCCTCCCGCCCATTTGAGGTAAGGCTTAACCAATGGTTCTTTGCGTCGCCTGGACACTGTTGTATCTGCCATTGTGTGCAGCCCGCCTTTCTTGCTCCATTAGAGGGAAAACCAAAACGAACATTTCTTCGACGATGAGCGCCCGGTTCGGGTTCGTATTTGTTCCGAATGGCGGAGAGGGGGGGATTCGAACCCCCGTCAGGGGATTTCCCTGAACACGCTTTCCAGGCGTGCGACTTAAACCGCTCATCCACCTCTCCGCGAAAAGAGGGCGCATTCTATAGCAAAGATTGCGCGGCTGTCCATAATTTTGCCGCTCACTTGCTGGATGCGGGCGTTTCCAGCGGGGCGCGGATCCGGGCGGCAAAATCGCCGGGCGCGACGTATTGCAGAATATCCCGTCCCTTCTTGTCGATCACGATATCCAGCCCTTTTTCGGGGTAGAGGTAATGCGTCAGGGTTTCGCCTTCGGGACGCGTTTCCGCCGCCACGCCAAAGAGCCGCGTGATGGTCTCCTCGTCCAGCCGGGCGCTGGGAATCAGGCTGATGGCGCGAATGACAGCGTCTTCGGCGCGCGCGCGGTCATCGGGATCCAAGGTGAATTTCTTGTTGCTGCCTTCCTTGTATTCGCGCCTGAGCGCGCGTCCGCGCATGGCCTCGATCGCTTCCGGCGAGGCTTCCAGCGTGAGAATCAGCCGCGCCAGCAGCGGACCGAAAGACCGTTGCGCGTAATCGACTTCCAGCGCGCCGGTCTGGTTGGCGGCGGCAATGACGGCCAGATCGAAATCGTCGCCAAACAACGCCCTCGCGTCCGACAGGCGGCTCTTTCCCGGCGTCAGTCCGAAAACCTCGCTGTTCCCTGAAGCGTCCAGCGTAATCTGCCAGGGCAGGTTGCGATCAAACCCCTCCGGCAACGTCTTCGGCGTCCAGAACAACGGCAACGCCAGGGCCAGCGCGACCAGGGCAAAGACAATGAGTACGGTTTTCATGGTGGGAAGGCAGGGTAAACAGACGGCGCATTGTTGCACAGATCGGAAGACAGGGGACAGAAGACAGATGGGTAGCCTGTCGTCTGCGCCCAGTGGCGTCATCAGGCGACTGAAGACTGAACACAAGGCGAGCATGGCGAGCGATCTGTCCTCTGTCCCCTGTCTTGTTACAATACTCGCCTTTCTTGACCAGGAGTGGCGCCTCCATGTTGCGGCGTTTGCGCGAAGAGATTCATTCGGTATTTGGCCGCGATCCGGCGGCGCGTTCGTTCTGGGAGGTGTTGACCTGTTATCCCGGCATACACGCGCTGATCCTGCATCGTCTGGCGCATCGGTTGTGGCGTTGGCGGCTCTTCTGGCTGGGGCGGTTCGTGGCGGCCATTTCCCGTTGGCTGACCGGCATCGAGATCCATCCGGGCGCGGTCATCGGGCGACGCTTTTTCATCGATCACGGCATGGGCGTGGTCATTGGCGAGACGGCGGTGGTGGGCGACGACGTGACGCTCTATCACGGCGTCACCCTGGGCGGCGTCAGTTGGGAAGGCGGCAAGCGCCATCCGACCTTGGGCGATCGGGTGACGGTCGGCGCGGGCGCGAAGATACTGGGGCCGATTACCGTGGGCGCGGGCGCGCGCATCGGCTCAAACGCCGTCGTCACCCGTGACGTGCCGGAAAACGCCACCGCCGTGGGCATTCCGGCGCGCGTTCTCGATGTCCATCTGCTCGCCGCGCAAAAGGCCAGGGGCGAGCGCGCGGGATTTTCCGCCTACGCGCTCGGCAACGGCGACGATCCCCTGACGCTGGCCCTGCACGGCCTGCTCGAACACGCGGCGCAAACCGATCGAAGACTCTCCCGCCTGCTCGAACAACTGGCGACGGCGGGCGTCGAGGTGACGGAAGCCGAAACGCCGGACACCGGCTTCGATCCCGAATACCTGAGTAAAATGGTTGACTAATCGCCGCCTCAGCCGATATCCTCGCCTCCTCTATTGTTGACTTAAATCGTAGGGATTCAGGCCATGCGTTTGACCACACGAGGGCGTTTTGCCGTTACCGCCATGATGGAACTGGCGATGCGCGACCGTCACGCCGGGCGTCCGGTTTCGCTCAACAGCATTTGCGCGCGGCACGGCATCTCGCTTTCCTACATGGAGCAGTTGTTTGCTCGTCTGCGGCGCGGGTCGCTGGTGAGCAGCATGCGCGGGCCGGGCGGCGGTTATCACCTGGGGCGTCCGGCGTCGGAAATTTCGGTGGCCGACATCATCATCAGCGTGGATGAGCGCATGGACGTGACGCAATGCAACGGACGCGGCGATTGTCACGGGGAACGCCGCTGCATGACCCATGATCTGTGGATGAACCTGAGCCGCAAGGTGGAGGATTACCTGGCCTCCATCACACTGGACGATCTGCTGCGCCGGCACGACGAAACCGTCTCGGACGCGCCAATCCCGCGCCGGAGAGACAAGGCGGCCACACCCAAGGTTTCCGCCTGAGCGCCGCTTTTTTTGCCATGCCGCTTCCCGTCTACTTCGACTACAACGCCACCACGCCGATGGATGCGCGGGTGCGGGCGGCGATGTCGCCTTATCTGGAGACGCGCTTTGGCAACGCTTCCAGCCGGCATGAATACGGGCGGGCGGCGCGGCGGGCAATGGATCTGGCGCGCCAACAGGTGGCGGCGGCGGTGGGCGCGCATCCGACGGAGATCATTTTCGTCAGCGGCGGCAGCGAGGCCAACAACCTGTTCCTGAAGGGCGCTGCGGCGGCCTTTGGCAAGGGCGGCGGCGCGGTGGCCTTCAGCGCCATCGAACATCCTTGCGTCCTGAATGCGGCGCGGCAACTGGCGCGGCAGGAATGGCGGCTGATCGAATTGCCGGTGGACGCGACAGGCCGCGTCACGCGCGCGGGCATCGATGACGCGCTGGCGCGACAAAAACCCGGACTCTGGTCGGTAATGCTGGCCAACAACGAAACCGGCGTCGTGCAGGATGTGGCGGCGTTTGCCCATAGCGTTCAGGAACGGGGCGGCGGCTGGTTTCACAGCGACGCGGCGCAGGTTCTCGGCAAGATACCGATTGATTTTCGCGCCCTGAACCAGGCGGGCGTTCACGCGCTGACGCTCTCGGCGCACAAGGTTTATGGCCCCAAGGGGGCGGCGGCGCTGGTCGTGGACAAGCGCCTGGATCTCATTCCCCTGATTTCAGGCGGCGGACAGGAAGGCGGCTTGCGCGCCGGCACCGAAAACGTGGCGGCCATCGTCGGTTTTGGCGTGGCCGCCGAACTGGCGGCATCGAGGCTCAAGGAACTCTCTGCCCGGCTCTCCCGGCTACGGGCGCGGCTGGAAGCGGGGTTGCTGCCCTTGGGCGCGACGATTTTCGGCATCGACGCGCCGCGCCTGCCCAACACCAGTTATTTTTCCTTTGCCGGCGTGGAGGGCGAAACGCTGCTCGCGCGGCTGGATCGCGCCGGATTCGCGGTCGCCAGCGGCGCGGCCTGTTCCAGCGCCAATCCCAATCCCTCGCACGCGCTCATGGCGATGGGCGTGCCGGAAGCCTTGGCGCGCGGGGCGCTGCGCGTCAGCCTTGGCGCGGAATCGAACGAGGAACAGATCGACGCCTTTCTTCCGGCTTTGAAGGCCGAACTTGCCGGCCTGAAAAACCTGACGGCGCTGCAAGACGAAAGCCGCCGCGCATAAAACCAACGGAGCCACGAAACATGCATTTACCCATTTACCTGGACTATTCGGCGACCACGCCGGTCGACCCGCGCGTAGTGGAAAAGATGATCCCCTATCTGCGCGAACACTTCGGCAATCCCGCCTCGCGTTCGCACCGCTTCGGCTGGACGGCGGAGGCCGCGGTGGAAGAAGCCCGGAATGAAGTCGCCGCGCTCGTCCATGCCGACCTGAGGGAAATCATCTGGACTTCCGGCGCGACGGAATCCGACAACCTGGCGCTCAAGGGCGCGGCGCATTTCTATGGCGGCGTGAAAGGCAGGCATCTCGTGAGCGTCAAGACCGAGCACAAGGCGGTGCTCGACACCCTGCGCGAGCTGGAGCGCCAAGGCTTCACGGTAACGTATCTGGATGTGCAAAAAAACGGCCTGATCGATCTGGAAGCGTTCAAGGCGGCGCTGCGCGACGATACCGCGCTGGTTTCGGTGATGCTGGCGAACAATGAAATCGGCGTCATCCAGCCGATTGCCGAAATAGGCGATCTGTGCCGCGCGCGCGGGATCGTCTTTCACGTTGACGCGGCGCAGGCCACTGGCAAGGTGGAGATTGACCTTTCCGTCCTGAACGTCGATCTGATGAGTTTTTCCGCGCACAAGACCTATGGGCCGAAAGGCATCGGCGCCCTGTACGTCCGCAGGAAGCCGCGCGTGCGCCTGGAAGCGCAGATGCACGGCGGCGGGCATGAACGCGGGCTGCGTTCCGGCACACTGGCGACGCACCAGATTGTCGGCATGGGCGAGGCGTTTCGTCTGGCGCGACAGGAAATGGCGGCGGAGACCGCGCGCGTCCGCCGGTTGCGCGACCGGTTGCTCGAGGGCGTCTCCACCATCGAGGCCATCCATGTGAATGGCGACATGACGGCGCGCGTGGCGCACAATCTCAACGTCAGCTTCGCCTACGTGGAAGGCGAATCGCTGATGATGGCCTTGAAGGACTTGGCGGTGTCTTCCGGTTCCGCCTGCACTTCCGCCAGCCTGGAGCCTTCCTATGTGCTGCGCGCCCTAGAACAGCCGGACGAACTGGCGCACAGTTCCCTTCGCTTCACCCTGGGGCGCTTCACCACGGAAGCGGAAATCGATTACGCTATCGACTTGCTGCGTCAAAAGGTCGGCAAGCTGCGCGACATGTCGCCCCTGTGGGAAATGGCGCAGGCGGGCGTCGATTTGAATACGGTCCAATGGGCCGCGCATTGAGGAGGAAAAAATGAGCTACAGCGTCAAGGTCATCGATCACTACGAAAATCCAAGGAACGTCGGCGGATTCGACGCCGACGAAGCGGGTGTCGGCACTGGCATGGTGGGCGCGCCCGCCTGCGGCGACGTGATGAAATTGCAGATCAAGGTGAATGATGATGGCGTAATCGAGGACGCCCGTTTCAAGACCTACGGTTGCGGTTCGGCCATCGCCTCTTCCAGCCTGGTGACGGAATGGGTGAAGGGGAAGACCGTGGAGGAGGCGCTGACGATCAAGAACGCGCAGATCGCCGAGGAACTGGCGCTGCCGCCCGTCAAGATTCACTGCTCCGTGCTGGCCGAGGACGCCATCAAGGCGGCGGTGGCCGATTATCGTAAAAAGCATTCCGCGTGAGGAAAAAATGGCCATTACCCTGACTGAACAAGCTGCCCGGCATGTCGCCCGACATCTCGAAAAACGCGGCAAGGGCCTGGGCTTGCGCCTGGGCGTGCGCGCCAGCGGCTGCTCCGGCATGGCCTACAAGCTGGAATTCGTAGACGAGACAGGCGATGACGACGAAATCTACGAGAGCCACGGCGTCAAGGTGTTCGTGGACGCGAAGAGCCTGCCCTACCTGGAAGGCGTCGAACTCGATTATGGCCGCGAGGGCCTGAACGAAGGCTTCCGCTTCAACAACCCCAACGCCAAAAACCAGTGCGGCTGCGGCGAGAGCTTCAACGTTTGAATTTGGCGAATATCATGGAAATCCGGGCCGACGTTCATTTGGGGGACAGCAGAACATGTCTTGACCTTCTGCCGGACGATTCCGTGGACCTCGTCGTGACCTCCCCGCCCTACGCGGACCAGAGAAAGGACATCTACGGCGGCATCCGCCCGGAGGAATACGCGGACTGGTTCTTGCCCATCTCGGAACAACTGTTGCGGGTACTGAAACCGGCAGGCACCTTCATTCTCAACATCAAGGAGAAGGTGGTGGCGAGCGAGCGCAGCACCTATGTCATGGAACTCATCCTCGCCATGCGCAAACAGGGGTGGCTGTGGACGGAGGAATTCATCTGGCACAAGAAGAACTGCTATCCTGGCAAGTGGCCCAACCGTTTCCGGGACGCCTGGGAACGGCTTTTGCAATTCAACAAAAACAAGAAATTCCACATGTACCAGGACGCCGTGATGGTGCCGATGGGCGATTGGGCCAACACCCGGCTCAAGAACCTTTCGGAGACGGACAAAATCCGGGACAACTCGAAAGTCGGCAGCGGCTTTGGAAAAAACATCTCCAACTGGCTGACAAGGGACAAAGCCTACCCGACCAACGTCCTGCTCTTGGCGACGGAATGCGGCAACAAACAGCACAGTGCCGCTTTTCCGGAGAGCCTGCCGGAATGGTTCATCCGGCTTTTCACCAGGGAAAACGACACGGTGCTGGACCCCTTCATGGGTTCCGGCACCACCTTGTTCGTGGCGAAAAGAATGCACAGGCACTCGATCGGCATCGACATCGTGCCGGAATATTGCGAAATGGTCCGCCGCCAGTTACAGCCCGTCGAGCCTTGCCTGTTCGAGCCGGAAGAAACAAGGGAAGAATGCGCGTCATGAAAACCATTGATATGAAAGAAATTGCCCGGTACGTGGAAGCGCGCATCGGCGAATTTCACGACAAACGCATCAAGAGTCTGGATAGGCTGAAACTGAAGAAGGTCTTGAAGCGCAAGAATCCCTATCTGTTCCGGGCAAAAAACATGCTGACTTCCGAGCAGATCGTCCGCGGGCTTGTCGATGCTCATCTCTCGTCGAACGAGGAAACCCTGTTTGGCGACTGGCTGGAAGGGCTGGCCATCTTCATCAGCCAGCAGCTTCATGGCGGCTACAAATCCGGCATCCGGGGCATCGACCTTGAATTTGACGACGCGGGCACACGCTACATCGTTGCCATCAAATCCGGCCCGAATTGGGGTAACAGCTCGCAAATCGCCAAGATGAGATCGGATTTCGTGACCGCGAAAAAGACCTTGCGCACCAGCCATTCCAAACTGAACATCGTGGCCGTCAATGGCTGCTGTTACGGGCGGGACAACAACCCGGACAAGGGCGATTACTTCAAATATTGCGGGCAGCGATTCTGGCAATTCATCTCGAACGAACGCGATTTGTATACGGAAATCATCGAACCTCTGGGCCACAGGGCGAAAGAAAAAAACGACGCCTATGAAGAATCCCACACGCAGCGAATCAACCTCTTTACCCTTGATTTCATTCATTCCTTTTGCAAGGAAAATGGCGCAATCGATTGGGAAAAGCTGGTGCGTTTCAATGCCTCCGAGAAATCCGCGCCCCGCCCTTCCCTGTCCTGAATTGAGATTTTTCCGTGGATTTGACCACCGATTTTTTTACCCTGTTTCAGCTTGCGCCGCGCTTTCGTCTCGATCTGGCGGAGTTGGAAGCGCGTTATCTGGCTTTGTTGGGGAGGGCGCATCCTGATCGTTTTACGTGCGCTGACGCGCGGACGCGGCGTTTGTCTATGCAGATGGCGGCGCGGATCAATGAAGGTTGCCAGGTTCTGAAGACGCCGCTCGCGCGGGCCAAATATCTGCTTCACCTGGCCGGGCATGATGTCGAGGCGGGGCGCGATGTCCCTATGGAGCCGGAATTCCTGGCGGCGCAGATGGCGTGGCGCGAGGCGCTGGAGGCGGCCCGGACGGGCGGCGATCTTCCGGCGCTCGAACGGCTTGGGCAACGTCTGGAACGGGAGCTTCAGGCGCGTTACCAGGCGCTTGCCGTGCATCTCGATGACCAGCGCGATTTCCTGGCCGCCGCCGGATGCGTCCGGCAATTGATGTTTCTCGAAAAGTCGCGCGGCGACATCGATGACGCGCGGGCCTTCCTGGAGGATGGCGGCGCGTGAGCCGTCAGGCGGCGGATTCGTCCCGATGTCTGCCTTGTGGCGGGAAAACGGGGACGGGTTCGCGGGTCTTGGGTTCGCCGCCCTGGTGTTCGACGCGGTACAGCCAGGCGAGGAGTTCGGCGACGGCGAGGTAGAGTTGGCTGGGGATGTGTTCGTCCAGATCGACCTGCATCAGGAGCGAGATCAGTTCCGGGGATTCGTGCACATAGACGCCGTGTTCCCTGGCGCGGGAGATGATTTCCTCGGCGATCAGGCCGCGTCCCTTGGCGACGACCCTGGGCGCGGCGTCGGTCTGGCGGTAGGCGAGCGCGACGGCTTCGCGCCGTTCCTCATGCGGCGGGCGAGGGTTTTTCGTCGGCATGGCGGTCGCGCGGATGGCTGACGGCAAAGGCGGAAATCTTCAATCCCGCCGTGGCGAACCGTTGTTGCAGGACGCCGCTCTCGGCGGCAAGCCGGGCGCGGGCGGCGTTGTTTTCCACCTTGAGGCGGATTTCGATTGCCTTGCCGCCGACGAGGCGCAGGGTCGCTTCCACGCCGCCCAGACGCGGCAGGGTGAGCGTGAGGCGCGTCGTCCAGTTGGCGGCGGTATTTTCGCCGCGTTCGCGGCGGCCTTCTTCTTCGACGATTTCCCAGTCCATCTTCTGTCCCGGCCAGACCTGGCCTTGCCAGACGTAAACATGGGTTGCCAGGGCTTCCAGTTGCTGCTGGACCAGTGGCGCGAGTTCGCGGGCGATGACTTGTCCCTGCCCCATGGTGACGCGCAGGACGGCCTCGCCATCGGGACGCGCGGACGCGGCGGCCTG
>JAIRMN010000009.1 GCA_031258715.1 Zoogloeaceae bacterium
GCAGGTCGGACGCGCCTTCGATCGGCAACTGTTCGAGCAACAGGCGGAAGGCTTCCAGCGGCGGCAGGCTGGCTGTGGGAATGATGCCGCCCAGGGGCGGCGCGGTGTCAGATGGCAAGATGTATCTCCACTTCCAGCCATTGCTTGGGCGCTTCGGCCATGCCCAGGAGGGCACTTTCGCTGTTACGGCGGAGATTGCCAACCTTCACGGAAATATCGCTCCACACTGGCGCAGCAATGCGCGGCAATGCCGAGAGACCGTCGAGAAACGCCATCAAGCCCCGGTAACTGGCGCGCGCTTTCAGGCGCAGGAGCGGACGCTTGTAGGGATTGCCCTCGCTCGCTTTTTTGAGCAGTTCCGGCGTCGGCGGGAGGTCGCGGTCATCAGGGCGAGCATAGATATGTTCCAGTGCGGTCATTTCCATATCGCCACTCTCAGCCAGGCGAGTCAGCTCCGATTTCAGGGCCTGGAGCGTTTCCAGATCGTCGAGCGGCGTAAAACGCACGTCCAGCCGCGCGCGATCCGTTTCCAGTGCGGCAAGCGACTTTTGCACTGTAGCCAGTTCGCGCTGCGTGACCAAAACGTCCAGCCCATCAATATTGAAGTTTTTCATGTTGGGCGCACTCTTGGCCGACGTGCGGTTGCGCACGGCCTGTTTTTGTTCCCTGTAGGTCAGCTCGCCCAACTTTTTATGGCTCGGATACCAGAGCAGCAGACCGTAAAAAAGCACGATCAGAAAACACGCCGCGCCCACGATCTGGTGGCGCTCGGCAAGTGAAAAATGCCACCAGAAATCGGCAATGAGGCGAAAAAACTTTTTCACTCTCCACCCTCCGGTTCTCCGGTTTCCGGCTCCGTTCCGTTTACCGGTTCAGCGCTCTTCGCTTTTTCACTCACAGCAGGCACGCTGTCTTCCTCCAGACCAAGCTCTTCCACCGGCGTTCTCGGTATCAACCAGAACGATACGAAATAGCCAGGGTTGCCATCGCGCCCGTCACCGGCCCGAACATCGGTTTGCGCCACAGAATAGCCGAAGCCTGCAAGCCCTCCCTGCAAGCGCAGGGCGAAATCCTGCGCACTGCTGTAATTGTTCGTCCAGCCGACCACCATGATGTCGCTGATGTTGCCGCCCGAACGGCTGTTGCGCACAACTTCCAGCACCAGGTCATCGCTGATATGCTGGGCGAGCGCCCGCAGCAATTGCGGCAAATGGCTTGCCATGTTCTCGATGGTTTGCAGGCGCTCGACTTCAGGCATGAGGCGGGCGAGTTGCCTGCGTAAATCGTCGAGCTTCTGTTTGCCCTGTCGAGCCTCGAGTAAAAAGCCGGTTTCCGTTTTCCTGGCTTCCAGGCTGCGCCTGACTTCCAACTCGGCAAGATCCATCCGTGTCTGGATGGCCTTGATCTCCATGCGCTGCCGGATGCCCACGCCAGTCACGACAGTCAGCGCGAGCAGCGGCAGGCACAGATGCCAGAACCCTGTCCGTTTCCACAAAGGCCGGGGCAATTCGCCGAAACGGATGAGCGGCAACGGCTCGATGCGCGCCTGGTATTGCCCGGCCATGTAATCGAGCAAAGCGAGTCGGGTCGCCGCCGCACCGCGCCATTGCAGCGACTGGCCCCACTGCTGGGCGAAATCGTCCAGCAATCCCTTCACCGCCGCCTCGTCGCCGGGCGCGAGGCAGACGATTTCCAACGTGCCCACCCCACTCGCGCGCCAGTCCGCGACCAGCCGCAACAGCCAGTCGACCGCCAACGCCCGTTCCATGCGCCCTTCGACGCGCGCCGACACGACACGGCCCCGGTGGCGCAGCACCGCCACCACATCCTCGGCATGGATTTCCAGTGCGATGCGGCTGTGCCTGCGCTCGTCCGTCCAGCCTTCTGGCTCCATCCTGAGCGCCGCGCGGTGCGTGGCATCCCCGGCGGCTTCGCTCACGCTCCAAGCCAGCGGCAGGCCGCCCAAGAGCTTCAGCCCCCGACGCTTGCAGGCAAGCTCAAAGCGGCTCCACAACGACAGGCCGCAGGCCGAGGTCAACCACACCGGCGGTTCGCCCGACTCGCCCCGATAGCCCGTCCAACCACAAGCAAGCGTGGATTCGAGCGTTTGCAATTTTTCCTGCAAATGCAGCGCCGCCTGTAAATCCGCTTTGCCGATCAGCCCGAGATCGCAAGCCACCTGCCCGAAATACGTCGGCACGTTCGACTGCTCGCGCCGCAGCGCCAGTTCCAGCGCGATGCGTTCGCGGTCTTCCGGGCCAATCAGCCCGCGCGCGGCGAGCACCGCGCCGATCGTCCAGAGCGCCCCGGCCTCCGAGACCGCCGGTTCCATTTCCGCGCGCGCCAGTTCGCGCATTTGCAGGCGCGGGCGCAGCTTTTCCGGATCGACGGGTAAATCCACCCGCGCGGGCACGATGAAGCGCGCGGCGAGGTAGCAGCGTCGGGGCATTCTGATGCCGACGGCTTCGAGGCCACCCAATGCCTCATCGAGCGCAGGAGCGAAATCAGCGAGACGGGACGAGGATTCCTCCGAAAAATGCCATGTCCTGCCCTGCCGCCACGCCGTCACGGCACTCAAACGGCCAACATCCCAGACAAGCAGAAGCAGCGACGGCGAAAGCATCCGCCGCAGCCGCGCGACGAAGCCGCTTCCCAGGGACAGCGCGCGAAACAACATCGCGCCGCGCCCGTCGCCATCGCGCCCTTTTATCCGCGCCAGCGGCGCGAACAACGTGCGACGTGGCGACAAGGCGATAGACAATATCTTTTTTTCCGGCACGTTCATTTGCGCACAGCCAGGGTGAGATTCGGCGGATGTGCACCGGGAAAGAAATCGACCAGGGTCACGATATGGCGCGCGGGCCCCGACGGTAAACCGTTATCGACAGTCAGAGTCAGTACATGACGGCCCAATGGCACTTTGGCATCAATGTGCGCCGACCCGCACGCGATCTTCTTGTCGGCATTTTCGACAAACATGAACGTGCAAGTACCCCCAGGAACCAGATCGGGCACCTCTGTGCCGCTACTGCTGCCACAACTGTTCCAGTTGCTCCGGTATTCCCGCCATCGCCCGCTCACGCCAACGTTCTCGAACACCAGCAGGACAAAGCCGAGATGGCCGAAATGGCCCGCTCCGTATTCATCAAGGGCATTGACTGCCTCATCGCCCACATTTTTGAGCGTCACCGTCCAACCACCGAGCGGCACCAGCCAGTCCGCCTCGTCAATCTGCGTGATCTGATCGGCTTCCGGCGCCGAGTTCGGGGGAAAATCGTCGTCCAGCGCATTGTCCGCACCGAGGCTCCGGATTTCGATACCCTTACCCACATCGACAGAGGAGAGCAGCCAACCAAAATTGGCGTCGGGGGCATCGGGGTCGGGAACCGCCACATTCACATTGCCCCACCCATCGCGGAATGCTCCCTTGTGCGCCACACCAGCCAGGTAATTGCCGCGATGCCCCTTGAGAACGGAACCCCCATCGAGATCATCGCCTACGCCCGTCTGGAGACATTCCTCGTCAATCGAACCTGGCGCCCTGGGCTTCAAGCCAGCCAGCAAGCTGTGTCCGGCCCCGCTGAGCAACTCGCCGAGGTTTCCGGGCAACCGTCCGTTATCCGCCACATACCCGGCAAGCCGCATCTCGCCGCCGTAGACCGGCGCTTCCGGCCCGAGTATGGCGCGGCGCAAGATCGTGAGCCGGTTACGGGTATCGTCGATGCGCGCCTGGGCGCGATCCTCGCTCACCAGCCCGAACGCCGCCAGGGCAGTGGCGGACAGTACCGCCACGACCACCAGCAGTTCAGCCAGCGTAAAGCCGGAGGAAAACAGCCCGGCTCTCGCGCGGCGGGGAATACGGTCATTGTTCATCGAACGAGATAATCACCAGCGCCGGGCCGTAGCGGTTGTTATAGACGTGGAACGCATAGAAGGTGCGCGTATCGCCCGCCTTGAGTTCCTTGCCGATGCGGACGGCGGCTTCGTCTTCCACGTAGGCGGCGAGCAATTTCTCGCCGCCATAGTCGAGCGCCACGCGCTGGCTCACCTCGAGACCGGCGGTCACGCCCATCATGCCCATGACCTGTTTCAGATAATCGGCCTTTTGCGGCGAGGGCAATTGCGCGAGCCTGGCTGCAAAGCGCACCGGGCGCGGCTCGAAAATGGCGCGCCCGCCATCTGTCATGCGCGAAACGGGCACAAGCTCGCCGAGCTTGATTTCCTTGTAGACCGTGCGGGGATCGCTTTCGCCCGCCGTCGTTCCAGCATCTTCCGCCCGCGCCGCATTGGCGGCGCAAAGGCAAAAAACGGACAGCCACAGCGCGGTGGCGAAGCGGAAAAAGAAGGGTCTGGCAGTCATTGTCGTTTTCATCTCGTTGGAGGATAAACAGTCAAAGGCAAATCACCATGTCGTCGCCAAGACTGGCGGTCGGGCGGCAGGGGTCGTCGCCCGGATCCGCGTCGCCATAGCGACCATCCTCGCCCGCATACACCACGCGAGGCGGTTCCAGGAAAAACAGAAAAGGGCGGGCATGGCGCGCAAATTCGTGTTTCGCGGGGTCGTAACCGGTGACGTCGTCCACGCCGTCGCCATTGGAATCGTCGAGGGTGATGACACTGGATACAGGAACGCTCCGCCAGCTGAACGCGCATCTGTTCAGGTCGGTGGTGCAGTCGGCGCTGCCCGCATTCGGCGCGAAGGCCGGGCCGACGCCGAAAGCGGGGATATTGACGAGCTTTGCGCCAGCCAGGAGATCCACCCAATGCAATTTGTTCGTCGGTAGATAAGGGCCGTTCCAGCCGCGGTGGGTCTCGGCATTCCAGTCTTCCAGAAAAGCGAGCCGATGTCCTTCGCATATCACGGGCTTCCTGAAAAGCAGGGACAGATTGGCGGGCGAGGTGAACCACTCTTTACGCTCCTCGAACGTGCCCGTGGCCGACTCCGTATCAGCCGCGTCCCCATATGGCCCGGTCTGACGGGAATCCACGGCGGCGATGGAGGAAGAAAGATCGCTACAATTTTCATTCAGCTGAAACGGCCCTTCGCCGGGCCAGTAGCCGGTGTCGTCATGAAATCGCCGGAGCGCGTCGGCCAGCCGCAGCAGCTCTCCGCGAGCCAGCTCATCCTCCACGCGGCGGTCAACGCCCAGATAGGCGCCCCAAGCCAGATAGGAAAGGGCGACGAGGATCGCGCAGACGGTCAGCAGTTCGATCAGGGTGAAACCCGGAGCGCGTGATGTGCGGCACATGGAATCTTCGGGAAAAACAGCGGACGGGGCGAAAAAGCCAGCGCTCCCATGGGAACGCTGGCTAGAAGTGGAAGGCGCGACAGGAGAAAAAGCGCCTTCCATATGAGGCAATGCCAAGCTATGCGCGCTTAGGTCGGGCGAACGCCATCGAGTTCGCCGAGTTCCTCGTCCTTGGTGTCGCCCGCGCCGTCGATGATGGCCTGGAGGGTGGCCGGGCCGCCATTGGTGACGTTGAAGAGCACGATGAAGCGGTTGTACTCATGGCTTTCCACATGGCGATAGATTGGCGGCGTGGAAAGCGAACCGATCTTCGCGTTGTTGAAAAGCGTGGCGTCAGCGCCGACACCGAATGCGATCAATGTAGGATCTGCGCCCGCAGCAGTCGTTTCAAGAGGCACGCCGACGCGCTGCATATTTCCGTACCACTCCATGAGATCCAAATCGTCCGCGGCGGCAGTGACCGAACCATCAGAACCAACAGTCTCGGCCAACGCCACATTCGTAGCGCCACCGCAACCGTTAGCACCATTCGTGCGGAAAATATTTTGCGGCGTGACATCGTTGGCTTTGGAGTCGATGACAGCCCGAATCCCCTCCCCACCCTCTTCAAGCGGGTCATCGTCATCATTGGCGCACGTGAGGTCAGTAGTACCGTCAGCGGCCTTACCAAAAGCACCCGTGACAGTAGGACCACTACTATTCACAAGCCGAACCTTTGTGATGCCTGCATCACGTAGCGATTGGACCACGGGTACCAGATCAGTAGCACCACCACCTACCGATAATGGCCTGATATATTGCGTCAAATCCTCGCTAAGGATCGCAAGAGGCTCGACACCAGCAAACGATTCGCCATCATCACTTGCCATAAGGGAATCCCAATTGTCGGGAAGTTTGGCGTTGTTCAGTTTCTGGAATTGCAGGATGCCCCGGGCGATCTGGTCCATCATCGTCACGTGGGCGCCGGCTGCCTGGCGGCGGTCGGTATCTTGCAGGAAGAATGTGGCGGTGCTGGCAATGGCGGCCATGATGGCGACCACGACCAGCAGTTCCAGCAGCGTGAAGCCGCCCTGCTTGGCGCGGATTTTCTCGAACCTGCGGCGCAGGCCGCGATCCTTGACGGCGCTGGTATCGACGGCTTGCAGCCGGGACTTGAGTTCGGCCCTGGGCATAGCCAGGAGCCTGGACAACATGGACATGAGAATCTCCTAAAACGGAAGAGTTTTGCCGACTCCGCTTCCCCCCGAGGGAACGCCCAAGTCGCGCCTGTTACGAAATATCCGGCTCTTCGCCGGCAGGTTGCGCCGCGACCCCACGTCGCCAGCCAGTGTTCTCTTCAGCCAGCCCAAGTCTGGCTGGCTTCTGCCCGCCCTCCCGTTTTCCCGGAGGGACGGAAGGCGGGCAATCCACAACGAACCGGTATTGCTTGCCGCAATGCAGGATGACTTCCTTCTGCCCGCGCCGCAGGATGCGGATTTCCACCCGTATCTCTGCAAACCCGTCATGGGCAAAAGCCTCCCTGTACAGAGCCTCAAGCCTGGACAGCACCTGTTCGTTGGACTGGACAGACTTGCCGTCCGCCGTCTTCTCCAAAGTTCGCATCAGGCGCCCTGCCTCCTTGCCATGCAGCCCAGTAACGCTAACAATAATAATTATTATTTGCCAGGTCAACTATTTTTTGAACTATTTTTTCGGTCTCCCGTCGTCGTGGGACGGCGCGGGTAAGGGCGTCGCCACTGCGGTACAATCCTGCGCGTGATTTGTCAACCGGCCGCATCCCGAATCATGGCGCGCAAAAAACTCCCCATCGGCATCCAAACCTTCCGCGAAATCCGCGAGGACAACTGCTACTACGTCGACAAGACCGCCTTTGCGCTCTCCATGATCGCGGAGGGAAAAGCCTGCTTCCTCTCTCGCCCGCGCCGCTTCGGCAAGAGCCTCTTCCTGGATACGTTGGCTGAACTGTTCGCGGGCAACGAGCCGCTGTTCCGGGGGCTGCACTGCCATGACAAGTGGGATTGGACGACAAAATATCCGGTGATCCGCATCAGCTTCGCGGAAGGCGTCATGGCGAGCGCCGCGGAACTGAAAATACGGATACTGGACATCCTGGCCGAGAATGAGCAACGCCTGGGACTGGAAGAAGGTGCCGGCGAAATCCCCGGACGCTTCATCCGGCTGATCCAGGCGGCCGAAGCCCGGTTTGGCCAGCGCGCCGTGGTGCTGGTCGATGAATACGACAAGCCCATCCTGGATAATCTCACCTCGCCCGAGCTTGCCCTTGAAATGCGCGACGGGCTGAGGAATCTCTACTCCGTCATCAAGGGGCAGGACGCGCACATCAAGTTCGCTTTCCTGACGGGCGTCTCCAAGTTCAGCAAGGTCAATATCTTCTCCGG
>JAIRMN010000153.1 GCA_031258715.1 Zoogloeaceae bacterium
TCTTGGAAGACATGTCCAACTGCCGGGCAACCCTGGCCTGACCAACCGGACTCCGCTAGGGCGATGGCCTGAGTCTTGAGTCAGTCTGTGCAGCGATGACGGGAAATGGTGCGCACAGGAACCTCTAGGTTGCAATGGCGGTGAAACTATCGCTTCCTGGCCTGGCATCCGTTTTTGGGGGGACAGGTTCAATCCAGATTCATAACCTGCGGCGCAAAGCGCCGGTAACTTTTCTCTTTCCTGATTCTTGATTCAGGCTATCATTCGCCGTTTTCTGTGATGTGGCGCGGCGACATGGAAAGGTTGGCAAAGGCGAAGGGCGAGGCGGAGGGCGCATTGGCGCAGGCGCGCATCTATGGGCAGCCGCTCATCGAGATGCCGCGGGATTTATATATCCCGCCGGACGCGCTGGAAATCATGCTGGAGGCGTTCGAGGGGCCGTTGGACTTGTTGCTTTACCTGATTCGCAAAGCCAATGTCGATATTCTCGACATTCCAATGGCGTCACTCACGCGGCAATACCTGGATTATGTCGAAGCCATGCGATCCCGAAACCTTGAGCTGGCCGCCGAATATCTGGTGATGGCGGCGATGCTGATCGAGATCAAGTCGCGCATGTTGTTGCCCCGTCCCAAGGCGGCGAGCGACGAGGATGCGGCGGATCCGCGCGCGGAACTGGCGCGGCGGCTGATGGAATACGAACGCATCAAGCTTGCCGCGCAGAAAATCGATCGGTTAGAACAGGCCGATCGGGATTTTCTCTGGGTGGAAACCTGGGTCGAAAAAAACCTGATCGAGTATTATCCGTCCGTCTCCCTGGAAGATTTTCAGTCCGCCTGGCGCAATGTCCTGCGTCAATCCAGGTTGCACGCGCACCATCAGATCACGCGCGAGGCGCTTTCCGTGCGCGAGCACATGAGCGTCATCCTGCGTTTTTTGCGGGCGCGAGAAGGACATGTCGCTTTCGAGTCCCTGTTCGACCCGCTTCTGGGCGTATCGATGCTGGTTGTTCATTTCATCGCCATGCTGGAACTGGCGCGTGAACAGATGGTGGACATCGTCCAGATGGAAGCCTTTTCTCCCATTTACATTCGCCTGACGGCGCGAGACCGGCAAAATGGATTTGCGTAAACTCGAATCGATATTGGAAGTGGCGCTCCTGGCCGCGCGGGAGCCGCTTTCGCTGGCAGACATGAAAAAAATGTTTGACGATGAATTGGGCGACGATCTGTTGCGAAAATGCCTGGAAACCTTGCGGGCAGCGTGGCGGGATCGTCCGGCGGAACTGGTGCAGCTGGCTTCCGGCTGGCGGTTTCGCACCCGCGCCGAATACATGCCTTATTTAGAACGCCTGAGTCCGGAAAGACCGCCCAGATATTCGCGCGCCGTGTTGGAAACGCTGGCGATCATCGCCTATCGCCAACCCGTGACGCGCGGCGACATCGAGGGGATTCGCGGCGTCGCCGTCAATACCAACGCCATTCGCGCACTGGAAGAACGCGGCTGGATCGACGTGGTCGGCCACCGCGAAACGCCGGGGCGTCCGGCGCTTTATGCCACCACGGGGAAATTTATCGATGATCTGGGCTTGCGCTCCCTGAAGGAATTGCCCGCGCTGGAGCTTGCCGTCTTGCCTTCCAACCTTTTGGAGCCTGCCGATGCGACCTGAAAAAAAACCTTCCCGTCCGCGCGCGCCAGGCGCTTCCCGCGACGCCCTGCCGGATGAACGGGGACGGCGCAACCGTCGGGGCGCGGCGCGACATGGCGCGGCCTCGCCGCGCGTTCCCGAGCCTGTCGCCAGCGAGCGGCTTCACAAGGCGCTGGCGCAGGCGGGATTGGGATCGCGGCGAAAAATGGAAGAATGGATCGCCGCCGGACGGATAACCGTCAACAATCAACCGGCGAAAACCGGTATGCGCGTCGGCCAAAGGGATCGGGTAAAGGTGGATGGCAGGCTCGTGGCCCTGCGTCTTTCCCCGCGCTTGCCGCGTGTGCTGCTCTATCACAAGCCGGAGGGCGAGATTGTCTCCCGCGACGATCCCGAAGGCCGTCCCAATGTCTTTTCCGCCCTGCCCCGTCTGCGCGGCAGCCGCTGGGTAGCGGTGGGACGGCTCGATCTGAATACCTCCGGCCTCATTTTGTTTACCACTTCTGGTGAACTGGCGAACCGGCTGATGCACCCCAGCGTGGGATTGTTGCGCGAATACGCTACGCGGGTGCTGGGCGAACTCACGGGAGACGCGCGGGCGCAACTCCTGGAAGGTGTCATGCTGGAAGACGGTCCCGCCCGTTTCAACAGCCTGGAAGACGCGGGTGGACAAGGCGCGAACCACTGGTATCGCATCAGTCTCTTCGAAGGCAAAAACCGTGAAGTGCGGCGCATGTTCGAGGCCGTTGGCGGCAAGGTCAGCCGCCTGATCCGCGTCCGTTATGGCCCCTTCGTCCTGCCGCCGCACCTGAAGCGTGGCCGGATGCTGGAACTGGAAGGGGCCGAGGTCGAGCGCCTCATTGCCGGACTGAGCGTGCCCGCGCAACCGCCGTCCGACGCCTGAGTCCTCTCGCCGCTATGCGGGCACGAAGGCGACATGGCCGTCGACAGTGGCTTTCAGCAGAGGATGACCGTAAAGGCGGGAGAGTTTTTTCGGGACGAGCAGGTCTTCCGCCCTGCCGATTTCGCTTTCGCCATCGCCGTACATGAAGAGCGCGTGGGTGTGAAAGCGCGCGGCAAGCCCCGGATCGTGCAGGATGCTGGCCAGCGCCGCGCCGCGCCGGACGCGCCCGGAAAGCAGCGTCAGGGCGGCGATCTGGTGATTCATGTCCAGATGGGCGAGCGGCTCGTCGACCAGCATTAGCGGCGCGTCCTGCGTAAAGAGCGTCGCAATGGCCAGACGCTGCCGCTCGCCGCCGGAAAGGGTGCGCACGTCGCGCTCCGCCATCTCCGCCAGCCCCACTTCCGCCAACGCCGCGCGCGCCAAGGCGATGTCCGCCGTGCCCTCCCACTGCCAGCGCCCCAGATGCGGATGGCGTCCAGTCAGGACGGTTTCCAGCACCCGCGCGGCGAAAGGGTCATCGCGCCGCTGCCCCAGCCAGCTCCGCCGCCGCGCTGCCGCGCGCGCGCCGTGTTCGGCGTAGGGTTTTCCGGCGAGCAGGATTTCCCCCGCGTCGGGCGCGCGCAATCCGGCCAGGGCAGTGAGCAGCGTGGATTTGCCCGCGCCGTTGCGCCCAAGGATGACGAGAGAATCGCCGGGAAAAAGCCGTATGTCCAGATCGCGGCAAAAGACGCGCGCGTCGATGCGAAGCGTGATCTGGCGCGCTTCCAGAAGCGGCGCGGCGCTCATCGTCATGGCGTTTCGCGGCGCGAGAGCAAAAAGAGGAAGACGGGAACGCCCAGGAGCGCCGTCAGGACGCCGACCGGCAACAGTTCCGGCGCAATCAGGGTGCGCGCCAGCGTATCGGCGATGACGAGCAGTGCGCCGCCCGACAAGGCCGCGGCGGGCAGGAGGACGCGCTGATCGTTGCCGACAACGAGGCGCGTCAGATGCGGCACGACGAGACCGACAAAACCGATGACCCCGGCGCTGGTGACGGCAATGGCGGTCGCCAGCGCCGCTAGGAAATAGATGACGCGGCGCAGGCGGCGCACATCGACGCCCAGGGCATGGGCGCTTTCCATTCCCTGTCCTCCCAAAAGCGTGATTTCGCGGGCGAGGGGCAGGATGGCGACGAGCAAGAATCCGAGAAAGCCGAGGAGCGGCCAGGGATTCGCGGTTTGCCCAAGATCGCCCATCAGCCAGAACAACATGCCGCGCAGACGGGTTTCCGGCGCGACGCTCATGAAGAACATCACCAACGCGCCGCACCCGGCGGCCACCATGACGCCGGTCAGGAGCAGGCGCGTCTGTGTCCAGCTTCCGTCGCCGCGCGCCAGTCCAAAGACCAGCAGCAGCACCGCCAATGCGCCGCCAAAGGCGAAGGCGTCCAGCAAGAGTCCGCCCAACCCCAGCAGGATGGCGCAGAGCGCGCCCACGCTGGCGCCGCCGGAAACGCCAAGAATATACGGGTCTGCCAGCGGATTTCTGAGCAAGGATTGCATCAGCGCGCCGGAGATGGCCAGGAGCGCGCCGCATGCAAAGCCGGAAAGGGCGCGCGGCAGGCGCAACTTCAGCGCAATGTCCGCCGCCAGCGTTTCCTCGCCGCGCAGGATTTCCATCCACTCCGCCAATGAAATTTCCAGCGACCCCACGCTCAAGGCCGCACCCAGGCTGGCGAGCGCCAAGAGAAGGAGGGCGATGAGCCGTTTCTTCACGGGCGAATCACCCGGCGCAGGGCGGGCTTGGCCGAAAGGATGGCGTTGCCGCGCTTGACGGCGGTATCCAGCGCCGCCTTGGCGGGCTTCCTGCCTGCCCAGACTTGTTCCAGTTCTTCATCCACGATAATCCGCACCGGATCGAGCGTGGAGACGCGCAACGGATGAAGGTCGCCCTTGCCTTGCAGGGAAGCGTAGGCCACATCCAGCGCCTGTTCTTCGTCCTTCATCAATTGTGAAGTCCGCATGGCGCCGCGCGCGGTTTCGGTGAGCGGCAAAAAGCCGCCGCCGCGCGCCAGCGCGATTTGCATGTCCGGCGCGAGCAGAAAACGGATGAAGCGGGCGGCAACCTGGTATTCCTTTGCCTTGTAACCCGCGCCAACCCACAACGACACGCCCGCCGCCAGGGTATGCCGCGGGCCGCCATAGAGGTCGTCGTGGTGCGGCAGGGGCGCGATGCCCAGCTCCACGCCGGGCGCGTCTTGCATGAGGTTGTGCGTCCAGGCGTTGGAAGTCAACATCGCGCATTCGCTGTTGTAGAAATGGGCGTCCGCCTCGTCCGCGCGACCAAAGGTCTGGAAGTAACGCGCCTTGTGCCAGGTGGCAAGCATGGCGATATGCTTGACCTGGACGCGCCCGTTGAAGGCGAACCTGCCCTTTTTGTCGGCAATCGTCATGCCGGAAAGGGCGGAAAGATTATCGACATGCACCCACGCAGGCCAGGAGGACGTATAGGGACAGGCAATGCCGCGATCCCTGAGCGCGCCCGCCATGTCCTGCATTTCCTGCCAGGTTTTGGGCGGCGCGTCCGCGTCCAGTCCAGCCTGGCGGAAAAGGCGCTTGTTGTAGAAAAGCACCGGCGTGGAAAAGGCCAGCGGCAGGGCATTCAGGCGGTCACGTTTTTCTCCCGCCAGCAGATCGGCTGAGAAATCCTTCCCGGAAACGTTGCCGCCGTTTTCTTTCAACACCTGATGGACAGGCTTGAAGGCGGCCTTGTTGACCAGAAAGTTCGCCATCGTTCCCGGCGTCGCCAGGTTGAGGAGCGCAGGCTTGCGTCCCTGCGTCTCGACCCGCAACAACTGGATGCGCTCGGCTTCCGGCTGCTCGCTATTGAAGCGTTCCACCAGTTCCGCCAGCATCAACGCGCCGCGCGCGCTCAACTGGTGGGCAAGCTCGACGGGACGCGCCTTGGGCGCGGGCTTCTTCGCCACTGCCGCCTGCGCCTTTACTTTGGACGGCGCGGCCAGACTACAGGTTGCCGCACTGAAAAAACAGACAAAAATCACAAGCGCCACACGTAACATGACCCAACGCCTCACACACGAAAGGAAGGCGACATTATCGCAGAAGCGTGGCGCGAGGCGGGGGGTACGAATCTGGATTGCTTCTCGCTCCGCTCCTGAGAATGACGGAGCAGGATTCCTTGGCCTGTCTCTTGAGGCACCGCCCGCGATTTATGCGGCGTCCGCGTTGCCGTTCGCGGGCGTCTTCTTGACCAGTTTTTCCTTGATGCGGGCGGACTTGCCGGAGCGGTCACGCAGGTAGTAGAGCTTGGCGCGACGCACGTCGCCGCGGCGCTTGACCTCGATTTTGGCAACCAGCGGGGAATAGGTCTGGAATGTGCGTTCCACGCCTTCGCCGGAGGAAATCTTGCGGACGATGAAAGAAGAATTCAAACCCCGGTTGCGTTTGGCAATGACCACGCCTTCATAGGCTTGCAGCCGTTCGCGGTTGCCTTCCTTGACCTTGACCTGTACGACCACCGTGTCGCCAGGCGCGAATTCGGGGATCTGCTTGCCCAAGCGGGCGATTTCTTCCTGTTCCAGTTGCGCTATCAGATTCATGTGAGTTTCCTTGTTGAATGTCATTGCTCACCGCATTGCTCAAGACGGATTTCCTTCATGAGTTGCGTTTCTTCCGCGCTTAACGCGCGTTGCGCCAGGAGTTCCGGCCTGCGCTTCCGGGTTCGCGCCAGCGACGCTTTCAGCCGCCAACGACGAATTCTGTCATGGTCGCCGGAAAGCAGGGCTTCCGGAACCGCCTGTCCCGCATATACTTCGGGACGGGTATAGTGCGGGCAATCCAGCAAACCCGACACGAACGAATCTTCCACGGCGGAAGCCGCGTCGCCCAGCGCGCCGGGTAATTGACGGACGAGCGCGTCTATCAGCAACATGGCGGCCAGTTCGCCGCCGGAGACGACGAAGTCGCCAATGGAAATCTCCTCTTCCACCACGCGCTCGATCAGGCGCTCATCCACGCCTTCATAGCGTCCGCACAGCAATACCAGGCCGAGACCCGCCCGCATGTCCGCCGCCATTTCAAGGACTTTCGCGTGATTCAGCGGTATTCCCTGGGGCGAGAGATAAACGACTCGGCTCTTCGTTACGCCCGCCGCGCGTTGCCGCGTCCTGGCCGCGTGGATGGCGGCTTCCAGCGGCGCGGCGCGCATCACCATGCCGGGGCCGCCGCCGTAGGGACGGTCATCGACGCTGCGCCAGGCGCTGTCGGCATAGTCGCGCGGATTCCACAATTCCAGCGACCACAATCCGGCTTCCTGGGCCTTGCGGGTAATGCCGGAGCCAGTAAGCGCGGCGAACATCTCCGGGAAAATGCTCACGCAATCAAAAACGGCCTTCACCAGCCCACCCCCCAATTCACCCGCATCCTGCCCGCGACGGGATCGACTTCATGGACGATGGCCGCGACAAAAGGCAAGAGGCGTTCCGTTTCGCCATCCCGAACACGCAACACCGTCTGCGCGCCACTGGCGATGCAGCCGGCGACCCGTCCCAGGTTTTCGCCCTTGTCATTCATCACGTCCAGGCCGATGAGATCGGCCCAGTAAAATTCGTCGGCGGCAGTCGGCGGCAAGGCGTGACGCGGCGCGGCAAGCCAGCAGCCTTTCAGGGTTTCCGCTTTGCTACGGTCGGTGACGCCCGCAAAACGAATCAACAGCCCTTCGCCGTGCTCCTTGCATTCTTCCGTTTCTTGCTGCCGCCATGGGCCGTTTTCCGTCGGCGCGAGATGCCATTCAGGAATGTCGCGCCAATGCGCCGCGTCATCGCCAAAGGCTTGCGCCTTCACCCAGCCCTTGACGCCATAGGCGGCACTGACGCGCCCCAGGATCAGCAGTCTCGAGTCTTCCGTCATGGCAGGGGAGGCAGGAAAACACGCGACCATTTCCGGTCAAGCGTAAAAATCAGGCAGGTGCCGTGGTTTTGGCGACGTACTGCTTGACCAGACGGGTAACGGTAGGCGACAGTCGCGCGCCGTTTTGCCGCCAGTAGTCGAGGCGATCCAGCGCCACGCGCAGGTTTTCTTCATGCGCGGCGGCGACCGGGTTGTAGAAACCAATGCGTTCCACGAAACGCCCGTCGCGCCGATTGCGGGAATCCGCGACGACCAGATTGTAAAAAGGGCGCTTCTTTGCGCCGCCACGGGAAAGACGGATGACGACCATGAGATTTGTCCGATGAATGAACCGAAAGGGGCGAAATTGTAAAGGAAGACGCCAGAATGTCAAAGCCTCGCGTTCTGACGGGTGTGCGATTCAAGCCGATGTGGGGTAGTCACATTGGAGATTCGATGTTCGATGTGGCGATGACGGGAGAAGGCGTATCTCGATGTGACGGGAAGATGAAGCGCTTTTGGAGAAGCAGGATTTCCATCCGGGGATATGGAAGCGGTTGGAAGGGATGGTGGTGGCGATGAGGAAGGGGAGCTTGGCGATGCGTATCCGGCGGAATTTCGTCCGATTGAGGAGAGGCGGCAAGCAAGACCCTCTCCGCGCGGTCGGGGCGCAATCTGTCCTGGAGGCGATGAAGGCGTATCAGGAAGACCCACCGTTCGAGGACAGGCTCGTTCGCCTCTGCCGCCGTTATCTCAATGAGCGGCTCGATCAACGCCACTACGACGAAGCGACAGGCCGGGACTTGCCGATCCGGCGAAATCGAGAGCGACC
>JAIRMN010000154.1 GCA_031258715.1 Zoogloeaceae bacterium
CCGCCGTCTCAACCGCGACTATGAAATAAACCCGCGTCAATCCGAAAGCATGATTAAGCTCGTTATGATTCATCTACTGCTCAAACGCCTCGCATGACATTTCTTGAGACGGCTTCTAAGAGGTTCCAACCTCCGCGCCTTTCTTACGGACGGGGTTTCAAACCGGAGTTAGTTTCTGGATGAAGTCTATAGAAATTATGAGACCCTGTTCTCGTTGATTTGCACGCGACGGTAATCAGAACGCAGATGGAACGCTGGAGGTTACGATAATCCTCCCTTTCGCCCAACTGCTCCGTCACATCCGCGCAAGGTAGAACAAATGCGCTCCCGTAGTCACCGTGATTGACGACCTGTATTTCGATGTCGACTCGTTCCCCGGAGGCCGTCTTCACCTTTACGTCCAGTATCCCCTGCTTGTCATCGGACATGTCACGCCGCGAGTGCGGCTCGATGATGGTC
The DNA here is from genome assembly GCA_031258715.1 of Zoogloeaceae bacterium. Lineage (GTDB taxonomy): Bacteria > Pseudomonadota > Gammaproteobacteria > Burkholderiales > Rhodocyclaceae > Azovibrio. Next base: position 460 of record JAIRMN010000154.1, read on the forward strand.
ACGTCCGCGTAGTCCTCGGCGGGCAGAGCGAGGGTGGATTTCAGAAATTCCGTGAGGATCGAGGTATCTCCCGCGCATCGCCGAACAGCACCTTGAAGACTGCGTCGTTACGCGGGGAGAGGAAGGGTTTGGTCATGCCGGTGACCATTGAAAGACGGGGAGCATACCATGGAAAATGACAAACACCCATAAATTCGACATTCGTCCCGCCTTTGTTCTTGCCCCTGTCCCCCAACCGCTGAATGTGGGAAAATTACATTCCTGTTTGCGGGGTATGCTAATCGTGATTCGACTGTTTTTGCTTTGTGTGTTTTCCCTGTTGCTTTCCGGTTGCGAGCAGCTGGAAAATCGCCTGGGGCTGGAAGACCCGGCCAAGAAAGCCGCCCGACTAGAAGCCGAGGGCAGGGCGGTGGGCGGCGGGTGTCGTCAGTCGGGGCGCGCCATAGAAGATTGTTACGCCATCTACACCTGGGTGCCCAAGGAGGCGGTCTTCGAGGGCTGGCGCGAGATGGACGCCTATATGCGGGAAAACAACATGCAGACCATTACGCCGCTATTGCCGCCGCCTCCACCGCCGGAGGCCGGCAGGAAAAAGAAGAAAGCGCCGCCGGTGGAGGAAGAAGCGGAAACGCCAGACGCCGCACCGCCGTCGGATGCCGAAGCCGCGACAGTATCGGACGCCCCGCCCGTTGCATTGCCTCTTTCCAGGCCAGCCGCGACGTCCTCTGCCACCGCGCCGCGCGCCGCGCCGCCCGTGCCGCCCGCTCAACCGTAAGCCGCGCGGAGTTTTTCATATGCGCCGCAAATTTTCCTGAAAATTTCCTCATGTCTTTCGCACGCGCTTCTTCTTTCCCGCCGTCGGACGCCGACGCCGCATCCGTCTCCTTTGATGGCCTGGGCCTGGCGCCGGAACTCCTGAAGGCCGTGGTCGATTCCGGCTACACCGTGCCCACGCCCATCCAGGCCAGAGCCATTCCGCTGGCGCTGGCGGGCAAGGACATCATGGGCGGCGCGCAGACCGGAACCGGCAAGACCGCCGCCTTTGCCCTGCCCATTTTGCAACGCCTGTTGCCGCTGGCGAGTTCCAGCCCATCGCCTGCCCGTCATCCGGTGCGCGCCCTGATTCTCGCGCCCACGCGGGAACTGGCCCTGCAGGTGTTCGGGGCGGTCAAGACTTATGCCAAATACACGCCGTTGCGCGCCATGTGCGCCTTTGGCGGGGTCGACATCAAACCGCAAACCGCCGAACTGAAAAGCGGCGTGGAAATCTTGGTCGCCACGCCGGGACGCCTGCTCGACCACGTGGAACAAAAAAGCGTGCACTTCAACGCGGTGCAGACACTGGTGCTGGACGAGGCCGACCGGATGCTGGACATGGGCTTCATCCCCGACATCCGGCGCATCCTCAACCTTTTGCCCGCCCAGCGGCAGAGCCTGTTGTTTTCCGCCACCTTCTCCGACGAAATCAAACGCCTTGCGGATGTTATATTAAAGATGCCGGTACTGCTGGAAGTCGCCCGTCGCAACCAGGTCTCGGAAACCATCCTGCATCGCGTCTATTCGGTGGCCGAGCATGACAAGCGCGCCTTGCTGATTCACTTGTTGAAGTCCGGCGAAATCACCCAGACCATCGTCTTTACCCGCACCCGGCAGGGATGCTCGCGCCTGGCGCGCGAGTTGCAGCGCGCCGGTATCGGGGCAGACGCCATTCACGGCGACAAGACCCAGCATGAGCGCATCCGGACGCTGGACGCCTTCAAGTCCGGCCAGATCGCCGCGCTGGTCGCCACTGACGTGGCGGCGCGCGGGCTGGACATTGAGGAACTGCCCTATGTCATCAATTACGAACTGCCGCACGTGCCGGAAGATTACATCCACCGCATTGGCCGAACGGGACGCGCCGGCAGGCAGGGCAAGGCCATTTCGCTGGTGGCGGCGCATGAGGCCGATTATCTCAGGGACATCGAAAAGCTGCTCAAGAAACCCGTCGAGCGCATCCTGCTGCCTGATTTCGAGCTGGAGACAAACTCCGCCGCCGGACAAGGCAGGGGACGCGCCGCCAGAAGGCCGGTGGCGGTCGCGGCGGAACCCTCCAGGGGCGTCCGTCCAGAACGCGCGCGTTCCGAACGCCTGATCGCGCCGGACGGATTCGATTTTTCCAAACCCTATGAGCCGCGCGGCGACCTTTCCCCGGCCTCGGCGGACGCGCCACCCGCGCCGTACCGCCGCCCGAAAAAACCGATCGCGGCGCTTCTGGGCGGACTGGGGCGCAAACCCGAAACGTAGTAATCCTCCAACGAGACCACCGCACCATGAGCGATTCCAAAAATCCCGAACGGCATTTTCGCCTCTTGGAAGACATTGCCCAGGACTTGTCCGTCGACGCCAATTTTCCAACCTGCCTGGACGCCAGCCTTTCCGTGCGCAACGTCCTGAAAGACCCGCTGGTTTCCATCGACAAGGTGACGCAGGTTGTCAATGTCGAGCCGCTCATCGCCGCCAGGTTGCTGCACCTTGCCAATTCCGTCCTCTATGGCGCGGGCAAGGCCGTGACCGACGTTCGCCTAGCCATCCAGCGCGTGGGCTTCGAAACCGTGCGCGCCACCTCGTTGAGCGTAGCGATGGAACAGATGCTGCGCTCGCGCAATCTCGGCTATGAGGATATTGCCCGGAAGACCTGGGAATATTCCCTCAATGTCGCCGCCATTGGCCACGTTCTCGCGCGGCGCGTGGGGCGAGTCAACTGCGACGAGGCCATGCTGGCGGGCATGGTGCGCAACATCGGCGTCTTCTACCTGCTCTTTCGCGTGGCGGATTACGCGGAATACCAGGACAACCTCGAAGCGGTGCTGGATTTGATCAGCGGATGGCAGGAGAGCATCGGCGAAAACCTGCTGGCGGTATTGGGCCTGCCTACCCACATCCTCGACGCCATCCATGCCTGCAACCGCCACAAGACCGGACACGGCAAAAACAACGACGATCCCTTCTCGCTTGCGGATGTCCTCTACTTTTCCAGCCTGCTGGCCGAAAACCGCTGCCCCTGGCTCTGCTGCGCCGCCCCTGACGCCATCCGCGAAATCCAGCAGGATCGCGCGCGCTTCTCCGACCTCATCGCCGAAGCCCAGAACGACATCCGCGAAATCCTCTTCGTATTGAGCGCGTAGACAGAGGACAGAAAAGTTACGGCGCTTCGCGCCTCGCTTTTGACAGGAGTGGAAGCGCGCCAGGTCGCTCCGCGCCTCATCATGACGTTCCTCCTCGTCATTGCGAGGCCGCAGGCCGTGGCAATCCAGCTCGTAACCTGCGGCGGCAAAGCCGCCGGTAAATTTCTCTGTCTTCTGTCATTCCCATTCCAGGCGGGCGAGTTTCCAATCCTTGCCGCGCAGGATCCAGCCCATGCGCACCTCTATCTGGCGGGCGTCGTCGGGAATCAGGCCTTCGGCGCCGATCAGGGCGATCCTGGCGCTACTCTGGGCGCGGTCGGGCACCTGGGCATCGATGCGGTTTTCACGGCTCAATACCATGATGCGGATGTTCCGGTAGCGGGAAAACACCAGGAGCATGTTCCTGCGCGCCCATTCCCGCCCGTTTTCAGGCGCGGGCGCGGCAAAATCCTCGTCCAGCAGGGAAAGGACGCGCTGGCTCTCCTTCTCTTCCAGCGCGGATTGCAGCTCGCGGACGCTGGCTTCCAGCTCGGCCTCCGGATCCGCGCGACCACAGGCGGAAAAAAGGAGGCAGGCGGCCAAGAGGAAGGGCAGCCAGCGCCGTGGCGATTCAGTGGCGGCGCACGGGCGCGTCACGGAGATCATCATCATCGTCGTTTTCCGCATCGCCGACATGTCCGCGCGCGATTTCTTCCGTGCTGGCGGGACGCACGGCGGTTACGGTACAGGTGAAAATCAGGGCGGCACCCGCCAGCGGATGATTGCCATCCAGCACAACCGTATCGTCGGTAATCTCGGTCACGCGATACAGGATGAAATCATCCTCATCCGCGCCTTCCGACACGCCCTCAAACTGCATTCCGATCTCGACGCCGGAAGGAAAGCTGTCGCGCGGTTCAATCTGAACGAGACTGACGTCATATTCGCCGAAGGCGTTGTCCGGTTGCAGCTTGAGGGTGACGGTATCGCCTACGCGCTTTTCATGGAGCGCCTCCTCGATGCGGGGGAAAATGTCGTCGTAGCCGCCATGCAGATAAACCAGCGCCTCCTGCCCTGCGTCGAGCAATTCTCCTTCCAGGTCGGTAACGTTGTAATCCAGCGTAACAACGGTATTTTTATGGACTTGCAGGGTCATGAGCGGGTGCCTTCATGAAAAACGCGCGAAAATGAAGCGGCGCGAGAAATTTTGGGGAAAAGCTCAGTTTATGCGGATGCGTCCGCCACCCGACTTGCTGGCCTCGATTGATCGTGAGCGCGCCAGGGCAAGCAGGGCGTCGCCATCCAGGTTGCCGTCTTCGGGACGGCTGGCGATGCCCACGCTGATGCTGATGACGACAGGCTTGCCGTGATAGACGATATTGGCTGCGGAAAGTCCCCGGATGACCCGCCTAGCGAATCCGGCGCAGGCCTCCATGTTGCTGTTCTGGGTAACGATGGCGAAGGTGCCGGGACGGTCATGGCCAACGATGTCGCTGATGCCGATTTTTTCCTGCACCAGGTGCGCCAGCCTTTCGATGATCTTGCCCGCGACGGGCGCGCCCAGACTGGCGGCAATGGCGGTATAGCCATCCAGGGTGAAAACCAGCACGGCGTTCTGGGTGCCGGGATACGAGCACATGCGGCGCACGCCATCCACGAACAGGGTCTCGGACAAGAGCGCGGCGCTGTGCGGCGTCTTGCCCATCTTGCCCTTGCCGCGCGTAGCAGTGCGATCCGCGATCAGGCCGCCCGGCGGCAATCCGGATTTCTTCGCCGGAGCCGATGGCGCGGGGCGGGGCGGAGTTTCGGCCAAGGTTGGGGTCGCTGCGGTTGGAATTGCGTCCGGGGCGGCGGGTTCCGTGTTGCCTTCCGCGTGCCGCGCCATGATGTCGAGCACTTCATCCTTGCTGACGCCGTTGAACATGAATCCCGTCACGCCCGCTTTCCTGGCCTGTTCCTCGATGGCGTTGATGCGGCTTTCCGATCCGATGAAATAAAAGGGCAGCTTCTTCAGCCGTTCCAAGCTGCTGTGGCGTAGGCGATCCAAGAGCGACATGCCGTCCAGCCGATACAGATCTAGACCGGAAATGATCATGCAAATATCGTGATTCAGCATCGCGGTATGCCAAGCAAATTCACCTTCGAGCGCCTCGACCACTTTGTACTGGCCGGACAGGTGGTGCGCCAGGACCGCGCGGATCACATTGGATTCATGCACCAACAAAACATTGTTTTTCATCTTGCGCCTCTCGACAACAGCGACAGGATTATGCCACCTCGTTTGCAAAACTCAAAACGGGAAGCAAAACAGGCGCGATCCCGAAAACAAAGGGATACAATCTTGCGACCGTATCCCTTTCGACTGGTGGGCGCTGACGGGGTCGAACCGCCGACATTCGCCTTGTAAGGGCGACGCTCTGCCGACTGAGCTAAGCGCCCGGAATTTCACTTCTTCTTGTTGACCTGTTCTTTCAATGCCTTGCCGGGCGTAAACTTGGGCACCTTGGCAGCCTTGATCTTGAGCGGCTTGCCCGTTTGCGGATTGCGTCCCGTGCGCGCGGCACGCTCACCTACCCAGAAAGCGCCAAAGCCGACCAAAGAGAGACGATCGCCTTTCTTCAGCGCGCCTGTTACCGCCTTGATGGTCGCATCCAGCGCATTGCCCGCGGCAGCCTTGGAAAGCTTGGCTTCAGCGGCAATGGCGTCAATCAACTCCGATTTGTTCATTTCACAACCCCACTTGTAGTTTGATGGAAAAAACACAAAACGTCCGGCAAGGTCCGCAAGCGGAAACACAATACCTGCCTCAAACCCGGCCAGCGGCAATACTACCCCAAACTATCGTCAGGAAACAGTCTTCAGCGCGTTCATTGCGCATATTCCATGTCAATGTTTGACCAACGGTGTGTTTTCCTTGTTTTCCAACACGCCTTCAGTAGCCAGCGCAACCGGATGCGGCGCTTCCGGCAGGGCTTCGGGACGCCGTTCCAGCGTACGTTCGAGCACATCGTCTATCCATTTGACCGGCACAATCTCAATGCGGTTTTTGATGTTGTCCGGTATTTCCACCAAATCCTTGATATTTTCCTGCGGGATCAGGGCGGTTTTCAGGCCGCCGCGCACGGCGGCCAACAGTTTTTCCTTCAGGCCGCCAATCGCCAGCACCTCGCCGCGAAGCGTAATCTCACCTGTCATGGCAACCTCGCAACGCACGGGAATGCCCGTCAGCGCGGAAACCAGCGCCGTGGTCATGGCGATACCGGCAGAAGGGCCATCCTTGGGCGTCGCGCCTTCCGGCACATGGATGTGAATATCCTGCTTCTCGAAAACTTCGGGATGAATGCCCAGACGTTCGGCGCGGGCGCGTACCACGGAGCGCGCGGCCTCCACTGACTCCTTCATCACATCACCCAACGAGCCGGTACGCAGGATATTGCCCTTGCCGGACATGACCGCGCATTCTATGGTCAGTAATTCGCCGCCCACCTCGGTCCACGCCAGCCCCGTAACCTGACCCGTCTGGTTTTCCTTTTCGGCCATGCCGAAATTGTAACGGCGCACGCCCAGAAACTTTTCCAGATTTTTTGAATTGACGATGATCTTACTGTTGCGCTTCCTCATCAGCAGGGTCTTGATCACCTTGCGGCAGATCTTGGAAATTTCCCGATCCAAGCCGCGCACCCCGGCTTCGCGGGTGTAGTAACGCACGATGTCGAGCACCGCGCCTTCGGTAACGCTCAATTCGGTTTTCTTGACGCCATTGTTTTTCATTTGCTTGGGCAGCAGGTAACGCATGGCGATATTGACCTTTTCGTCTTCGGTATACCCCGCAAGACGAATGATCTCCATGCGATCCAGAAGCGCCGCCGGAAGGCTCAGGGTATTGGCCGTCGCCACGAACATCACGTCGGAAAGGTCGAAATCCACTTCCACGTAATGATCCTGAAAAGTATGGTTCTGTTCCGGATCAAGCACTTCCAGAAGCGCCGAGGCCGGATCGCCGCGAAAGTCCTGCCCCAGTTTGTCGACTTCGTCGAGCAGGAACAGGGGGTTGCGTACGCCGGATTTGCTCAGATTTTGCAAAATTTTGCCCGGCATGGAACCAATGTAGGTGCGCCGATGCCCGCGGATTTCGGCTTCGTCGCGCACACCGCCCAGCGACATGCGGATGAACTTGCGACCGGTGGCTCTTGCAATGGATTGCCCCAGCGAGGTCTTGCCCACGCCCGGCGGACCGACCAGACAAAGGATGGGCGCCTTGACCTTATCGACCCGCTGCTGCACGGCCAGATATTCGATGATGCGCTCCTTGACCTTTTCCAGCCCATAGTGGTCGGCGTTGAGGATTTTTTCCGCCGCGCGCAGGTCTTTACTGGTACGGGTCTTTTTGCGCCAGGGCAGTCCCGCCAGTGTATCGATGTAATTGCGCACCACCGTCGCTTCGGCGGACATGGGCGACATCAGGCGCAATTTTCTCAGTTCGCCCTGTGCCTTGGCCAGCGCCTCCCTGTTCATGCCGGCAGCCTGGATTTTCTTGTCCAGATCTTCCAGATCCGCACCCTCTTCGCCTTCGCCCAGCTCCTTCTGAATAGCCTTGACCTGTTCGTTCAGGTAATACTCGCGCTGGCTTTTTTCCATTTGGCGCTTCACGCGCCCACGGATGCGCTTTTCCACCTGCAGGATGTCGATCTCGGATTCCAGTTGCGACAACAGGCGTTCGATGCGCGCTCGCGCCCCCATGAGTTCGAGCACCTCCTGTTTCTGATCGAGCTTCAGGGGCAAGTGCGCGGCGATGGTGTCCGCCAGGCGTCCGGCGTCCTCAATGCTGGCGATGGAGGCGGAAATTTCCGGCGGGACTTTCCGGTTCAGCTTCACATACTGGTCGAACTGAGCCAATACAGTGCGGCGCAGGGCTTCCTGCTCGTAATCGCCTTCGCTTTCCTCGGAAAGGACGACGGTATGGGCGACGAAGCAATCCGTGTCGTCTTCCACCGACAATATCCGCACGCGCTGTTGTCCCTCCACCAGTACCTTGACCGTGCCGTCGGGCAATTTCAGCATTTGCAGGATGGTCGCCAGGCAACCGACCGGATAGAGGTCGCTCGCCACCGGTTCGTCCTGGGTAGCGGATTTCTGCGCCACCAGCACGACGGCGCGCCTGCTTTCCATCGCCATCGTCAGCGCCTTGATGGACTTGGGACGCCCGACGAAAAGCGGAATGACCATGTGCGGGAAAACCACGACATCGCGTAAAGGCAGGAGCGGCAGCGCGAAAGACGGGGCTTCCGGAGAGCGGGGACTGTTGGACATGGGAGCGCCTTGAAGGTATGGGAGAAGAGGGGGAAGCCAACCAATAGTAGGAATGATAATGAATTTTTCAAGCCGGCGCGCGACGGGAGACGCCGCGCGCCGGAGGCATCATCCGTTGACGCCGGAAATCCGGGGTTGATCGGCGTAGATCAGCAGGGGCTTGGCGTCGCCACTGACCATGTTTTCGTCGATCACCACCTTGGCGACGTTTTCCATGCCCGGCAAATCGTACATGATGTCGAGCAACGCCTTTTCGAGGATGGAGCGCAGGCCGCGCGCGCCGGTCTTCCTCTCCAGCGCCTGTTTGGCAATGACGGTCAACGCGGCGGGACGCACTTCCAGTTCCACGAACTCCATGTCGAAAAGCTTCTGGTATTGCTTGATCAGCGCGTTTTTCGGCTCGGTCAGAATCCGCACCAGCATGGATTCCTCCAGTTCCTGCAAGACGGCGACCACAGGCAGGCGGCCAATGATTTCCGGAATCAGGCCGAACTTGATCAGGTCGTCGGGTTCCACGCCGCGTAACGTGTCGCCAATCCGCTTTTCGTTTTTGCTTTTTACCGTGGCGGCAAAGCCAATGCTGTTTTTTTCGGAACGCGCCTGGATGATTTTTTCCAGCCCGTCGAACGCGCCGCCGCAGATGAAGAGGATGTTGGACGTATCCACCTGGACGAAATCCTGGTTGGGCTTCTTGCGCCCGCCCTGCGGCGGGACGGAGGCGACGGTGCCTTCGATCAGCTTCAGGAGCGCCTGCTGAACGCCCTCTCCGGAAACGTCGCGGGTAATCGACGGGTTTTCCGAACGGCGCGAGATCTTGTCGATTTCGTCGATGTAGATGATGCCTTGCTGCGCTTTCTCGACCTCGTAGTTGCAGGTCTGCAGGAGCTTCTGGATGATGTTTTCCACATCCTCGCCCACATAGCCCGCTTCGGTGAGCGTGGTGGCGTCGGCCATGGCGAAGGGGACGTCCAACATGCGCGCCAGCGTTTGCGCCAGGAGCGTCTTTCCGGAACCGGTGGGACCGATGAGCAGGATGTTGCTCTTGGCCAGTTCCACATCATCGACCTTGCCCCGGTAGCGCAGGCGCTTGTAGTGGTTGTATACCGCGACGGCCAGCACACGCTTGGCGGTTTCCTGGCCGACGACGTAATCATCGAGATGCCGGGCGATGTCGCGCGGCAGAGGCAGGGCGTCGGTCTTGTTTTGCGGGTGCTGGTCGTCGGGCAGTTCGTCACGGACGATGTCGTTGCAGAGCGCGACGCACTCGTCACAGATGAATACGGAAGGCGGCCCGGAAATCAGCTTTTTCACCTCATGCTGACTCTTGCCGCAGAACGAGCAATACAACAATTTTTCGCTGCCGCGTTTATCCTTGTCCGTCATTTTGGCGTCTCCGGCGGGTTTTCAAACGATCACGCCGCGTCGCGGCGCGCCATCACCTGGTCAATCAGGCCATATTCTGCGGCCTCCGGGGCGGAAAGGAAGTTGTCCCGGTCGGTATCCTTTTCGATGCGCTCGACCGGCTGCCCGGTATGCTCGGCCATGATGCGATTCAGCTTTTCGCGGATGGCGAGGATTTCCTTCGCGTGGATGGCGATGTCGGAGGCTTGCCCCTGGAAGCCGCCAAAGGGCTGGTGAATCATCACGCGCGCGTTGGGCAGCGCGTAGCGTTTGCCCTTCGCGCCGGCGCAGAGCAGGAACGCGCCCATAGAAGCGGCCTGCCCCATGCAGAGCGTGGAAATGTCAGGCTTGATGAATTGCATGGTGTCATAGATGGAGAGGCCCGCCGTTACCGAACCACCGGGCGAATTGATGTACAGGGAAATATCCTTGTCGGGATTTTCCGCCTCCAGAAAAAGAAGTTGCGCCACCACCAGGTTGGCCATGTCATCCGTCACCTGCCCGACCAGAAACACCACCCGCTCCTTCAGCAGACGGGAATAGATGTCGTAGGCGCGTTCGCCGCGTCCGCTCTGTTCCACCACCATCGGCACCAGCCCCAGCGCCCTGGGGTTCGTCGAATCGAATTTCATGTTCATTTCCTTGTCGTCCATTCAGGCGGGTGAGACTCCCATCAGTTCTTCGAAGGCGACGGGTTTTTCCGTGACCTGGGCGCGCTCCAGCGTCCAGGCGATCACGTTGCTTTCCGTCGCCGCGCTTTCCATGTCGGCTAGCGCGCGGGCGTTGGCGTACATGGATTTCACCATTTCCTGCGGCGTTTCATAGGTTTCGGCGGCCTCTTCGATCAGGGCGCGAACCTGTTCGGGACGGGCGCGCAGGTCGCCGATTTTGATCACTTCATCAAAGACCAAGCTGAGCGCCACGCGACGCCTGGCGCGTTCCGCGAACCATTCTGTCCGCACCTGGAATTGTTTGTTGTCCACGCCGCGAGTTTCGAGATTGTGGCGGGCGTTTTCCATCATCTTCCGTATTTCCACGTCGATCAGGGTCTGCGGCAGGGGAATGGGATTGGCGTCCAGGAGTGCCTCCAGCGCCTGTTCCTTGAGACGGGACTCGATGCGTTTTTTCACTTCGCGTCTCAGGTTGCCTTCGACTTCGGCGCGCATTTTGGCGATGTCGCCATCCTTGACGCCCAGTGTCCTGGCGAATTCCGCGTCCACTTCCGGTAGGGTCGGGGCCATCACTTCCTTGACCGTCAGCTCGAACGACGCCGTCTCGCCCGCCATGTGCTGGGCGGGATAGTCCTGCGGAAAGACGAGATCGAAGGTTTTCGATTCCCCGGCTTTCATGCCTTCCACGGCGGCCTCAAAATCCGGCAGCATCACCTTTCCGTCGAGCACGAAATGAAAATCCTCGGCGCTGCCGCCTTCAAAGGGTTCGCCGTTTCGCCTGCCGCAAAAATCGATTACCACGCGGTCATCCCTTGCCGCGCCGCGTTCAGTGGGGGTGTAGCGCACCCGTTGTCGCCGCAGGATCGCGATGGTCTTATCGACTTCGACATCGGTGACCTCCAGCACCGGACGCTCGATCCGGGCGCTGGAGAGGTCGCCGGGAACGAATTCCGGGAAAACCTCGAAGACGGCGGAAAATTCCAATGTCTTGTCATTGGCTTCCTGATCCGGCTTGGGTTCGATACGGGGATAGCCCGCCACATTGAGTTGGCGTTCCGTGACGATCTTGCCAAAGGCCGTCTTCACGGCCTCTTCCAGCGCGTCGCCATAGGCCTTGGCGCCATACTGTTGGCGCATGATGGAAAGCGGCGCCTTGCCGGGACGGAATCCGGATATTTTCACGGAACGGCTCATGCGCCGCAATCGCTCGTCGATAGCAGCATTGAGCGCATCCAGCGGCACGGAAATATCCAGACGGCGTTCCAGCGGGTTGATATCCTGGGCGGTGTTTTCCATGAAAAATCCTTGAACGAAAGCCAAAAACAGAAGCGGGCGAATATAGCACAGAGGCTGGCGCGGGTCATTCACAGACATTACCGTGTGGGTGCGATTCAAACTGATGTGGTCGAAGGATCGTTCTGTGAAGTTTTTCCCCGGTCGTTGCGCCAGAGACGGTTGGCGCGATTCAATCGCAAGACCAAGATCTGTTCGGCGTTGTGGGACCGCCACACTGCGCCGGGCGCTTGGGGCCTTTGGGTCGGTGTTGGATGAGATGGCGATGGTCGCTCTCGATTTCGCCGGATCGGCAAGTCCCGGCCTGTCGCTTCGTCGTAGTGGCGTTGATCGAGCCGCTCATTGAGATAACGGCGGCAGAGGCGAA
>JAIRMN010000162.1 GCA_031258715.1 Zoogloeaceae bacterium
GGGCGCGCCGCGGTTCAAATAGCCCGTGTCCCGTGTGAACATGCCCAGGTCTTGCGTGATGGTGATGTCGATCTTGCCCAGGTCGGCGAGTTCCTCGATGATGGTGCGGGGCGCGCGCCCTTCCTCCTGGGCGGCGCGTTGCTCGCTTGCCCGGAAGACTTGCGGCAGCCGGCCAGCGTCGGCACGGGACGCGACCTTGGTCCGGATCGTCCTCATGGACGCCCTTTCTTCCCGCAAGCGGGCGGCGGCTTTCTTTGCCCAGGGGCAGGGAAAAGGCGTCCGGTTGCTGACGAAAATCCTGGAAGAAGCGCGGGCGCGAGGGGAAATCGACCTTCCGGATTGCGCCCGCGCCGCGGATTGCTTCATCGGCATCGCGCACGGCAATCTCTTTTTCGAGCGCGTCCTGCAGCTGCGCGCCCCGCCAGACGCCAAGGAAATCGAGGATCACATCCAGACCGCCGTCGATATTTTTCTCAACGCCCCCGGCGTCATCGCCTCGTCGATGACGATCGCGCCGCGCAAAAGGCGGCATAATGTCGGCTCCATGATTTTTCACTTCGAGGAAACCGAACATGAAGCGAGCTTTTTTTCTGTTGGCCTTTACTCTCTTTTGCGGTTGGGCAAGCGCGGAAGAACCGGTTGCGGCGCAGGTCGACGCGCGTTACGCGGATGTCGATACGGAATATGACATCGACGCCGAAGGCCGGGCGACGACCACTTACGGGTATGGCGTCCGCATCCTGCACGATCGCGCGCTGGAAGCCCAGAAAACGCGCGCCGTCAGCTACAGCCGGAGCATCCAGGCGGCGGAAATCCTGGAAGCCTACACGCAAAAGGCCAACGGCCAGCGCGTTATCGTACCCAGGGACAATTACCAGACCACTACGCGCGGCGGCTATGATCAGGGACATCCTTTTTTTTCGGACATCGAGCGCATCACCGTCGTCTTCCCCGATGTGGAGGTCGGCGACACCGTGTATCTGCGCTATCGCATCCGCAACACGGAAGCGATTTTCCCCGGCGCGGTCTCCCTCCAGGACGGGTTCAACCTGTTTTCCGCCATTGAAAACGGAACGATTACCTTGCGCGCTCCCCAAGGCCTCGCCCTGACGACGGAAGCGCACCAGCTCGAAGCGCTGCCCGTCCGCGCCGAAAACGGCGTCGTCACCTGGCAATGGCGTTATCAGAATTCCCAGCCGCGCGCTTGGGACGAAGAACAGGATCAAGGGATCTGGCGCAGCGGCGATTCGCCCTCGCTCTATGTGAGCACCTTCAAAAACTATGCCGAAATCGCCCAGGCCTATGCCGCGCGCGCCCTGCCCAAGGCGGTTCCGGACGAGCGCGTCCGCGCCCAGGCGGCGCAAATCGTGGGCGCGGAAAAAGACCCGCGCGAACAGGCGCGGCGGATCTACGAATGGGTTTCCACGCAGATTTCCTATGCGGGCAACTGCATTGGCGTCGGCGCGGTGACGCCGCGCGATCTGGGTGTGGTGTTGGAAAACAGGATGGGCGACTGCAAGGACAAGGCCACCCTGTTGCAAGCCCTGCTGGCGGCACAGGACATCGCCAGCGAACAGGTGTTGATCAACGCGGGCGGCAGCCAGTACGACCTGCCGCAAACGCCGGTGGTCGAAGCGATCAACCACGTGATGAATTATCTGCCACAATGGAATCTCTATGTGGACGCCACTGCCGAAACGATTCCCTTTGGCTACCTGCCCCAGTCTCTCTATGGCCGTCCGGTCATTCACACCGGCGCGGCGGAAAATGCCGTTCGCGCGATCCCGGCGGAACGCGAAAAGACCTTGTTCGAGGAATCCATCCATACCACACTGAAGCTGGCCGCCGACGGCAGCGCCAGCGGCAGCGTGCGGGCGCGGCTCAACGGTGCCGCCGCCGCCCACTGGCGCGCGAGTTTCATGGAGATGAAAGCCGAGGGGCGGGAGAAGTTCGTCGAAGCCCTTTTCCGGCGCGGGGGAATGCGCGCCAGCGGCACACTGGAAACCAGCGATCTCGCGCCCGAATCACGACTCTCGGATGTCTTTGAAGTTAACATCCACTTCCAGGTCGGCAACTTGCTGACCGCCCGTTCCGGCGCGCTTACCCTCTTCCCGTTCTATTCCTATGCTGGCGGCCTGATCAGGATAACCGCCGTAGGCGACGGCAAAACCTATCAACGCGATTTCCCCTGCACCGGCCCGAAAGCGCGCGAAGTGTTCGAGATCACGCTCGAACCCGGCGTAGAACTGATTCATCTACCGGAATCCATGACGCTCGACACGCCTTATCTGGCCTTCAAAAACCAGGTGCGAAGGAACAGGAAGGGCTTATACGTCGAACGTTCCCTGCACGACAAGACGCCCACCGGCGTGTGCAGCGCCGCCTACGTCAACGCCTGGGAAAAGGATGCCGCCCGCGTCGCGGAAAACCTGAAACAACAGGCGCTCTACAAGCGCGCGCCCTGAGCGAAAACCGGATGACGCCGCCCTTCGCTTTTCCTGAGCGGCGTCATCGAACCACCGCGCCCGAACTTTCCGTGGCGGCCTTTATTCGCGCAATCAGTTCCTGCCAATCCACCCGGCGGTTGTAGCCGATGACCGTCAGGGCGGGGATGCCGCCGCCCGCGATGATGACGTATTGCTCGCCCCGATCCATGCTCTCGATGCCCCCCATGTGGCAGACGCCGTTTTCCAGGCGGCAGGAAAGGCCGATGCCGCGATAGCCAAAGTCCTCGAAAATCCTGAGGGCGCTTTTTTGAATCGCCGCCATCGCGCCGCCGCCGCCCAGGGAAGTGATGTTATCAACCGCCCGTTGGCTGATGCGGCGCGGATAGCGGCCAGGCGCACTGGCGAGGCGCGCGGAAAACGCCAGTGGCCGCCAGTCGTTCGCCAGTTCCAGGCCATGAAGGTCGGCGTCGATGAAGCCGGTGATCCGCCCAAAGGAAAAAGTCTGCGTCAGTTGCGCCAGATCGATGTGGCGGGCATTGACATCCGCCAGAAGGCGCGGACGCACACCAAAGGGATCGATGAGCCGCAAGTCGGTGCAGTTCAGATAGCCATCGAACACCTGGATGACCAGCGCGCCCTCCAGCGACGCCTCCCGATTGACATAGTGGATGAGCGGCAGGCTGGCGGATAACATGCCTTGCATGACCGGCAGATCGAGAACCCGCGTCAGTTTTTCCAGCGATAACGGCGCGAGGGAAAGCCCCAGTGTGCCTTCCCATTCGCCGTTTTCCGCGTGCAGCCCGGCGCTCAGGTAGGTTATCGCCAGGGCGCTGTCGAGCAATGGTATCTCCGTCGGCTGCGCCAGCGCGAAACCGCGCTGCCAAATCGCCAGCGGCAATCGAAAAGCGCCGCTTTCCAGCCGCCCCAGCGCCAGCCTGCCGACCTGGAGATCGCCCCGCCCATCGCCCGACCGCCGCCATTCGATCTCGCCGCTCAAGCCTTCCAGCGCTACTCTTCCCTTGTCGAACAAAAAACCGGCATCGGCGGAAGAAAGTTTCAGTACGTTAAACACGCCCTGCCGCCAGCCCGCCGACAAACCCATTTGCCCAAAAAGCGCAATCGGCGGCAAATCCTTTCCCGCCAGCGCGGATGAGAGCAGGGTTTCGCCCAAGGCGGGCAGATCCAGGTCTTCTGCCTGCAAGTCGCCTTCCTGGATTCCGGATTGCCAGTCGCCTTTCCCGTGGAACCGCACATCGCCTACGCGCGGAAAACGCAGCGTCGCGTCTTGAATCGCCCAGTTTTCCGCGCCCAGTTTTGCGGCGAATTTCAGGGATTGCGCGTCCGCCGTCAACAAGGCGGGCGCATGGTAGACCGCGCCGCCCCGCCATTCCAGGCGTCCTTCCACCAGCCAGTCTTCTGCAATCTTCCGTCCGGAAATGTTCAGTGTCAGCGCCAGGTTTTCCGCCGCGCGCAGACCGTCCGGCGAGTTGAAGAGGCCGCCATCGAGCGTGATTCGCGCCGAAAACGCCCGCGGAGTAAATTCCAGCCGTCCGTTCAGCCTGCCGCCCGGTTGCCAGGAGATGAACGAGGCCAATGCCGGAACGAGGCGCGCCAACAGCATGGGATTTCCGTCGCGGACGACCAGGCTGGCCTGTATTTTACCATACCGAATTTCCCAACGCTCGTTCGGCGACGGTTGCAGGAGCAGACGCCAGTTTTTGCCTTCCTGCCGGAGTTGCAGCCCGATGGTCGCGCCTTCCGCCAGATGAAGACGCCCCTGGGTACAGGAGAACGCGCCGGGTTCAGGATAAAGACGCGCGCAAGCGATATGGATTTTCGGCCAGGACTGCCCCAGGATTTCCAGGTTTTCCAGCGTCAATGCGCCGCCCGCGCCTTCCATGTTCAGGCGGATGGCGCGCGCGCCAAAAATTGCGTGCCGAACCTGCCCCACGGAAAAATCCAGATTCAGCCTCTCCCAGGAAAACGCCTGGATGCCGCCCGCAAACAAGGCCAGGCAACAGGACAACAGGACTTTCGTCATGGTTGTTTCGGGCAGTTCGCGCCCGAATCGCTGCGCCAGCGCCGCAGTTCCGCGCTCAGGCGCTCGGAGGCCTTTGTCAGCGCCTTGACGCCGCCCGCCGCGTCCGGCGTGGGCGCGGCGACATTCAGAGCGACGCGTCGCTCCGCCAGAATGCCCCTGTCCGGATGACGCAACCGCGCCTGGACGGAAAGCGCGCCGAAACTCTGATCCGGCGCAGTAAAGACCTGTTCGAAGCGTTGTAGTTCCAGTTCAAGACGGCAAACATCCGGCTCTGCGTCTTCCGCCCAGAGGAGCCGCTCCTGCAAAAACAGCCGCAGGACTTCGCCGGGCGTGCCCGACCAGCGCGCGTAAGCGTAAAACTGAACCTTGGCGGGATCGGCATAGTCCAGGCGATAGCGCATGAAGCTGTTTTCCAGCGCGGACACGGAAAACAGATGAAAGTACATGCTTTTGGCATAAACGTCCGCTTCTGAAAAGACCGGCGCCGCGCCCAGATCGAAACGTTCCGGCGCGACCGGCGGCGGCGTGAAGGCAGGCCAGCAAGCCGACAGCAGAAAGCTCGCCAATGAAACAATAAAAAAACGGTTCATGTCAGACGGTCTCAGGGAGAAGGCAAAGCGGCGGGAGGAGCCGTCTCAGGCGCGGAGAATCCCGGCTCCCCCGGCCCCGGCAGAGGGGGATGCGCGCCGAAAACCAGGCTTTGCGGCGAACGCTCCAGCGTATCCAGCACATGTTCGAAGCGACGGGCGGCAAGGGAAAGGTCGTGCGCCGTGGTTCGGATTTTGGGAATCAGGGCGTCTTCCGGACGAATTTCCGCCACGCCCTCGTCACGCAGGAGTTTTTCGGTGCGCCGCGCCACCTGTTCCGCCTGCGCCACCAGTCGCCGCGCGTCCTCCATCAACAACGGCGCGGCGCGCACCGCGGCGGAAAGGTTGCGCGCGTTTTCTTCGGAAAACATCATCTGCAACCGGGCGAAGAAATCGTCCATGCGCCGACTGGCGGATTCCAGATGCGCGAGCGTCTGCCGGAAATGCTGGCGGTTCTGCGCATCCAGGATCGCG
This sequence comes from Zoogloeaceae bacterium, assembly GCA_031258715.1. Lineage (GTDB taxonomy): Bacteria > Pseudomonadota > Gammaproteobacteria > Burkholderiales > Rhodocyclaceae > Azovibrio. The sequence continues at coordinate 5,550 of JAIRMN010000162.1, forward strand.
TTGGCATTGACGAGAAAGGCGCGCGTCTCCGCGAGAATGGCGGGCAAGCTGTCCTCCAGGCGATCAAGGAAGGAGAGCTGCATCTGGATGCGCGGCAAGGGATCGGTCAGCGGCTGGCTTTCCGCCTGCGGCGCGCCATCTTCCAGGAGCACATGCGCCAGTCCGGTAATGCCCTGATAGGCCAGACGAGCGGTCGTGGCGCTGTTCAAGGGAACGAATGCCTCGGTTTCCACGTGGATCAGGATGTTGCGCGTATCCAGCGGATCGATCTGGATGCCCCGCACCTTGCCGACGCGAATCCCCCGGTACAACACCTGCGCCTGCGCATTCAGGCCGCCGACGTTCTGCTGGGTGACGAGGAGGAACTCGCGGGTTTCCACACGGCGCTCGCCAAAAGCATAAAGCGCCGCCAGCGTCGCGGCAACGAGCACAAGGGTAAACAGTCCGGCAAGAAGGGCGCGCGCGCGATTTTCCATGCAAGTCCGATCGGGAGTTCAGAAGACGTATTTATAGCACGAACGGATGTCTTTACGCCCCCGCCCGTCCCGCCAGCAGAAATCCCGGTTCTCCGCCTGCCGCCATCTCCGTCTCCAACGGCAAACCTTCCGCCAAAGCCTTCCGCGCCATGACAAGCCGCGCTTCTTTCCTGCCCTTTCCATGCCTTCTTCCCAGCCTTCCTCCCTTGTTTAGTCCCGGCATTTGATGGTTTGGGTTCATGATGAACCGTGCTGGCTCCCTTGTCCAGATTTTGCAGAGATATTCATAAGGCGTCAGTCCGTTGAGCGTCTTCAGTCGGCGCGCGAAGTTGTAAGCCTGCATGAAGTCGTGCAGGTGGCTCTCAAGCGGTTGGCGGCTGTCGTAGTGATATCGTTTGACGGTGGCTTCCCTGATGGTGCGATTCATCCGCCCAACCTGCCCGATCATCCCGCCGCAGCGCCTGAAGCGCGTTTGTCCGGACTGGGTGTGGCCGTCATCGGGCAGTCCAGCGGCGATCGATAGAAAACCCGTCCCGTCCTTCGTCAAAATCGAAGCGCGGCGCGACCTGAAACGCCCCTCCTTCGTCACTCTCAGGAGCGAAGCGACGAAGCCCTTCAGATTCGTAACCCGCGGCGCGTAGCGCCGGTGACTTTTTCTGTCTCCTGATTCCTGATCCGTCCCCTGTCCTCTGACCCCTCAGACCTTGAATTGCGCCAGTGTGGAAGAGACCGAGTCCGACAATTGGTGGAGGTGTTGCGCGCCACTGGCGGTTTCTTCAGCGGCGGCGCTGTTTTCGTCGGTCATCTGGGCGATGGATTCCACGTGCCGGGCAATATCCTGGCTTGCCTGGCTTTGTTCTTTCAGGGCGTTGGAAATTTCCGTCACCGCGCTGGAAACCTTGCCCGCCTCCTCGCGGATTTCCGCTATGCGTTCGCCCGCGTTCTGCGCCAGCGTCTTGCCGGATTCGACCTGCCGCACAACCCGTTCCATTTCCTCTACCGCTTCCTTCGCCGAAACCTGGATCTTGCCGATCATGGCGCTGATATCGCCGGTGGATTGCGCGGTGCGCTCGGCGAGCTTCCGCACCTCGTCGGCCACTACCGCGAAACCGCGTCCCTGTTCGCCCGCGCGCGCCGCTTCGATGGCGGCGTTGAGCGCGAGGAGATTCGTCTGGTCGGCCACTTCCTTGATGACCTGCACGACGGAGGAAATCTGCCGCGAATCGCTGCCCAGCGCCTGGATGACCTGGGAAGCCTGCGCCACGGTTTCGGCGATCGCGCCCATTTCGGCGGCGGTGCGTTCGATGATCTGCCCGCCCTCGTCGGAAACCACGCCCGCGCGTTCCGCCATCGCCTGGGCGTCGCTCGCGCTGTTCGTCACGGTATGGATGGAAACGGTCATTTCCTCGACCGAGGCGGCCATCGCGGAAGTGGAACTCGACTGGCTCGATGAACTGGAAGCCACCTGCTGCGCGGCGGCGTTCAGGGATTCCACCGCGCCGCTCACCTCGCCCATGCGCGCCTGGATACCCTGGAAGGAATGCTGCAATTCGGACAGCATCTTGTTGAAGGAACCGACCATGATGCCCATCTCGTCGTCATTCTTGTGATCCACGCGCAGCTTGAGATCGCGCTCGCGCTCCACGCGTTCCACCGTCTCGCTGATCTTGTTCAGGGGCTTGATGGTCGCCGCGAGCGTGCGGATTCCCAGGAAAATCGCCACGATCACGACGACGAAAGTAATGACGGACTGCTTCGTGAGGGAGCTACCCTGCGCTTCGATCATGGATTGCACATCGTGCTCCGTGGTTTCGACGTAATCGTCTACGAGCAGATGCAAGTTCCTGGAAACCTCATACCTTCTGTCGTTCTGCACCTCGAGAATCTGGGCGATTGAAGCGTACAGGTTATCCAGGACTTCGGGCGTGGGGTTCCTGAGGGCTTCTTCGGTGAGTCTGTCGATTTCCGATCCCAGCGTGGCAGACAGCACTGGCCATTCCACCTGGATTCTTTCCCAGAGTTCATTTGTCTTCTCGCGCTTCCGGGTCATTTGATCGAACTCCTGGAAATATTTTTGCGCGGCGTCTCTGGCTTTCTTCTTCATGGACAAGACTTGCCGCAGGCTTTCCGCCTGTTTTTCGTAGGGTATATTCTGCCGCGCAAGAAGAACATAGGATTGCGTAAAAACGCTGCCAATCGCGGCATCCAGACGCATGGTTTCCACCGTTTTCGGAAGCCGGTTGTCAAGGATGTTTCTCAGTCCCTTTTCGGCGGAAAAAATGTTGATGGCGCCAATGATCCCAACCACCAGCAAGGAGAGCCAGGAAATGGTGGACAGCAGACGAATTCTCGTCTTGATTTTCATGTGGGTCTCCTCGTCGAAAAAAGAAAGTCATAAAAAACCCCGATAAAACTTGAGCCTCCTCGTCGAAGGGACAGGGTTTCGAGCCTGTGGAAAATGGCAAAGGACTTTCCTTGCGGGGCATGGGTACGAGAACGAATTGTCGGCCATCCCGTTCTTGCGTCGCGCGGTAACTGTGTGTCCGTGTGTGACTGCGTTACCGGCGCCTCATGCCGGAGAATGACGGATCGGGGAGGCGCGAGCCGTCCTTCTCCCGCATCCGTTTAAATCGCGTCCGAAGAAGCGAGGGGAGCGGAAAAATCCGGGCAAAGTCGGTAAAATACGGCAAGGCTTGAGCGGTTATCGGCGCGGTGCGCCGCGCTCCCCATACTTCAACCGGAGTCTTCCATGACGCCTGAGCATCCCCGCAATCGCGCGGCCAGCGCCCTGACCGGCAAGGCGCGAACGCGCGCGATTTTTGACTATCTGTCCCTGTTGCAGGAAGCAGAGACGCTGGATATCGCGGAACTGGAAAAAATCCTCTTCTCGCTGCGCGCGGAAACGGAAAGCCCCGGAACGCGGCAGGTTCTGCTGGAAAAGCTGTTCATCGCTTTTTGCGCGCGCCTGAAATCCCTTTTGCACCGTTTCGTCGGCATCCGCATCCCGCTGGATCGGACGTTTCGTCATCAGATGGGGATCCTGCAGGGATTTCTCGACAATCTGGCGGCAGCCCATGAAGCTCTGCTGGAAGACGACCTGACGCGGCAACAGCCGGAAATCGCCCCGGGCATCATGGCGCGCGCCGCCTTCTGCCTTTACCAGCACATCTATGTCAGCCATCTGGTGGCCGCGCCCGTGCAGACTGGCATCTGGCAACGATTGCATGGCGTCTGGCTGCGCAGCCTCAGGCTGCCTTCCGAGCGCCGGACGCCGCTTGCCGCTTACCGCGAAGCCCTGCTGCTGGCCGCCGCCCAACCGACTTCCTGCGACGCGCATGAACTGGAGTTCGTGGCGGAATACACGCATAAATGCGCGGACATGGTTTCCCTCACGGCGGAGGCGCCGCAGGACGACGACGCGGCATTCTGGATCGAACCGACGCATGATTTCGCGCTGTTCGCGCTGGCGCGGCGTCCACTGCCGCCTGGGTACCGGGCGTTCTACTTCTCGACCGCCCAGGCCGCAGAACGGGCAAAAAAAGACCTGGCGGCGCTGGAGGCGGGCGAGACCGCCGAATCATTGCCGGAACTGGCGCAGACGCCTGCCGGACGAGGCGCGTTGCGGCGGTTGGCGGAGGTCTGGGGGGCGCCCGGAAAACGCCATTTCCCAAGACGACGCCAGGCCAACCACCGACGCGCCCGGCTCTGCGCGGGGCTGGCGCGTTTCTGCCAGTTGTTGCAGAAAAAAGGCAGCGAGAGCGAAGTCGACATCAGCCAGTGGATGATCATCAACGAAAGTCCGGACGGTTACGCGCTCATGCACATGAGCGGCACGATTGGACACGTGCGGATTGGCGACGTGGTGGCGCTGCGCCCGGACGCCAATCCCGGCTGGCTGGTCTGCCTGGTGCGCTGGGCGATTTCGGAGAATCCGGAACATATCGAGATCGGCCTACAAATCGTCGCGCTGGACGCCATTCCCGCCACGCTGGTGGATAACGAATCCCGCTTTGTCCGTACGCCGCTCCTGCTCCTGCCGGAATACCCTTCCCTGCGCAGCGCCTCCGCCTTGATTGCGCCTGTCGGCGCCATTACGGAAAACCATTGCGTCATTCGCCTGAGCGGCAGCAAGAAGACCCGAGAACTCTCCGGACTGAAGGTTTCCGAGCAGAACGGCTGCGTCGAGATGTTCACGCTGGCGGAATGACGGATTCAGGGGACGAAGGGACGTGCAAATCTATGTTGTCGGCGGCGCGGTTCGCGATGAACTCATGGGGCGCCCCGTGACCGACCGGGATTACGTGGTGGTCGGCGCGACGCCGGATGCTTTGCGCTCCTTGGGCTTCAAACCGGTCGGCAGGGATTTTCCGGTCTTCCTCCATCCTGAAACCCATGAGGAATACGCGCTGGCGCGCACCGAAAGGAAAAACGGCAGGGGCTACCACGGATTTGACTTCTACGCCGCGCCGGACGTGACGCTGGAAGAAGACCTGGCGCGCCGCGACCTGACCATCAACGCGATGGCAAGAGGCGAGGATGGCGTGCTGAGGGACCCCTTCGACGGACGCGCCGATCTGGAAGCCAGTGTGTTGCGGCACGTCGGCGCGGCGTTCGTCGAAGACCCTGTGCGCCTCTTGCGGCTTGCCCGCTTTGCCGCCCGTTTCAGCGATTTTTCGATCGCGCCGGAAACCCTGGCGCTCATGCGCCACATGACGGCAAATGGCGAAATCGATCACCTGACGCCGGAGCGCGTATGGCAGGAAATTTCCCGTGGCCTGATGGAGGACGCGCCACAGCGCATGGTGCAGGTTCTGCGCGACTGCGGCGCGCTCGCCCGCCTGATGCCGGAAGTCGACGCCCTGTTCCAGACGCCGGAACGCGTCGACTTCCATCCCGAAGGCAATACCGGTGCCCATACGCTGCTGGCGCTGGCGGTGGCGGCGCGGATGCGGCTTTCGTTGCCCGCGCGTTTCGCCGTCCTGACGCACGATCTGGGTAAGGCGCTGACGCCCGCCGGGCTGCTGCCGCGCCACCACGGACACGAAGAACGCGGCGACGCGCCACTGGCCGCCCTGTGCGAACGCCTCAGGGTTCCCGCGGCCTGCCGGGAACTCGCCCGGCTGGCGATTCGCCAACACGGCAAGATGCACCGCGCCGCCGGCGAAGCGGCGCTCAGGCCGGAGACGATGACGTGGATCATGGAAACCTGCGATCTCAAACGGCGTCCCGAACGCTTTGCCGCGTTGCTGGAAACCTGCGAAGCCGACGCGCGCGGGCGGATGGGGCGGGAAGACGCGCCCTGGCCGCCGCGCGGACGCTGGCAAAAAGCGGCGGCGGCCTTTTGCGGCGTGGAAGGCGGCGTCATCGCCGCAAGCCTCGTCGATAAAACGCAAATTGCCGACCGCCTGCACGCCGCCAGGGTCGCCGCCGTGCGCGCGGCATTGGCGGCGACGCCCACGGATTCATGAAGTCTTTTTCAGGAAATTTTCTCATCCATGCCCGAACCCGTCCTGCCACACCCAACCGTGCAACACCACACCCTCGCCGAACGCGAACTTTTGTTTGCCCTGCCGCCCGAAAACGCGCGCGTGCGCCCCATGCCCCTGCTCTTCATCCACGGCGCGTTTGCCGCCGCCTGGATGTGGGCGGATAACTTCCTGCCCTGGTTCGCAGGGCAGGGCTATCCCAGTTACGCGATCTCCCTTTCCGGCCATGGAAAGAGCGCGGGCGGCGACGATCTGGACCATCTTGCCATTGCCGATTATGTCGAAGACGTAGAAATTGCCGTCGCTTGGCTACAGGAACGCTACCCGCGCCTGCCCGCGCTGATCGGGCATTCCATGGGCGGCTTCGTCCTCCAGAAATATCTGGAACGTCATCGCGCTCCGGCGGCAGCCCTGTTGTGCGCCGTGCCGCCGCAGGGCCTGTTGCTCTCGCAATTCAGCCTGCTCGCCCGAAAGCCCGGCCTGCTCATGGAACTCAACAATATCTTGCGCGGCAACGAGGTCAAGCTGGAAACCGTGCGCGAGGCGCTGTTCGCCCAACCGGTCGATCGGGCCATCCTCAGGCGCTTTGGTGAATGCCTGCAACTGGAATCCCAGCGCGCGCTCTGGGACATGAGCGTTTTCGACCTGCCGCTCTTGACCGCCGACTCGCGTCCGCCGCTCCTGGTCATCGGCGCGGAAAAGGACGAACTGGTGCCCGCCTTTCTGGTGCAGGCCACGGCGCGCACCTACAGCCTGGAAGCGCACCTCTTCAAGGGTATGGGACACGCCGTCACCCACGAACAGGATTGGCCGCGGGTGGCCGAAAAAGTAAGGGACTGGCTGGATGAAATACAGAGGACGGAAGACAGAAAAGTCGCCGATCCATCAAACCGCTTGATGACGGAACCGCGCCTTGTGCCTTGCTTTTGACAAAGACGGGAGACGCCCCTGATCCCCGCTCATGACCACCTGAAAATTGCCAACGTTTTTTCGGCCTCGGCGGGGTCGAGTTTGCTTAGGGCGTAGCCGGCGTGCACGATGACATAGTCGCCCGGTAGGACATCATCCACGAGCGCCAGCGAAATCTCACGCCGTATGCCGGACAAGGCCACGCGCGCCTTTTCCGGCGAAATCACTTCCACGACGCGGGCGGGCAGGGCAAGACACATGGCGTCGTCACTGCGGATCGGCGTCGCAGGATTCCTGCGAAAAACGGCAGTCCGGCGCGGATCCGCCGCCTCTTTCCGCTGCCTTGGCGGCGCGTTCGCGGCGTTTGGATTCCCGCGCCTTGACGCGCGCCTGGTATTCCATTTCCCGTCCCTGGGCGGCAAGGCTGCGGGCGGCGCGCAGGCTTTCCAGATGACGTTTTCTGGCGGCGTTGCGGCAATCGTTTTCCAGGAACTTTTGGGCGCAGGCGGCGCTTTCTTCTTCGAGCAGGGCGTCGGCGGCCTTGCGCAGGGATTCAGCTTCGGTCTGCATGGCTTGGGCGGTTTCCAGTTCCGCTGATTGCGGCATGGGCGCGGCCTCTTCCGCGCGGGCGTGACCGGAAGGCGCGAACAGCGCGACAAGGCAGAGCGTCAGGAGGGCAGCCGGTTTTTGGGATCGATGTTCCATTTGCTGTATTCCTCGTGGCTGACCACGCGATCCGGGACGCGGCGCAGGTCGATGCGTTCCGGCGTCAGGTAGCAGCGCCGCTCGCTGTGGTAGATGACTTCGACTTGCGGATGCAGCAAATCGCCTTCGTTTTGTTCGCGCACCACGGCCAGCCGTCCGCTTTCCAGGCGCACCAGCGAACCGGAGGGATAGATGCCGATGGCGCGGATGAAGCTGTGCACCAGTTTCGGATCGAAGTGGTGCTCGCTCCATTCGAGCAGTTTCTTCAGCGCCTCGGAAGGCTGCATTCCCTTGTGATAGACACGATCGGAGGAAATGGCGTCATAGACGTCGACGATGGAAGCCATTTGTCCATAGAGCGAAATCGTCTCGCCTTTCAGCTGGTACGGATAGCCGCTCCCGTCGTAGCGTTCGTGATGCTGGGCGGCGACCTGCATGGAGATGGGCAGGATTCCCGGCGTCTCTTCCAGTATCTGGATGCTGAAGGTCACATGTTCCTGCATACGGGCGAATTCCGCCGCGGTGAGGCGGCTGGGCTTGTTGAGGATGGCGTCCGGCACCTTCGACTTGCCCACGTCGTGGAGCAGCGCGCCCAGGGCGATTTCCTTGATGGTCTGGCGCGGCAGATCCAGCCCGCGCGCGAACGCCGCCATCAGGGCGCACACGCTGACCGAGTGCTCGAAAGTATAGTCATCGTGGCGTTTCAGCCCCGCCAGCGGCAAGAGGGCGTTCTGGTTCCTGAAGATGGAATCCACCAGGTTTTCCACCAGCGGCTCCATGCGATCGACTTCGACCTGCGCGCCCAGGCGCACGTCCGTCATCATGGCGCGGATGATGCGGTTGGCTTCGGTGTGCAGGCGCTGGGCGCGCTGCGCCTCTTCCGCCAGTTCGATCTGGCGCGGACGTTCGTAACCGCTACTGGCGATGCTTTCCATGCGCTGCTGCAAGGCCGCCCGCACTTCTTCCTCGGTCGGCGCGTTGGTGACGTCCAGCCCGCGATCCGTGTCGATATAGACCTCGCGGATGCCCAAGCTGCGAATCTTGGCGATGCGCGCCTTGCCATCTACCGTGAAGCTGTTGGTGAGAAAGGGGTGTTCCATCCAATCACAGTTCAGGTCGTGGATGTACATGCCGACCAGCAGATCGGCGACGGGAATTTTTTTAATCATGGACGACGCGACAAAGGGGAGGAAGATTCCCTTAAGGGTTGGGGAAACGGATACATGCGCCATTATAAAGGATGACAAGGGGCAGAAGACAGGGAGCCTGTGAATTTGGGCGCGATTCAAACTGATGTGGGTACTTCCATTGGAGATTCGATGTTCGACGTGGCGATGACGGGAGAAGGCATATCTCGATGCGCGACGATGAAGCCGTATCAGGAAGACCCGCCGTTCGAGGACAGGCTCGTTCGCCTCTGCCGCCGTTATCTCAATGAGCGGCTCGATCAACGCCACTACGACGAAGCGACAGGCCGGGACTTGCCGATCCGGCGAAATCGAGAGCGACC
>JAIRMN010000164.1 GCA_031258715.1 Zoogloeaceae bacterium
AAGGTGGTCGCAGTGATAGAAACCAATCTTGTCAAAGGGATCGGGTTGGAAGACCTGTGTCCACAGGGGATCGTCCTTTACTTTGTAATCCCTGTCCGTCCAGTCCGGCGTCTTGTGCAAATGGATGGCGTGGTTCTGCACCCCTTGGGCGAGCGGGACGAAGCTGTCCGGCTCATAGAAATAATGGGTGCTTGTTTCGTTCGCCGTCTCCCAGGCCAGCGTATCCCCGTCCCAGCCGTAGAAGGTCGTGCCAAGGTTTCTTTCCCTTGCGAGCCTTTGTGTTTCCGCTTTCTTGTACTGGCTCCCCGTGTCGAAGTAATGCGGCACGATGGGAACGCTGTGTTTGATGATCCGCCCGCCCAGCGGGTCGTAGGCGTCCGGCTCCGGCGCGAAAGATGCCCATGCGCTGCTGGTGGTTAGGAGAAGGAATGCAAGGCAGAAAAAACGATTCAGCATGATGGCGGATAGAGTACGGCATTGTGCTAAAATATACAAATGGAAATAGCCAATGTTCAATGAGGCTCGACATGAATCGGGCGGCAACTATCTTGACTTGCTCCGGCAGTCAGAGACCAGAAAAAGCCAGCGCCGTTCGCTTTTCCTGATCCCTGATGCCTGTCCCTGATTACGCCAACAGGCTGCGCAACATCCAGGCGGTTTTTTCGTGTTCCTGCATCCGCTGGGTGAGGAGATCGGCGGTGGGTTCGTCGTTGGCGGCGTCTACGGCGGGGAAGAGTTTGCGGGCGGTGCGGGCGACCGTTTCGTGTCCCGCGACCAGAAGCGCCACCATTTCTTCCGCCTTTGGCACGCCCTTGGTTTCGGGAATGGCGGTCAGTTTGGCGAATTCGCCAAAGGAGCCGGGCGCGGGATGGCCGAGGGCGCGGATCCGTTCGGCAACCAGATCGACCGCCAGCGCCAGTTCGTTATACTGGGTTTCAAACATCAGATGCAGTGTGTTGAACATCGGCCCGACCACGTTCCAGTGGAAGTTGTGGGTTTTCAGGTACAGGGTGTAGGTATCCGCCAGCAGACTGGAAAGTCCGGCGGCGATTTTCGCCCGATCCTGCTCACGGATGCCGATGTCGATGATGGGACCGGAAACCGCCTTGATCCTGTCCGCGGCGGACTTTTCGACCTTTTCGGCTTTTACGGCCTTTCCAGGCTTTTCGGCCCTGGCGGACAGGGGGGCTTTGGTGGCTTTATTGCTTGCGCTCATGGTTCAAACTCCTTTTGAAATACGGTTGGACTGCGAAAAAACCAAAGGACAGAAGGAAGCCCCGTCACGAACGGGCGAGGCCGTCGCAAGACATGCGTCCCTGTCTTTCGATCATTTGATGCCGTGTTCCTGCAAAAAAGGCACATAGGCCTTGTCTACGCGCAGGATGTGGTGCATGAGCCATCCCTTGAGGAATTCCAGCGCCTCTTCCGAGACGGCCTTGCCTTTTTCGAAATCCAGCAGCAACTGGATGGCCTGGCGGGTGAGATCGTCGTGTTCGGCCTTGTGCGCGTCGGTTTCCGGGTACCCTAGGCGATCGAAGAGTTCCTCTTCGAGGATGAAGTGATTGACGGTGTAATCCACCAGACCTTCGAGAATTTCCCGCAGCGCCGTGTCATCCTGCATTTGCGACTCGACTTGCTCATGCAGGCGATTGGTTGCGTCCACCAGCCAATGGTGCTGTTCGTCGATGCTGTCGATTCCCAATATGAATTTATCGGACCATGGCATGAAAGACGTCACGTTCGCTCCTCCTTTGTTCAGGGCAAGTTCGCGCAAATCCGGCGAAAGACCAAGGAATCATAGCAGAATGCCATGCCGCTGGTTTCAAAAAAAGTATTTTTCTTGCGCTTGCATCGGGAGACAGAGGAGAGAGGACGGAAGCCCCGCCTCATCAAAAGCGCGGCGCGACTTGGCGCGCGCCCAACCCCGTCATTCTCGGGAGCGAAGCGACGGTAACTCTTTTGTCCTCCGCCCTCCGCCCGCTCATCCCACCCAGCGGCGCGCGTTGGCGAAGAGGGTCAGCCAGGGGCTGGCGTCGTCCGTGTGGGCGTCCCAGTCCTTTGGATGCCAGGACATCTGCGAACGGCGGAAAACTCGTTCGGGATGCGGCATCATGATGGTGAAACGCCCGTCCGCCGTGGTTACGCCTGTCAATCCGCCGGGCGAGCCATTGGGATTTTGCGGATAGGTTTCCGTCGCCGCTCCCCGGTTATCGACATAGCGCAACACCGCCAGCGGCACGTCCCCTTCCTCGCCCACGGCACGGCCTTCGCCATGCGAGACGACAATGGGCAGCACCGAACCCGCCATGCTCGCGAAAAACAGGGAAGGAGAGGGCAGGATTTCCACCTGCACGAAACGCGCCTCGAACTGTTCCGCGCGATTCCTGCGAAAGGCCGGCCAGCACGTCGCGCCTGGGATCAGCGTCTTCAGGGCGCTCATCATCTGGCAGCCGTTGCAGACGCCCAAGGCGAAACTGTCGGAACGCTGGAAAAAGGCCGTGAATTCGTCGCGGCAACGCGCGTTCATCAGAATGGTGCGCGCCCAGCCCCGCCCCGCGCCCAGCACGTCGCCATAGGAAAAACCGCCGCAGGCGGCCAGTCCCTTGAAATCCGCGAGCGATTGGCGTCCGGCGAGCAGATCGCTCATATGCACGTCCACGGCCTCGAATCCGGCGCGGTCAAAGGCGGCGGCCATCTCGTACTGGCTGTTGACGCCCTGCTCGCGCAAAATCGCCAGACGCGGCCTTGCCTTTCCATTGTGATACGGCGCTTCCAATGCGAAGGTCAGCCGGGGCGAAAGACCGGGATCGGATTCGTCCAGGATCTGGTCATACGCTTCGCGGGCGCATTCGGGATTGTCGCGCAACGCCTGCATGTGAAAACTGGTTTCCGACCAGAGGCGCTGCAATTCCACGCGCGACGCCCGGAATATGTTTTTGGCGTTTCTCGTGACGCGGATTTCATCCGCGTCGTTGGGGTGGCCGACAAAGGCGTAAGGCACGGCATGGGCGCGCAGGCAGGCCGTCACCTTTTCCCTGTCCGCTCGCCGGATCTGGATCAGCGCCCCGGCTTCCTCGTTGAAGAGGGCGCGGACGATGTTTTCCTGATCGCGTCCGGCGAAACGTCCGCGATGCTTTTCGGCGCCATCGACATCCAAGAGGCGCATGTCCGCGCACAGTCCTTCCATATCCAGCGTCACGCCCGCATGGGCGGCAAAGGCCATTTCCAGCGCCGCGACGAAGAGGCCGCCATCGGAGCGATCATGGTAGGCAAGCAACCGGTCTTCCCGTTTCAGGCATTGCACGGCGGCGAAAAACGCGCCCAGGCGTTCCGGGTCGTCGATGTCGGGCGCATCCTCGCCGGTCGCGTTGAACACCTGCGCCAGCGCCGATCCGCCCAGGCGTCCCTCTCCCAGATCGAGCAACAGCAATTCCGTCTCGCCCGCGTCGAGGCGGAGTTGCGGCGTCAGTGTGCGGCGCACGTCTTGAACCGGCGCGAAAGCGGTGACGATGAGCGAAACCGGCGAGACGACTTCCCGCTTCTCGCCATCTCGTTCCGTCTGCCACGCGGCGCGCATGGAGAGCGAATCCTTGCCCACGGGAATGGCGAGGCCAAGGCGTAGGCATAATCCGGAAACCGCCGCCACCGTGTCGTAGAGGCGGGCGTCCTCGCCGGGCGCGCCGCAGGCCGCCATCCAGTTGGCGGAAAGGCTGATGTCGGCGAGATTGGCGACATCAGCCGCCGCGAGGTTGGCAAGCGCCTCGGCGGCCGCCATGCGTCCCGACGCGGGCGCGTCGATAACCGCCAGCGGCGCGCGCTCGCCCACGGCAAACGCCTCGCCCGTAAACCCCTGGTAGCTCATCGCGGTCACGGCGACATCGGCCACCGGAACCTGCCAGGGACCCACCATCTGATCCCGGGCTGTCAGGCCGCCCACCGAACGGTCGCCGATGGCAATCAAAAAGGTTTTATCGGCAATTGCCGGAAGGCGCAAGAGCCGGTGGATTGCCTCGCACAAGTCGATGGCGTCCGCCGGGAAGGGGATATGCGCGGGCGGCTCGCGGCTTGCCACGCGCGTCATGCGCGGCGGTTTACCCAAGAGCGCCGCCATCGACATGTCCACCGGGCGGTTTCCGAAATGACGGTCGGAAACGATGAGCCGGCCATCCGTCGTCGTCTCGCCCACCACGGCGAAGGGACAGCGTTCGCGCGCGCAAAGGGCGGCGAAATCGTCGAGCCGTCCGGCGGCAATCGCCAGCACATAGCGTTCCTGCGCTTCGTTCGACCAGATTTCGGCGGGACTCATGCCTGCCTCTTCGATCGGCACGGCGCGCAGTTCGAACCGCGCGCCCGCGCCGCCGGAATGCGCGAGTTCTGGAAAAGCGTTGGAAATGCCGCCCGCGCCGACATCGTGGATGGAACACACGGGATTTTCGTCGCCCATCTGCCAGCAACGGTCGATGACTTCCTGCGCCCGCCGCTGGATTTCCGGGTTGCCGCGCTGCACGGAGGCAAAATCCAGTTCTTCGTCATTCGCCCCGGCGCTCATCGACGAGGCCGCGCCGCCGCCCAGTCCAATCAGCATTCCCGGCCCGCCCAGTTGCACCAGCGCCGTGCCCTGCGGGAAAACCGCCGCCTTGAACGACTGCGCCGCCTGGATGTTGCCCACGCCGCCCGCAATCATGATCGGCTTGACGTAACCTTGCGTCACCTTACCGACCTGTTGCTCGTAGGTGCGAAAATAGCCCGCGAGATTGGGGCGTCCAAATTCGTTGTTGAACGCCGCCGCGCCAATCGGTCCTTCCTGCATGATGGCAAGCGCCGAAGCCATGCGCCCTGGCCTGCCCGCGTCCGTCTCCCAGGGACGGGGATGTCCGGGCAGATGCAGGTTGGCGACCGTGAAGCCGCACAGTCCGGCCTTGGGTTTGGCGCCGCGTCCGGTCGCGCCCTCGTCGCGGATTTCCCCGCCGGAACCCGTCGCCGCGCCGGGAAAGGGCGAAATCGCCGTCGGGTGATTGTGCGTTTCCACCTTGGCCAGGAGATGCGTCAATTCATCGTGATAACGGTAACGCCCGCCGGGGCCGGGATAAAAGCGGGGGATTGTCGCGCCATGAAGGATGGCGGCATTGTCGGTATAGGCCACCACGACGCCTTCAGGCCGCGCCGCGTGGGTTTCGCGGATCATGCCGAAGAGCGTTTTCGCCTGCGGCTGGCCGTCGATGACCCAATCCGCGTTGAAAATCTTATGCCGGCAATGTTCGGAATTCGCCTGCGCGAACATCATCAATTCCACGTCGGTGGGATTCCTGCCCGCCGCCCTGAAAATTTCCAGCAGATAGTCGATTTCCTCTTCGGACAACGCCAGCCCCAACGCGCCATTGGCCGTCCGCAAGGCCGCCCGCCCGCCGGAGAGGATGTCCACCGCGGTAAATGGCTTGGCGTCCAAGACGTGCTGAAAGAGACGCGCGCCGTCTTCCAGCCTCGCCAATACCGATTCCGTCATGCGGTCGTGCAGCAAGGCCGCCAGACGGGGACGCGCCTCAGGCGACAGGGCGTCCGGGAGCGTCACGCGAAACAAAATCCCCCGTTCGATGCGCTCCACCGCCTCCAGTCCGCAATGCTGGGCAATTTCCGTCGCCTTGGAGGACCAAGGCGAAATGGTACCCAGGCGCGGCGTCACAAAAAAGGTTTCTCCCGCCGCCGTCGTCGTGTCCGTCGCCTCTTCTTCCAGCAAAACGCCCAGCTTTTCCCGCGCCGCCGGATCCAGCGCCGCCTTTAACGCCACCAGGTGCCAATAATCGGCCTTTATCGCCGCCACCTGAAACCCCGCCGCCGCCAACTTCGCGGAAAGCCCCCGCAAACGAAAATCGGAAAAAGCGGCTTGGCCGCGCAAGAAGAGGAATCCGGACATGAAAAGCGCCTGCGGAAAAACGGAAGGCGGATTATACCGTCCACGCTCCGGCAGGCCACCCATGAAAGCCGCGCGGATCAGGGCGGCGAGCGGCGATCGAGATCACCCCCGTCGCCCGCGAGAGCAAAAAATTAGCGACAGCCCTTCAGGTGTGTCGCTAATTTCTTGCTGGCGGGGAAGCGGGAGGATTACTTGAGGGAGAGAATCCAGGTCACCAGCTTCTTGGCTTCTTCTTCCGTGACGTTGTAAGGCGGGTTTTTGTTGGGCGCCATAGGAACGCCGCCCCAAACGCCGGAACCGCCATCCAGGACTTTCTTGGTCAGCATGGGGATGTCGGAAGCCTTGTATTTCTTGGCGACATCCTTGTAGGCGGGGCCGACCAGTTTGGCGTCTATTTTGTGACAGGTCGTGCAGAGCTTGGCTTTGGCCAGCGCCTCGTCCGCTTGCGCTTGACCCGCGATCAGAAAACTGGCGCCGACCATGGCGGCAAAAAATGCTTTTTTCATTACTATGCTCCGTTCGTTGAGTTTTGATTGGGAAACAACGAAGGAGATTCTACTCCCGGAGTCCTGTTTTGGGAATCACATTGGAGGACATTTGGAACGGAAAGAATCAGGTCGGCCAGCGCCCTGATCCAGAGGGGAGAGGCGTTCAGCGCGGGAATATAGTGGAATTCCCCGCCGCCCGCAGTCAGAAAGCCGGATTTGGCAGTCAGGGCGATTTCTTCCAGCGTCTCCAGGCAGTCTGCCACGAAGCCGGGGCAGATGAGGTCGACGCGCCGGATGCCGGATTGGGCGAGCTGTTGCAGGGTAGGGAGGGTATAGGGTTGCAGCCAGGCGGCGCGGCCAAAGCGGGATTGAAAACAAACGCGGTATTGCCCGCTTTCCAGTTGTAGTGACCGGGCGAGCAAATACCCGGTCTTTTGACATTCGTCATGATAGGGATCGCCCAGGGCGCGGCTTTTTTCCGGCAGGCCGTGAAAGCTCAGGACGAGCCGGGTCTTGTCATTTGGCGCGCCGTGGGTTTGCCAGTGCTGGCGCACGTTCGCTTCCAGCGCCGCGATATAGCCGGGATGCGCGCAAAAACTGCGGACGCTGTGAATTTCCGGCTGGTTGCGGCAGCGGACGAGCCAGGCGCAAACGGCATCCAATGTCGAAGCGGTGGTGCTGGCCGCGTATTGGGGGTAGAGCGGCAAAAGCATGACCCGCGTCACGCCGGCGGCCTGCATGGCGTCGAGCGTTTTGCCGATGGCGGGTTTTCCGTAGCGCATGGCGGCAAAAACCCGCGCGTTGATGTGGCGGGCGTCGAGTTCCGCTTGCAGAAG
This sequence comes from Zoogloeaceae bacterium, assembly GCA_031258715.1. Lineage (GTDB taxonomy): Bacteria > Pseudomonadota > Gammaproteobacteria > Burkholderiales > Rhodocyclaceae > Azovibrio. The sequence continues at coordinate 7,236 of JAIRMN010000164.1, forward strand.
TCGCGCCTGATCCTGCGTGTGTTCGCGCAAGGGCGCGTCATTTCCCCATATCAGCGCGTACTTGGCGGCGGAACGGCGGGCGCGCAGGGGAAGTACCAAGGCGTGCAACAGCGGCAGCCAGAGACAGCGCGGCATTTCCACCACGCGCGGATCCGAGAGGAATTCGCGGAGATAACGGCGCACGGCGGCGGGCGTGGGCGCGTCCGGGCTTCCCAGGTTGACGAGCAGGACGCCGGTCTTCATCTTTGAATCAGCGGGCGGGACGCTGCGCGCTCAACGCGCCGGAAAGCAGACGGGCGGTGATGTCGACAATGGGAATGACCCGCTCGTAGGTCATGCGCATCGGGCCGATGACGCCCAGCGAGCCGACGACGCGGCCATCGACTTCATAGGGTGCGGTGATGACGCTGCATCCATCGAGCGAGGCCAGTTCCGGCATGACATCCGATTCTCCGCCGATGAAAATCTGCACGCCTTCGGCGCGGCAGGAATGCTCGAGCAGGCGCATCAGGCTGGAACGTTGCTCGAAGAGATCGAAGAGTTCCCGGAGACGCCGGGTATTGGCGGCAAGGTCTTCGGCGTCGAGCAGATTTTTCTCGCCGGAAATGACGTAGGCTTCCTCATTGTCCAGCGCCGCGCTGCCCGCTTCCAGGGCGGCGGTCATCAGGGCTTGCAGGTCGCCGTGCAGCGCGTGCAGTTCCGTGCGCACCCGGTTGCGGATTTGTTCCAGATCCAGCCCGGAGAAGTGCTGGTTCAGGTAACGGGCGGATTCGGCAAGGTCGGCGGTGGTGTAGGGGTGTCCGGTAAAGAGGATGCGGTTTTGCACATCGCCTTCCTGGGTAATCAGGATGAGCAGGATGTGGGTGGAAGAGAGCGACAGGAATTCGATCTGGCGGATTTTGGACGCGCCGCGCCGGGGCGTGGTGACGACGCCCGCGAAGTGGGTCAGTTGCGACAAGAGCCGGGAGGCGTTGGAAGTCAATTGCTGCGGCGGGCAGGGACGCAGGGAATCGCCAATCTCCGCGATTTCTTCCTCTTCCAGCGGACGCACGGTGAGGAGGAAATCGACGAACAGCCGGAACCCCTGGGTCGTCGGCACCCTTCCCGAGGACGTGTGCGGACTTGCCACAAGCCCCGCTTCCTCCAGATCGGCCATGACGTTGCGAATGGTGGCGGGGGAAAGCTCCAAGCCGGAAAACCGGGAAAGCGCACGCGATCCCACGGGCGCGCCCTCGGCGATGTAATGCTCGATCAGGGTCTTCAAAAGGGTGCAGGAACGTTCATCCGGCAGGGTTCTGGAGGATTCCCGGAAGGGCGTTGTCGTTTTCGTCGGCATTTTCGAGGCTCATCTTGCGCGCGCGTCGTTTTTTCCGGTCGGGCATGGGAAGGAAGAAGGCGGCGTCAGGCGGCGCGTCACGCTTTTCCGGGTTCGGCGACAAAGGTGCCGTATCATAACATTCCCCAGCGGATTTGCCTGGAACGCGTTGGGCGTATAGAATGGCGTTAGCGTTTTTTACAGCAAGGCGCGTGGCGTTAGGGAAAAACCCCGAAAGGGGTCTTATTTTTGTCAAAAGAAAGGATAACCATCATGGACAGGTACGCTATTTTCGTGGATGCGGGCTATTTCTTCGCCGCAGGCGCGCAGGCCGCTTTCAGACAGAACGTGTCGCGGCGGCAGGTGACGCTGAAGTCTTCCCCGGCGGCGATGGTCGCGGATTTGTGTTCGCGGACGCGGCCAGTGGTGAATAACCTCCCCTTGTTGCGCGCTTACTGGTACGACGCGACGCCTGGCCCCCGGCTCTCAATGGAACAGATGGCGCTCGCCATGCTGCCGGGCGTGAAATTGCGGATTGGCGTCTTGAACAGCATGGGACGGCAAAAGGGCGTGGATTCCCTGATCGTCACCGACATCATCGATCTGGCGCGCAACCGCGCCATCGCCGACGCGGTGTTGATGACCGGCGACGAAGACCTGCGCGTCGCCGTTCAGGTGGCGCAATCCTTCGGCGTCAGGGTGCATTTGCTGGGCGCGGGCGACATTACCCGCAATGTCAGCGACTTCCTGCAAATGGAAGCGGATTCCGTCACCTCGCTGGAAGATCGCTGGTTCGCCAGCCACCTGGAACTCAATAACGCCTTCATCCCCGCGCCGCAAAACAACGGCCTGCCGGAATCGGAAGCGGATGAGGAGGAATTCATCGAAGCGGCGGAACTCTCGATTCATGAGATTCTCGAATATGTCGACCCGGATCAAATGGCGCAACTGGGACAGCATTTTTCCTTCCAGAACTTCGTCCCGCCGGAATATGACCGCCGATTGGTGGCGATGGTCTCGACCAGCCTGAATGGACGCAAACTCTCCACCGACGAAATCCGCAACCTGCGCACCCTGTTCGTCAGCACCGTCAAGAAACGCAACGCCGCCGGAAACGCCGCGTAGCGGAGGACAGAAGGGCGCCAAAAATGAGCGCGTTTGCCAACCTGCTTGTTGTCCTGCGAGACGCCGCCCAAAGCGAACGGGAGAAGGGCGGCTATTTCGAGCGGCTGGTCAAGGTCTATCTGACCCATGAGCCGTATTACGCCGATCTCTATGGCGGCAAGGTCTGGCTCTGGGAGGACTGGCGGCGGGAATGGATGCGGAGCGGCCATGCCGACCCAGGGGCGGATCATGGTATCGATCTGGTTGCGGAAACGGCGGATGGGGAACTGCACGCCATCCAGGCCAAGTTCTATGCCGAAGACGCGCGCTTGACGATGGAGGATTTCGCAACTTTCCTCGCGCTCTCCGGCAAAAAGCATTTCGCGCGTCGCCTGATTTTCCTGACGGCAACCAAGGCGACGTATCATCTGCGTGAGGCAGTCAGGGAACAGTCTCCACCCGTTACCCTGATTTCCAGCTTTGACATGGAAGCCAGCCGGGTCGACTGGGCAAGCACCATTCCATCGAACGAAGTGGTTCAACTCAGGACAACCAAAACGCCGCGCCCCTATCAGGAAAGCGCGATCAAAGATGTGCTGCGCGGCTTGCAATCCGCCGACCGGGGCAAGCTCATCATGGCCTGTGGTACGGGGAAGACCTTCACCACCTTGCGATTGGCGGAAAGATCGGCAGGCGCGGGCGGCAAGGTTCTGTTTCTCGTCCCTTCCCTGAATCTCCTGTCGCAAACGCTGACGGAATGGACGCAGGAAGCGGAAATTCCCCTGCACAGCTATGCCGTCTGTTCCGATAGTGAAGTGGGGAAAAAACGCGGGGGAAGCGAAGACGATTTCGAGTTGCTCGCGCATGAACTGCAATACCCGGCGACGACCAGCCCCAGAATCCTGTCCCGCGCTTTTGCGTCACGCCATGATAACGAACACCTGCATGTAATCTTCTCCACCTATCATTCCATCGACGTGATCCATCAGGCGCAGCGGGATCACGGCCTGCCGGAGTTCGATCTGATCGTCTGTGACGAAGCGCACCGCACCACGGGCGCGACCTTTGACGGCCAGGACGAATCCGCCTTCGTCAAGGTTCACGACAACGAAACTATCCGGGGCAAGAAGCGCGTCTACATGACCGCCACGCCGCGTATATATGGAGGGAAGGCAAAGAAGAAGGCGGGCGATGATGAAAGCATCGTTCTGTATTCGATGGATGATGAAGCGATGTATGGCAAGACCCTGCACACGCTCACTTTTTCCGAAGCCGTGCGCAGGAAGATTCTCTGCGATTACAAGGTGATCGTGCTCACGGTCAGCGAGGATCACATCAGCCGCAGCCTGCAAAAATTGCTGGCGGAATCGACGAACAGCCTCAACGTCAATGACGCGGCCAAGATCGTCGGCTGCTGGCGGGCGCTTTCCAAAATGGATTCCCAGGACGATCTAGCGCTCGATCCCGAACCCATGCGCCGCGCCGTCACCTTCGCGCAGGTGATTGAACTGCAAAAAGGCGCGAAGACGCACAAAATCAGCTCAAAACATATCGCCGCCCAGTTTCAGGCGGTCGTGGAAGCGTACCGCGACGAACTGCTTGCCGAAAACCCGGAAAATCCGGAAGCCATCAGCCGCCTGGCTTGCGAAGCGCACCATGTCGATGGCAACATGGGCGCGACGGAGAAGAACGAAGCGCTTGCTTGGCTGAAATCCGAGCCGCCGGAAAATACCTGCCGCATCCTTTCCAATGTCCGCTGCCTTTCCGAAGGCGTGGACGTTCCGGCGCTGGATGCCGTGTTGTTCCTCACCCCGAGGAATTCCCAGGTGGATGTCGTGCAATCGGTGGGCCGCGTGATGCGCAAACCGCCCGGCGGCAACAAGAAACTGGGTTACGTCATTCTGCCCGTGGTGATTCCGTCCGGCGTCTCCCCGGAAGAGGCGTTGGACGACAACAAGACCTACCGCGTGGTCTGGGAGGTCTTGCAGGCGCTGCGCTCGCATGACGACCGTTTCGAGGCGATGATCAACCGGATGCGTTTCGACGGCCAGGACAAAGACCGGATGGAGGTCATTGCCATCACGGATGAACTCCGAAAGAAAACGAAATCCGGTTCCGGCGACGACAAGCGCAAGAAAAAACGGGACGAGGCGCGCCGGAGGAATGTGTTGGGTGACGCGCCAAAGCCGGAACAACACGCCATCGATTTCACCTTTGGCGAGATCGAGCGGGCGATCCTGGCAAAGGTCGTACAAAAATGCGGCAATCGCCTGTATTGGGATCAATGGGCTGGCGACATCGCCCGGATTGCCGGCACGCATATCACGCGCCTGACGGCCATCCTGGACGAGTCGCGCAACGAGGCGGAGCGGGCGGCCTTCGATGCCTTCCTCGCCGGACTGCGCGCGGACATCAACGAAAGCGTCACGCGCGGGGAAGCGGTAGAAATGCTGGCGCAGCATCTCATCACGCGCCCGGTCTTCGAGGCCCTGTTCGAGGGCTACAGTTTCGCGCGGAACAATCCTGTCTCCAGGGCGATGCAGGGGGTGCTCGCGGCGCTGGAACGCCATCATCTGGAAAAGGAAGCCGACACCCTCACGCGCATGTACGAAAGCGTGCATCGCCGCGCGGCGGATACAAAAACCGTGGCGGGCAAACAAAAGCTGGTGGTCGAACTCTATGACAAGTTTTTCAGGAACGCCTTCCCGAAAATGGCGGAACGCTTAGGCATCGTTTACACGCCGGTCGAGGTGGTCGATTTCATCCTTCATTCCATCGATGACATTTTACGCGGCGAATTCGGGCAGACACTGGCGAGCCGGAACGTGCACATTCTCGACCCTTTCACCGGCACCGGCACCTTCATCACGCGCCTGATGCAAAGCGGGCTGATTCCGCCGGAAGAATTGCCCGACAAGTACCGGAACGAAATCCACGCCAATGAAATCGTCCTACTCGCGTATTACATCGCCGCCATCAACATCGAGGCCGTCTATCACAGCATCGTCGGCGGGGAATACCAAGCCTTTACCGGAATCTGCCTGACGGACACTTTCAACCTTCCCACGGGCCGGAACGACGACCTGGATACGCAAGGCAGGGCGGACAACAGCAAACGCCTGAAACGCCAGCGCAGCCTGGATATTCGCGTCATCATGGGCAATCCGCCGTATTCGGCGGGACAGGGCAGCGCAAACGACAACAATCAGAATTTGGACTATCCATCACTGGACGCGCGGATTCAAGAAACTTATGTTCGATCATCCCAAGCAGTTTTACGCGCCAAGTCATACGACAGCTACATCCGCGCCATCCGCTGGGCATCCGACCGCATCCGCGATCGCGGCGTGATCGGTCTCGTTTCCAACGCGGGCTGGCTAGATTCCAATTCCGCCGACGGCCTGCGCAAATGCCTGGCGGAAGAGTTTTCCGGCATCCATGTGTTTCATCTGCGAGGGAATGCGCGTACATCGGGAGAACAACGCCGCAAAGAAAAAGATAACGTCTTTGGACAAGGCACACGAACCCCTGTTGCCGTCTATCTGCTGGTTAAGAATCCAAAGGCAAGGGAACAGGGGAAAATCCTGTTCCACGACATCGGCGACTACCTCACCCGCGAGGAAAAACTGGCGCGCATCGATGAATTCAGGAGCATCGCGGGCATTTCCGCCGCCGATGGCTGGACGCGCATCGAACCGGACGCGCATCACGACTGGTTGCGGCAGCGCGACAGCGACTTTGACGCATTCATCCCATTGGGACACAAAGGAAAAAACATCGCAACTACCATCTTCAATATATATTCTCTGGGGATAGTGACAAGCCGCGACGCCTGGGCGTATAACTCCAGCAAAAGCAAACTCTCCGAAAACATGAAAAGATGTATTGATGTCTACAATGAAGAACGACTACGTTACCGTGTTCATGGGAAATCTATAAAGATTGATGATTTTGTTACTCCAAATCCCGCTTTGATCAGTTGGTCTGTTAATCTAAAGGCCGACCTGTCCAGAAACAAAAGCAGCGAGTTTGAACCCGCATCTCTTGTTCATTCGCTGTATCGGCCATTCTCTAAACAATGGATGTATTCCCATCGCCAATGGAACGAAAGGGTTTTGCAGATGCCCCGCATTTTCCCCAACAGCGCGGCGAAAAATCGCGTCATCAGCGTGACCGGACGCGGCGCGACCAAGGAATTCAGCGCCCTCATGACGGATACACTGTCCGATCTGGAAATGATTTCCAAAGGGCAATGCTTTCCGGAATACATTTACGAAAAAAACCCAGAAAATACCGGAAAAACCCTTGACATTTGCAATGACCATGGTATAATATCGCACAGCACAGCACAGCACAGCACAGCACAGCACAGCACAGCACAGCACAGCACAGCACAGCA
>JAIRMN010000184.1 GCA_031258715.1 Zoogloeaceae bacterium
AGCAGATGAAATTGGAAGTAGGGTAGGCCGCCAGGGGCGGCTCACGGTTTCATGGGCGCCTTTGAGGCGCTCACCAGCAAAGCCACCGGCTTTGCCGGTGGTATTTGACTTTTCTGTCCTCTGCCCTCACAGCGGCGTCAGCAGGGCGGCGATGTCTTCGGGGCTGAATTTTGGGGTGTTGGCCTGTCTTTCGGAGAGGATGCTGGCAGCGAGGCTGGCTTTTTTTTCTTGCAGGGAGAGGATTTTTTCTTCGATGCTGCCGGCGATGATCAGTTTGTAGACGAACACGGGTTTATCCTGTCCCAGGCGGTAGGCGCGGTCGGCGGCTTGGTTTTCCACAGCGGGATTCCACCAGGGGTCGTAGTGGATGATGGTATCCGCCGCCGTCAGGTTCAGTCCCACGCCGCCTGCTTTCAGGCTGATGAGAAATATTGGCGCGTCGCCTGACTGAAAGGCCGTGATGGGCGTTTCCCGATCCCGCGTTTCGCCGGTGAGCCGCAGGTAGTGCAGACGGGCGTTATCCAGTTCGATCTGGATGAGGTCGAGCATGGCGGTAAATTGCGAAAACAGCAGGACGCGCCGTCCTTCCGCCACCATTTCCGGCAGCATGTCCATGAGCAGGCCGAGCTTGGCGCTTTCGCGTATCTTGCGCGCGGCGGCGGATTTGACCAGGCGCGGATCGCAGCAGACCTGCCGCAATTTCAGGAGCGCGTCGAGAATGACCATCTGGCTTTGCATCAATCCATATTGGGCGATTCGGGCGCGCACCCGTTCGTCCATCGCGGCGCGCACCGTGGCGTACAAGTCGCGCTGGCCGCCGGCGAGTTCCACGCTGCGAACGATGGTGGTCTTGGGCGGCAATTCGGTCGCCACTTCGTCCTTTTTCCGGCGCAGGATGAAGGGACGGATGCGTCGCGCCAGCAGGTCGCGGCGCAGCGCGTCGCCATGTTTTTCGATGGGATTGCGCCAGACGCGGGTGAAGCGTTTCAGATCGCCCAAAAATCCCGGCAGGAGAAAGTCGAACTGCGTCCACAGTTCGCCCAGATGGTTTTCCAGCGGCGTGCCCGTGAGACAGAGGCGGTGGGCGGCGCTGACGCGGCGGATTTCTTTCGCGCTCTTGCTGCGCGCGTTCTTCACCATCTGCGCCTCGTCCAGGATCAGCATGTAATAATGGTGGGCGCGCAACGCTTCGCCGTCGCGCCAGAGGAGCGGGTAAGTGGTAAGGATGACGTCATGCTCCGGAATCCGGGCAAAGCGGTTGTGTCGGCCTTGACCGTGCAGGCTCAGGACGCGCAGATCAGGCGCGTAGCGGGCGGCCTCGTTTTTCCAGTTGAAAATGAGCGAGGTGGGCAAAACCACCAGCGCGGGGCGCGTTAGGCGTCCGGCTTCCTTTTCGCAGAGCAGGTGCGCCAGCGTCTGCGCGGTCTTGCCCAGACCCATGTCGTCGGCAAGGATGCCGGAAAGCCCGTGTTCGCGCAGATATTGCAGCCAAGCCAATCCCCGGCGCTGGTAATCGCGCAGTTCGAGGCAGAGACCTTTGGGCGGTTCGACTGCCTGTACGCCCTGGGCGTTCCGCAGTCGTTCGCCCAGTTGTCGCACGGATTCCGGCCCATGAAACTGCCAGTGGCTCGTATCGCGCAGAAAATCGAGGCGTTCGGCGTCGAAGCGAGAAAGGCGCAGCGGCCCGTAGCGATGTCCGTCGAAGAGGTCGATCAAGAGGCGAACCAGCGGCTTGATCCGTTCGGCGCGCACACGTACACAGCGGCTGTTCGCGCCGAAGAGCGGAACAGCTTCGTCATCGGGGATGCCGGAGAGCGACAGGGCGTCCAGCCAGCGCGTCTCGCGATGCAGGAGGTCGGCAAGCAGGGCGGCGAGCGGTAGGCGTTCGCCCGCCGCCAGTACGCCCATATCCAGATCGATTTCGCCATTGACGTTTTCCCGGACATGAGCTTCCCAGCCTTCGGCTTCCAGTACTTCCGCCTCGATTTCCGGGCTTGCGGGAAGCGCGGTTTTCGGCGCGTGTTCCCGGCGCGCGAAGGCGCGTTTGTTTTCCACGGCCTGGCGCAGATTCCTGAGATCGTGAATCCACGACGAAATGCCGGGGGAAGTGTCGGCTTTGGCGTGGGCGGCGGGTGTTACCATATCCGGAACAGCAAGAGCGCCAGCAGTACCGCCAGGAGCGCCAGCCAGCAGTTTTGTTCGCGCAGGGCGGCGCTGACGCGGCGCATTTCTTTTTGTAGGGCTTTGTCCGGCGTGGTGCCGCTTTCCGAGCGCAGGGCGTGTTCCAGAAGGCGCGGTAGTTGCGGCAGCGATTGCGCCCATTGCGGCGCTTCCCGCTTGAAGCCGCGGATGAAGCCGCGCCAGCCCACCTGTTCCTGCATCCAGCGTTCAAGAAAGGGCTTGGCGGTCTTCCACAGATCCAGTTCCGGATCGAGTTGCCGTCCCAGTCCCTCGATGTTCAGCAGGGTTTTTTGCAGCATGATGAGCTGCGGCTGGATTTCCACGTTGAAGCGGCGGCTGGTCTGGAAAAGGCGCAGCAACACCTTGCCGAAGGAGATGTCCTTCAGGGGACGATCGAAAATGGGTTCGCAGACGGCGCGAATCGCCGTCTCGAATTCGTCGATGCGCGTATCCTGGGGCGCCCAGCCGGATTCCACGTGCGTCTCGGCCACGCGCCGGTAATCGCGCCGGAAGAAGGCGAGGAAATTCTGCGCCAAATAGTTCTTGTCGGTATCCGTAAGCGTGCCGACGATGCCGAAATCCAGCGCGATGTAGCGGCCATCGTCCTGCACGAAGATATTGCCGGGATGCATGTCGGCGTGAAAGAAGCCATCCCGGAACACCTGGGTGAAAAAAATCTCCACACCCGCCATGGAAAGCCGTTTCAAATCCACGCCGCGCGCGACGAGGGCGTCCGTGCGGGAAATGGGCGTGCCCTGCATCCGCTGCATCACCATCACGGTCGGGGTGCACCAATCCCAGAAAACTTCCGGCACGATGAGCAGATCGGAATCGAGAAAGTTGCGGCGCAGTTGCGCGCAATTGGCGGCTTCGCGCATCAAATCCAGTTCGTCGCGCAGATACTTGGCGAATTCCGCCACGATTGCGCGCGCCTTGAGGCGCCGGCCATCCGCCCAGATTTTTTCCAGCAGCCAGGCGGCCATATCCATCAGCGCCAGATCGTGTTCGATGACGCTGCGCATATCCGGGCGCAGAATCTTCACCGCCACTTCGCGTCCGTCCGGCAGGGTTGCAAAATGCACCTGCGCGATGGAAGCCGAGGCGACGCATGTCGAATCGAAAGCGCCAAAGACGGTCTGCGCAGGCCGGCCATAGGCGCGTTCGATTTCCAGCAGAGCGACTTCCGGCGCGAAGGGCGGCACCTGATCCTGCAAGCGCGCCAGCTCGTCGGCGATGTCCGGCGGCAGCAAATCGCGGCGCGTGGAGAGCACCTGCCCGAACTTGACGAAAATCGGCCCCAGGCGCTCCAGCGCCAGCCGCAGCCGCTCTGCCCTTGGGCGCGTCAAATCCCGCCAGAACAACACCCGCCGCCCCCAACGCGCCAACCCATGCGCCGCCGCCATATTCAACACCATGTCGTCCAGCCCGTAACGGGCGGCGATGAAGAAAATCCTAAGCAAACGGAAGAAACGCATCATGTCCGGAAAACAGGCGAAGCAGGCGGGAAAAGGACGGAGTATAAAGCAAGAAACTTGCGTTATCAGGAGACAGAGCGCCCCGCCTCGTCATTCTCCGGAGCGAAACAACAAGGCTTTGCAGCCCGCAAGGGCCGACGGATGCGCCATCGGAAACGCCAAAGCTGCCGGATAAAGGCGGACGGGATTGCCGCGGTCTTCAACCCTGATAATGACAAAAGGATATATTGCCGCCACATCCGTTTGAATCGCGCCCGCCTCTCCCCTGTCGTTTGCGTCGCCCGTGAAGATGATTTACTCTGGCATCTCCCGGCAAACCCGTTCATCGTTCATTCCCGCCCCTCATGGACTTCATCCGCATTCGCGGCGCGCGTACGCATAATCTCAAGGACATCAGCCTCGATTTACCGCGCGACCGGTTGATTGTCATTACCGGTCTTTCCGGTTCCGGCAAGTCCTCGCTTGCCTTCGACACCCTCTATGCCGAGGGGCAACGGCGTTATGTGGAATCGCTTTCCGCCTATGCGCGGCAGTTTTTGCAATTGATGGAAAAGCCGGATGTCGACCTGATCGAAGGGCTTTCGCCCGCCATTTCCATCGAACAGAAGGCGACGAGCCACAATCCGCGCTCCACCGTCGGCACCGTGACCGAAATCCACGATTACCTGCGCCTCCTGTTCGCCCGCACCGGAACGCCCTATTGTCCTGAACACGGCCTGCCGCTGGCGGCGCAGACGGTCTCCCAGATGGTCGATCACGCGCTGGCCCTGCCGGAGGGAACCCGGCTCATGATCCTCGCGCCGGTCGTCTCCAACCGCAAGGGCGAGCAGCAGGATCTGTTCGCCGAACTGCGCGCCCAGGGGTTTGCGCGGCTGCGCGTCGATGGCGCGATTCACGAGATCGACGCGCTCCCCAAACTCGCCAAGACGCACAAACACAGCGTGGATGTGGTGATCGACCGCCTGAGAGTGCGCGAGGACATGCGGACGCGGCTGGCGGAATCCTTCGAGACCGCCCTGCGCCACGCGGAAGGCCGCGCCATTGCGCTGGAAATGGATTCCGGCGTCGAACACCTCTTTTCCGCCCGCTTCGCCTGCCCCAGTTGCAACTATGCCCTGCGGGAAATGGAACCGCGCCTATTTTCCTTCAATAATCCCGCGGGCGCTTGTCCGCGCTGCGACGGCCTTGGCGTCATCCAGTTCTTCGATCCGCAACGCATCGTCACCGCGCCGCATCTCTCGCTCGCGGCGGGTGCCATCCGAGGCTGGGACAAAAAGACGCCTTTTTATTTTCATCTTCTCGCCGCGCTTTCTTCGCATTACGCTTTTTCCGTCGATACGCCGTTTCAAGAACTGCCGCCGGAAATCCGGGAGATGGTGCTCTACGGCTCCGGGCGCGAGCGCATCGCCTTTGCCTACGTGAGCGAGCGCGGCACCCAATTCATCCGCAAACATCCGTTCGAGGGCGTCGTCCGTAACCTGGAGCGGCGTTACCGGGAAACCGATTCCGAATTCATGCGCGCTGAACTCGCCAAATACATCAGCAACCAACCCTGCCCGGAATGCGGCGGCAGTCGGTTGAAGAGAGAGGCGCGTCACGTGCGGGTGGGCGAGGGCGAGAAGGCGAAGACCCTGCACGAGATCAATCGCCTGCCGCTTGGTCTCGCGCGGGACTTTTTCGCGCGTCTCGAACTTTCCGGCCACAAGGCGCGGGTGGCGGAAAAAATCTTGAAGGAAATCGTCGCCCGCCTGCAATTCCTCATCAACGTGGGGCTGGATTATCTCTGTCTCGAACGCTCGGCGGAGACCCTCTCCGGCGGCGAGGCGCAGCGCATCCGGCTGGCGAGCCAGATCGGTTCCGGCCTGACCGGCGTCATGTACGTACTGGACGAGCCTTCCATTGGGCTGCACCAGCGTGATAACGCGAGGCTCCTGGAGACGCTTGCGAAACTGAGGGACATGGGCAACACGGTGATCGTGGTCGAGCACGACGAGGACGCCATCCGCGCCGCCGATTACGTGGCCGACATCGGCCCCGGCGCGGGCGCGCACGGCGGGGAAATCGTCGCGGAAGGCAGGCCGGAGGACATCGCTGCCCATCCGGATTCGCTCACCGGCGCCTATCTTTCCGGTCGACGCCAAATCGCCATTCCCGAAAGACGCCGCAAAGCGAAGGGACGAAACCTCAAAATCCTGGGCGCGCGCGGCAACAACCTGAAGGACGTGACCCTGGAGCTTCCCATTGGCGTATTGACCTGCGTGACCGGCGTTTCCGGTTCCGGCAAATCGACACTCATCAACGACACGCTCTACGCCGCCGCCGCGCGCGCCATCCACGGCGCGAGCCGGGAACCTGCGCCGCACGACGAAATCCGGGGACTCACCCATTTCGACAAGGTGATCGACGTCGATCAATCGCCGATTGGCCGCACGCCGCGCTCCAACCCCGCTACCTACACGGGGCTTCTGACCCCCATCCGCGAACTCTTTGCCCAAGTGCCGGAAGCCCGCGCCAGAGGCTACGCGCCGGGGCGCTTTTCCTTCAACGTGAAGGGCGGACGCTGCGAAGCCTGCCAGGGCGATGGCGTCCTCAAGGTGGAAATGCACTTCTTGCCCGACATCTACGTCCCCTGCGACGTCTGCCACGGCAAGCGTTATAACCGCGAAACCCTGGAAATCCAGTACAAGGGCAGGAACATCCACCAGATTCTCGCCATGACGGTGGAAGAAGCCCGCGCCTTCTTCGACCCGGTGCCCAACGTCGCCCGCAAGCTGCAAACCCTGGTGGACGTGGGGCTGGCCTACATCACCCTGGGACAGAGCGCGACGACGCTCTCCGGCGGCGAGGCGCAACGGGTAAAACTCGCCCTCGAACTCTCCCGCCGCGACACCGGACGCACCCTCTACATCCTCGACGAACCGACGACAGGATTGCACTTCGCCGACATCGAAATGCTGCTCTCGGTACTCCACCGCCTCACCGAACACGGCAACACCGTGGTGGTGATCGAACACAACCTCGATGTCATCAAGACCGCCGACTGGGTGATTGACCTGGGACCGGAAGGCGGCGACGGCGGCGGCAGAATCATCGCCACCGGAACGCCGGAAGAAATCGCAAAAACGAAGGAAAGCCACACGGGACGGTTCTTGCGGGGGGTGTTGGGGAAAAGGTGATGGCCTGGATGAAGATGCCCGAAATGAATATCTCCAGCCTCGCGCATGAGGAATCGCATCGTCCGGGCAGCCGCGCAAACAGGTGCATCGTCACCGGGAGGATTTCGGCTGACTTTGTTGTCGATGGGCGCTTATTTGTTGGAAAGCCAAGTTGAATGCGACAATGGACACGATGAACTTCAACTTCGCCTGGGCGAATTGACATGAGCAAACCCGTTAACGATTCCGACCAGATTTCCAGGCTTGTGCTGAAAGGCTACAAATCCATTGCCGAGTGCGAGTTGGCGCTGGGGCGGCTCAATGTGCTGATTGGCGCGAATGGCGCGGGCAAGTCGAACTTCATCGGCTTCTTTCGGCTCATCAAGCGGATACTGGACGGTCAGTTGCAAACCACCGTTGGGAATGCCGGCGGGCCGGACGCCATGCTGCATTTTGGCCGCAAGAAGACGGAGGAACTTCATGCCGAGCTTTATTTCGGCAATAACGGCTATCGTTTTACCCTGCGGCCAACGCAGAACAATCGCATGATGTTCCAACAGGAAGCCTTGTGGTGGAATATGCGCGGAAATTGGCATCCAGCGACGGGACATTTCGAGACGGTTTATAAGGAAAAAAAACATCACGGAACGATCTGGGAATATGTCGTTCCGGCCATGCATAGCTGGAGGCTCTATCACTTCCATGACACCAGCGTCAGTGCCCTGGTCAAGCAAGTCCACAACATCAACGACAACGAATACCTGCGCGACGATGCCCGTAATCTCGCTGCTTTTCTGTTGCGCCTGAAGCATCGGCACGAGGAACACTATCAACGCGTCGTCAAAGCCATTCGCTTGGTTGCGCCGTTCTTTGGCGATTTCCATTTGCGCCCCACCGTGGGCAACCCGGAAAAAATCCAGCTTGAATGGACGGAGGCTGGAGAGGACGAGCCGTTTACCGCCAGTGCCTTGTCCGATGGCACGCTGCGCTTCATCTGCCTGGCGACGGTGCTGTTGCAACCGGAAGACATCATGCCCAAGGCCGTGCTGATCGATGAGCCGGAACTGGGCTTGCACCCCTTCGCCATCAGCGTGTTGGCAGGCGTGATGAAATCCGTGTCGCAACGCCACCAGTTGATTGTTTCCACCCAGTCAGTGGAACTGGTCAATGAATTCGAGGCGGAAGACCTTATCGTCGTAGACAAACAAGGCGGCGCATCCATGTTCAAACGCCCGGATTCCGCCGCGCTTTCCGAGTGGCTGGCGGATTACGCGCTGGGTGAGTTGTGGAAAAAGAACCTGCTGGGCGGGAGGCCGACCCGATGAGTCGTGTCTATCTGCTGGCGGAAGGCCAGACGGAAGAAGCCTTCGTGCGCGAACTCTTGCAGCCGCACTACGCCCGTACAGGCTTGTATCTCACGCCCATCATCGTCAGTACGAGCGCGGGACACAAAGGCGGCGTGGTCAGTTACGCGAAAATCAAGCCGCAAATCGAACGCCTGTGCAAGCAGGATGCGGCGGCGCAGGTCAGCACGATGTTCGACTTATATGCCTTGCCCAGGGATTTCCCCGGCAAGAACCTGGCCACATACCCGGCCACCGCCAGCGGGCGGCAAAGAGCCGAGTTCGTGGAGGCTGCGTTGGCGCAAGACATCAACCAGCGCAATTTCATCCCCAACCTGCTGGTGCATGAATACGAAGCCTTGTTGTTTACGCAACTGGATGCGTTCCAGATATGGACGGATGACGACGAGGTGTTGCTGCCTTTGCGCAATGTTCGCCAACACTCCGCGCCGGAAGACATCAACGATAACCCGCATGGCGCGCCATCAAAACGAATTTTGTCCGTGATGCCGGGGTATCAGAAAACCCTGCACGGTTCCTTGATTGCCTGTGAGATCGGCCTGGACGCCATCCGCGCCGATTGCCCGCACTTCGATGGATGGTTGCGCAAGCTGGAAACCTTGACGAAATGAGCGAGCATCAGCGAGTACCGATGAGTCAGAAGCAAAACCCCGAACTCCTCGAAAATACGCTCCTGAGCGCGCTGATCAGCCGTATTGCCGATGTCATTCTGCAAGCGCGCGGTCATGTGCGCCAAAGCGTCAATCAGGCGATGATGGCGAGTTATTGGGAAATTGGCCACCTGATCGTGGAGCGAAGAAACAACCCTCGTCATTCTCAGGGCCGCAGGCCCGTGGCAATCCATACGGCCTTGCAAATTGCTCCAACGTTCCAGGAAACTGAACCGCTGCCTGGATTGCTTCGTCGCTGCGCGCCTCGCAATGACGAGGCAGGGGGCCAGGAATCCAATATGAAGCCATATCCGTTTGAATCGCACCCCTTGAAGCTGCAAGCTGACGAGGAGGATAGATGCGCCATAAGCTTCTGACGCATCACCAGAGCCAGTACGTCGCCTGGCTGCTCACCCGCCGCGCGGCGGGCGACTCCGTGGAATCGCTGGCCGCGACGCTGGTCGATGCAGAAGTCGATCTCAACCCGCATCAGGTCGATGCCGCGCTGTTCGCCTGCCGCAACCCGCTTTCGCGCGGCGTCATCCTTGCCGACGAAGTAGGTCTTGG
>JAIRMN010000212.1 GCA_031258715.1 Zoogloeaceae bacterium
TCGTCATTTCCGCATTACGCCGGATTCAAAAACTCCCGCTACTCGTCAAATCTCTCTTCCAACAACCAGAATGCTCTTATATTTTATAAGATGACTTTACTTTCGGAAAGGTTAGTAAATCTTTCCATCCCATGTGGTTGGCACAATCCCCATTGTCCCGTTGCCTTGGTTGGGCATTTGAGGGCAAAAAACCATGAAAAGGGGTCAAGCGAGCCTTTCGTAAGGTCTGGCAAGGCCGGGAATCATGCCCGGACGACGGTTTTGACGCCGCCTGCCGTCGTCAGCAGTTCCGCCTGGGCGCAACGGGATTTTCCGCGCGAGGTTTTTCGGTTGTAGCGGCCATCGGCGGACATTTCCCACGCCTGTTGGTTGTCGGCCAGATAGACGCGCAGTCCCTCGTTCATCACCCGTTTCTTGAGTTGCAAATCGAGCAGGGGAAAGGCCAGCTCGATCCGCCGGAAAAAGTTGCGCTCCATCCAGTCGGCGCTGGAAAGATAGAGCTTTTCCTCGCCATCGGCAAAAAAGTAAAACACCCGGTGATGTTCGAGAAAACGGCCAATTACGGAACGCACGCGGATATTTTCGGAGAGGCCGGCCACGCCAGGCTCGAGGCCGCAAACGCCGCGCACGATGAGATCGACGCGCACGCCCGCGCAAGAGGCTTCATAGAGCGCCTCGATGATCTGCGGCTCCAGGAGGGCGTTCATCTTGGCAATGATGCGCGCTTTCTTGCCCTGGCGCGCCCATTGCGTCTCGGCCTGTATGGCAGCGACAATATGGGCGTGGAGGGTGAACGGCGCCTGCCAGAGGTGGCGCAGAGTGCGCGCCTTGCCCAGTCCGGTGAGTTGCTTGAAGACTTCGGAGAGATCCCGGCCAATTTCCGCGTTGGCGGTCAGCAGACCGAAATCGCAGTAGAGCCGCGCGGTGCGCGGATGGTAATTGCCGGTGCCCAGATGCGTGTAATGCCGCAACACGCCTTCTTCACGGCGCACGATCAAAAGCGCCTTGGCATGAACCTTGTAGCCCACCACGCCATAGACCACATGCGCGCCCGCCGCTTCCAGCCGGGTTGCCCAGCCGATGTTGGCTTCCTCGTCGAAACGCGCCATCAGTTCCAGCACCACGGTGACTTCCTTGCCGTTCTCCGCGGCACGGATCAAGGACTCCATCAACACGGAATCCGCGCCGGTGCGATAAATGGTCATCTTGATGGCGGCCACCGCCGGATCGTCGGCGGCGGCGCGCAACAGGTCGATGACCGGCGCGAAGGATTGGTAGGGATGGTGCAGGAGCAGATCCCTCTGCCGCAGGAGGCCGAAGAGATTGCCCTCCGGCGCGCGCCGCATGCGATCGGGCAGGATCGGCGCATGCGGCGCGAACAACAGATCGGGACGCGCCACGCTATCCGGCACCTGCATCAACCGCACCAGGTTGACCGGGCCATCCACGCGATACAGGTCTTCCTCGCGCAGGCCGAACTGGGAAAGCAAAAAATCAGCGATGGGCTGCGAACAGTTGTTGGCGACTTCCAGGCGCACCGCGTCGCCAAAATGCCGATGCGGCAATTCGCCCTGGAGCTTGGTGCGCAGGTTGGTGCGCTCTTCTTCATCGATGAACAGATCGGAATTGCGCGTGACTCGAAACTGGTAACACCCGCGCACACGCATACCGGAAAACAGCTCGCCGACAAATCCATGCAAAATGGAAGAAAGGAACACAAAACCGCAAGGCGCGTCCGTCAGTTCCGCCGGCAAGCGCACCACGCGCGGCAGGAGACGGGGCGCCTGCACGATGGCGATGCCGGAACTCCGCCCAAAGGCGTCCTTGCCTTCGAGTTCCACAGCAAAATTGAGGCTCTTGTTCAGGAGGCGGGGAAAGGGATGCGAAGGATCAAGGCCGATAGGCGTGAGCACCGGCATGACATCGCGGTTGAAATAATCGCGTATCCAGCCGCGTTGCGCCTCATTCCAGACGACGCGGCGAATGAAGCGTATGCCTTCGGCGGCCAATTGCGGCAGCAGTTCGTCATTGAAAATCTGATACTGGCGCTCGACCAGCGCGTGCGCTTCCAGGCTCACCAGGCGAAAGACTTCCTGTGGCGTCCTGCCGTCGGTGGTGAGCCGCGCGGCGCGCGCGCGAATCTGCTCTTTCAGCCCGGCGACACGAATCTCGAAAAATTCGTCCATGTTGCTGGAAACGATGCACAAAAAACGCAACCGCTCCAGAAGCGGCATGGCGCTATCCTGCGCCTCGGCCATCACCCGGCGATTGAAGGCCAACAGCCCCAGCTCGCGATTCAGGTAACGCCCGGCAGAAAAAGAAGAAGAATCGCTCATCTAAAAACTAACTCCGGTTTGAAACCCCGCCCGTAAGAAAGGCGCGAAGGTTGAGACCCCTTACTTACGGCCGGGGTTTCGACTGTAGCCATTGGGGAGGGGAGGGAAACCCCTTTCCAATGACGTTAGACCGACAGCCCTGAAGGACTGTCGCCAATGAGAGCAAGGCCGCTGCCCGCCTCGTTTCGCCAAGTACATCCATGCCTGCCCCCTGCCCCGTCATTCGTGTTTTTGCGCCTTGTCGTCCAGTTCGCGCAGGTGCGCCAGTTTTTCCCGGATTCGGGCTTCCAGTCCTCGGGGGGCGGGGCGGTACCAGCCGGGTTCCTTCATGCCTTCGGGCAGGTAGGTTTCACCGGCGGCATAGGCTTCGGGTTCGTCATGGGCGTAGCGGTAGCTTTTGCCGTAGCCCAGTTCGCGCATCAGTTTGGTGGGCGCGTTGCGCAGGTGTTCGGGCACCGGACGGGAGGCATCATGGGCGACCTGCGCCCTGGCCGCGCCGTAGGCCATGTAGGCGGCGTTGGATTTGGGCGCGACGGCCATGTAGAGCGTCGCTTCCGCCAATGCCAGTTCGCCTTCCGGCGAACCCAGGCGTTCGAAGGTATCCGCCGCGGCGAGGGCGATCTGCGCGGCCCTGGGGTCGGCGAGACCGATGTCTTCCCAGGCCATGCGCAGGATGCGGCGCGCCAGGTAGCGCGGGTCGGCGCCGCCGTCCAGCATCCGGCAAAACCAGTAGAGCGCGGCATCGGGATGTGAGCCGCGCACGGATTTGTGCAGGGCGGAAATCTGGTCATAGAAGGCGTCGCCGCCTTTATCGAAACGCCGCAGGTTCTGCGCCAGCGTCCCGGCGACGAACGCGCCATCGATGGCGCGGCGGCCTTCGCCCTCGGCGGCGATGATCAATTGCTCGATGAGGTTCAGGAGCTTGCGGGCGTCGCCGTCGGCCAGGCCGATCAGCCGGTCGCGCGCGGCCTCGTCAAAGGCGAGATCGGCAAATGCGGCGGCCTGGGCGCGTTCAAAGAGCCGTTCCAGATCGTCCGCTTCCAGCGGCTTCAGCACATAGACCGTCGCGCGCGAAAGGAGGGCGGAATTGACCTCGAAGGAAGGATTTTCCGTAGTCGCGCCAATGAAGGTGATGACGCCGGATTCCACATAGGGCAGGAAGGCGTCTTGTTGCGCCTTGTTGAAGCGATGGACTTCATCGACGAACAACAGGGTGCGCCGTCCCTGCCGCTGGCTGGCTTCCGCCCGCTGCATGGCCTCGCGGATGTCCTTGACGCCGGAAAAAACGGCGGAAAGCGCGATGAATTCGCATTCAAACCCATCGGCCATTAACCGCGCCAGCGTCGTCTTGCCCACGCCCGGCGGCCCCCAGAAAATCATGGAATGCGGCTTTTTCGCCACAAAGGCGATGCGCAAGGGCTTGCCCGCCCCCAAAAGATGCGACTGTCCGACCACGTCATCCAGCGTTGCCGGACGCAAACGCTCGGCCAACGGCTGAAAACTGGCATCGGCGGCAGGCGCGGAAAAAAGATCGGTCATGATGAAGAAACGCGGCGCGTGGAAGCCACATTATCGCCCAATGTCGTCCAATGTCGCCCAATGGAGTACGATTCGGGCGCGATTCGGGCGCGTCTCCATCCATGTCGTCCTGTTGGTTTTTCCGGTGATGGCTTGAGCCGCATCGGCCTGAATGGATGGTCAGGCGTCGAACGCGCCAGCGCGACGAAAACAGTGGCCAACATGCTCACGAATGTGTCCAGCCTGCTGGACATGTTCTCTGATCCGATTGAGCAATGATGCCGGTGAGTAGCCAGGTGAGGCCATATAGCCGTGCCATACCCGATGCTGTATCTCTCGTCCAAAAACTAACTCCGGTTTGAAACCCCGCCCGATCGAGCGGCGCGAAGGCTGAGACCCCTTACTTACGGCCGGGGTTTCGACCGTAGCCATTGGAAAGGGGAGAGAAACCCCTTCCCAATGGCGTTAGACCGACAGCCATGAAGGGCTGTCGCTAATTTCTTGCTTTCGGCGCCTTTTGCGGAATCTACGTATCGAAGACCGCCGTTGTGTAAATCGCCTGCACGTCATCGATGTTTTCCAGCGCGTCCAGGAGTTTTTGCATCCTGGGAGCGTCGTCGCCGGAGAGTTCGTTTTCGGATTCCGGCTTCATGGTGACTTCGCCAAATTCCGCCTTGAATCCGGCGGTTTCCAGGGCGTCCCTTACCGGGATGAAATCGCCGGGCGTTGTGATGACTTCCGCCGATCCGTCGTCGTTGAAGAGCACGTCTTCCGCGCCCGCGTCAATGGCCGCTTCCATCAGTGTGGCCTCGTCCGCGCCGGGGGCGAAGATGAGTTGCCCGCAGTGCTTGAACTGGAAGGCCACGCAGCCGTCCGTGCCCATGTTGCCGCCGTGTTTGGCGAAGGCGTGACGCACGTCGGCCACGGTGCGCGTCCTGTTGTCGGTCAGGCAATCCACCATCACCGCCGCGCCGCCGATGCCGTAGCCTTCGTAGCGGATTTCCACGTATTCCACGCCTTCCAGTTCGCCCGTGCCTTTCTTGATGGCGTTTTCGATCTTGTCCTTGGGCATGTTCTGTCCCTTGGCCTTGTCTACCGCCATGCGCAGGCGGGGATTGAACCCGATGTCGCCGCCGCCTATTTTGGCGGCGACGGTGATTTCCTTGGCGATCCTCGAAAAGGCGGCGCCCCGCTTTTCGTCCTGGCGTCCCTTGCGGTGCTGGATGTTGGCCCATTTGCTGTGTCCGGCCATGATTTACCTCGATACTGTGCGAACGGTTGATGAAACGTTAAATTTTAGCATTCGTTGTCGAGGCGTTCGTATGCCCGGCAAGGCGGTATACTGCGCGCACGAATTGTTCCTGGAGAGGAAAGAATGAAAATCGCATCATGGAAAACGGCGCTCTGCTCCAGCGTCCTGTTGCTCTCCGCCTGCGGCGTGGAGGTGGTGACCACGACGGCCACCGTGGGCGAACTGAAAGCCGAGGAAGCCAAAAACGCCCAACAGAAAATGGAAAAAGCGCAGGAAAACCTGAAGGAAATACAGGCGCTTTCGGCGCAGCACGCCGACGCGGCGGAAGCCGCTCTCGCCGGATCGTCCGGAACTTCGCCCGAAGAAGAATGATCCCGAACGCCGCCATCCGCGCCAAGCGACGCCGTCCTTTCTCCCGGCGGAAACCCTGATTCCTGATGCGCCTGACCAAACTCAAACTTGCCGGATTCAAGTCTTTTGTCGATCCCGTCACCGTGGCCTTTCCGGGGCAACTGGTGGGCGTAGTGGGGCCGAACGGCTGCGGCAAGTCGAACATCATGGACGCGGCGCGCTGGGTGCTCGGAGAATCCAGGGCGTCTGAACTGCGCGGCGAATCCATGCAGGACGTGATCTTCAACGGCACGAACGACCGGAAGCCGGTCGCGCGCGCCTCGGTGGAACTGGTCTTCGACAACACTTCAGGCCGCGCCCTGGGGCAGTGGAGCCACTATGCCGAACTCTCGGTAAAAAGGGTGCTGACGCGCAACGGGCAGTCGGATTACTTCATCAACAACCTGAAGGTGCGCCGCAAGGACATTACCGATCTCTTCCTGGGCACCGGCCTGGGACCCAGGGCCTACGCCATCATTGGACAGGGGATGATTTCGCGCGTCATCGAGGCGCGTCCCGACGATTTGCGCGTCTTTCTCGAAGAAGCCGCGGGCGTGACGCGTTACAAGGAACGCCGCAAAGAGACAGAAGGACGCCTGGAAGACACGCGGGAAAATCTCTCGCGGGTGGAGGACATCCGCCTGGAACTATCGGCGCAGATGGAAAAGCTGGACGCGCAGGCGGAAGTGGCGCGGCAGTATCATCAGCTCAACGCGGAACTGACGCAAAAGCAGCAATTCCTGTGGCTGACGCGCAAAAGGGAAGCAGAAGCCACGCAACAAAAGCTGACGCGGGAAGTCTCGCGCGCCGACATGGAACTGGAAGCGGCGACCACCGCCCTGCGCGGAACGGAAACGGCGCTCCTCACGGCGCGGGAAGCGCATTTCGCGGCAAGCGACGCCGTGCATCAGGCGCAGGGCGCCCTCTATTCGATTCGCGCCGAAGTGGCGAGGCTGGAAGCCGAAATTCGCCATCGCCAGGAAATCGAGCGGCAGTTGGCGGAACGTCTGGCGCAGTTGGCGAACGAAGAAGCGCACTGGCAAAAACAGGCGGGAAAATGCGCCGATGACGGTGAACGCTGGAAATCCTTGCGCGAGCAGGCGGACGCGCGCCGGGCGGCGGCCAGCGCGCGGCAGGAAAGCGCCGAGGCGGACTTGCGGCAGGCCAGGGCGGAACAGGAAGCGGCGCGCGCCGAAGCGGAGCGTCTACGCCGGGAAACCGCGCGGATACAGCAGGAATTGCAGGTGGAATTGACGCACCGGGCACATGCCGAACACCGTCTGCGCCATTTGTTCCAGCGGCGGGAACAACTGCAACAGGAAGCGGCGGCGCAGGCCGAGCCGGAAAATACGGCGCTGGCGGAGGCGGAACTGACGGTCATGCGCGCAGAGGCCGGGGAAGCGGAAGATCGCCTGAAAGCGGAACAGGAAGCCCTGCCGCAACAGGAAGCCGAGCGGCAAACGCTTGCCGCGCGTCTGGAAGCGGAAACACTGGAAGCCGCCGCCCTTGAAGCGCGCCTCCAAGTTCTGCGGGAAACGCAGGTCACAGAGGCGGGCGACCTGCCGCAGTGGCTGGAACGTTACGGCCTTGCCGGATCCACCCCCTTGTGGCGCGTCCTGCGGGTCAGTCCGGGATGGGAGACGGCGGTGGAAGCGGTGTTGCGCGAACGCCTCAGGGCAATTCCGGCCACGCGGGAAGCCATCGAACGCAGCGAGGATTGCTGGGAAAAGGATCGTCCCGGCGACAAGCTGGCGCTCTGTTTGCCGGAAGACGCAAACGTCCCGGACGCGCCGCCCGCCGACATTGCCCCGGAGAGCCTTTTCACGCGGATCGAGGTGGAAGACGCCGCGTGGCATCCCTTGCTGGCGGCATGGCTGGGACGGGCGCTCGTGGCGGAAGATCTGCCAGCGGCGCTGGCGGCGCGAGGCGAACTCCCGCCGGGATTTTGCCGGGTGACGCCAGCGGGCGACGTGGTCGAACGGCGGACGCTCTTCTTGTTCGCGCCCGACGCGACAGGGCATGGTCTTCTGGAGCGGCAACGGGAAATCGGGTTACTGAACGAAGAAGCCGCGCGCCTGAAACAGACGATAGCAGCGGGGCGCGAGGAACTGGCGCGCCTGGAGGCGGCCTGTCGCGCCCGGCGCGACAAGGTGGAGGCGCTGCGCCGCGCGCGGGGCGAATGGCAGGAGCGCGTCCATGCCGCGCAGGTGGCGCATCTGAAATATGTCCAGGCGCTGGAGCGGCATCAGGCAGACGTGGCGCGGCGAGACGCGCAACTCTCGGAACTGGCGCAGGAAGCGCGGGACGAAAGCGCGCGCGCTGCCGCCGTGGAAAAAAACATCGCCGCCTTGCAGACGCGGGAAAAAAGCGGACACGCGGCGGAAGGCGCGGCGCATATCCGGCTGGAAGCGGCGGAACAAGCTTTGAACGCGGCGCGTGAGCAGGCGGCGGCGGTCGAGCGCGAGGCGCGCGAAGCCGAATTTTCGCAGCGCGAATGCGCGGGAAAACTGACGGAAATCGCCGCCGGACTTGCCCTGGCGACGCGCGAATTGCAGCGCATCGCGGCGGATTTGAGCGCCTGTCGCGCGCAGGATGCAAAAGCGCCGCCCCAGACGCCTGCCGAAGCCCTAGAGGACGCGCTGGAAAAAAGCGGCGCGCGCGAAACGGAACTGGCGGCACGGCGCAATGACATGGAAGAAGCCGCCGCCGCTCTGCGCGCGCTGGAAGAAGAGCGTCTGCGGATCGAGCAATCCCTGGAACCCTTGCGCAGGCGCGCGGGCGATCTGCGTTTGAAGGAACAGGCCGCCGCCCTGAACGCGGCGCAACTGGCGGCGCAATTGCAGGAAGCCGGGGCGGACGAAGCCGCGCTTGCGCTGGCGCTGGCGGATAGCCCGGCGCGGCCAGCGGTGCTTCTCCAGGACATCGAGAACCTGCAAAATGCCATCGGCGAACTGGGCGCGGTCAATCTTGCCGCCTTGCAGGAACTGGAAGCCGCGCGGGCGCGAAAAGACCATCTGGACGCGCAGGCCGCCGATCTCATGGAAGCGATGGAAACGCTGGAAGCCGCCATCCGCCGCATCGATCGGGAAACGCGCCATCTGCTGCAAAATACCTTCGACGCGGTCAACGCGCACTTTGGCCGCCTGTTTCCGGAGCTTTTCGGCGGCGGGCGGGCGGCGCTGGTAATGACCGGCGAGGAAATCCTCGACGCGGGCGTCCAGGTTTTCGCGCAGCCGCCGGGCAAGAAAAACGCTACCATCCACCTTCTTTCGGGCGGCGAAAAGGCGATGACGGCGATAGCTTTGGTATTCTCCCTGTTTTTGTTGAATCCGGCGCCGTTCTGCCTGCTGGACGAAGTGGACGCGCCGCTGGATGATTCCAATACTGAACGCTTTTGCCAGATGGTGAAAAAAATGTCCGGGCAAACCCAGTTTCTGTTCATCAGCCACAACAAAATAGCCATGGAAATGGCAAGCCAGCTGGTGGGCGTCACCATGCAGGAATCCGGCGTTTCCCGCGTGGTGGAAGTAGATATGGAAGCAGCCTTGAAGATGAGAGGGGAATCCTGATGACTGAATTGCAGATAGGCGTTTTCGCGCTGTGCGGCCTCTTGGTAGCCGGCGTGCTGGCATACAACAAGTGGCAGGAAATCCAGCATCGCAAAATGGCGGAACGGATGTTCCCGTCGGCGCGCGTCCGATCCGGGGCCGAGGCCGAAATCGACGTTCTCTTCCGCCGCGACGCGCGACGCGCCGCCGTCGAGGCAAAGACCGGCGACGCGCCGCCGGAGCGCATGGAATCGCGTCTTCCCGGCGCTTTTGCCGCGCCGCGGGCGGAAGACGGCCTCGCCGCGCAGGACGATGACATCACGGACGACGAGATCGAAGATGACGAGATCGAAGACAACGCGCCGGACGACGAGGCCAGCGATAGGGCGCCTGAAATTTCCGCCGCGTCCGATGAGCCGCCGCGCGATTTGCTTTGGAGCGGCATCGACGCCATCGCGGCGCTGGATCTGGCGGCGCCGGTTCATGCCGATGAAATACTGGCCTTCTTCCAGGACATGTCGCCGCGCAGCCGGAAACTGTTGCGCTGGGTAGGGCAAAACGAAGCGCAGGGCGCGTGGGAATTGCTGACGCCGGAAAGCCGCGCGACCTATCGGCATCTACGCCTGGGGCTGCAACTCACCGACCGCGAAAGCGGGCCTGTGGGCGCGGGCGAATTCGCGCTTTTTACCCGCGTCGCGCGTCAGGCGGCGAAGGCCCATATGGTGGTGGCCGATCCCTTGCCGGATCGCCAGGCGACCCTGGATCAGGCGCAACAATTGGAACAGTTCTGTTATGAATCCGACGTGCAGATCGGCGTGAATCTCATCAGCCGGGAATCGCCTTTTCCGGGCACGAAAATCCGGGCGCTGGCGGAAGCGTCGGGCATGACGCTGGAAGAAGGCGTCTACGCGCGGCGCGACGAAAAAACGGGCGCGCCGCTCTTTTCATTGCAAAACGCCGAAGGCCGGGTTTTTGACGCCGACGATCTGAAGAACCTGCGCAGCAATGGCCTCATCTTCTTGCTGGACGTTCCGCTTACGCCGCATGGCCAATATGTCTATCGGCAGATGATCGACACCGCCAAACGCTTTGCCGAAACGCTGGACGGCGTGTTGATCGACGATCGCCGCCAGCCGCTTTCCGAGGCGCAACTCGCGCAGATTTGCCAGAGCTATGTCATCGAAATCCAAAGACGCATGGAAGCGGCGGGACTAACGCCCGGCGGCGCGTTGGCGCGCAGGTTGTTCCGCTAGGCGTTTCGCAGCAGATGAGCGAGGTTGAAAATGCCCCTGTTTCCTTTCGCGCCGCCATGAGCGCGACCGCCGCAAGGCAGCGCATGGCGGAACTTTGCGAGGCGATTGCGGCGCATGATCGCGCCTACTATGAAGACGACGCGCCGACGATTTCCGATGCCGGCTATGACGCCTTGTTCCGCGAGCTTCAGGCGCTGGAGACCGCGCACCCGGAATGGCGCGCCGCAGACTCGCCGACGCGACGGGTCGGCGGACGGGCGCTGGAAGCCTTCGCGCAGGTCGTCCACAGTGTGCCCATGCGCTCCATCCAGACGGAAACGGATACCGGCGCTTCCGGCGCGGCGAATTTCGATGCGCGGGTGCGCCGGGAACTGGAACTCGCCGAAGACGCGCCCGCGGTGGAATATATCGCCGAACTGAAATTCGATGGGTTGGCGGTCAGCCTGCGTTACGAGGACGGCGTCTTTCGCTGTGGCGCGACGCGCGGCGATGGCGCAATCGGCGAAGAGGTGACGCAAAATCTCAGTACCGTGCGCGACATTCCGCTCCGCTTGCCGGGCGATTCCGATAAAGTCCCGTCAGTATTGGAAGTGCGCGGCGAAATCTACATGCAGCGCGACGATCTCGCCCGCTACAACGAAAAGGCCGCCGCGCGCGGCGAAAGGCCGCTCCTCAATCCCAGGAATGGCGCGGCGGGCAGCGTCCGCCAGCTCGATCCCCAGGTTGCCGGGCAGCGTCCGCTCAGGTTCTTCGCCTATGGCATCGGCGCGGTCGCGGGTTGGGAGCTGCCCGCCACCCACGCCGGACTGCTGGCGGCGCTCTCGGATTTCGGGTTTCCCGTCTGCGAACACCGGGAAATCATCCGGGGATGGCAGGGTCTGGCGGATTTTCACGCGCGCATGGGGGCGCTGCGCCCACAACTGCCTTTCGACATCGATGGCGTGGTCTACAAGGTTAACCGCCTGGACTTTCAGCGCCGCCTGGGGTTTCGTTCCCGCGAGCCGCGCTGGGCGGTGGCGCACAAGTATCCGCCCGAAGAAGCGCGCACCGTCGTGACCGCCATCGAAGTGCAGGTCGGACGCACCGGGGCGCTCACGCCAGTGGCGAAGCTGAGGCCGGTCTTCGTCGGCGGCGTCAACGTCACCAACGCCACACTGCACAATGAAGACGAGGCGCGCAGGAAGGATATTCGGGTGGGCGATACCGTCATCGTGCGCCGGGCAGGGGATGTCATCCCGGAAATCGTGGGCGTGGCGCTGGAAAAACGCCCGCTTGCGCGAATGCGTTTCCTGGGACGGGAGGTGTTCCTAGCCTACAGGAAAAACACGCATCTCCTGGGCATGGGCGGGGTGGTCGCGCCTTACCTGGGAAAAGCGCCGCGCCATCCCGCGTTCGAGTTGCCCGAAACCTGTCCTGAATGCGGCTCCCGCGTCGTGCGGGAAGAGGGCGGCGCGATTCTTCGTTGCGCGGGCGGACTTGTCTGTCCGGCGCAGGCGAGGGGCGCGCTTATGCATTTCGCCTCGCGCCGGGCGATGGACATCGAGGGACTGGGCGACAAACTGGTCGAGCAACTGGTCGAGACGGGACTCGTCAAAACGCCCGCCGACCTCTATGCCTTGATCTTGCCACAACTCGCGGCGCTACCGCGCATGGGCGAAAAGTCCGCCGAAAACCTGCTGGCGGCCATCGAAAAAAGCAAGGCCACCACGCTTGCCCGCTTCCTTTTTGCCCTGGGACTGCGCAATGTGGGCGAGACGACGGCAAAGGATTTGGCGCGTCATTTCGGCCATCTCGCCGCCCTGATGAAAGCCGGTGAAGAAACCCTGCGGGCCGTGCCCGACGTGGGGCCGGTCGTGGCCGAATCCATCCGGGATTTCTTCGGCGAGCCGCACAACCGGGAAGTCATCCGCCGCCTGATCGAGGCGGGCGTGCATTGGGAAGAGGGCGAGGGCTGTTCTGCCGCGCCGCCGGGGGCGCTCTCCGGCAAGGTGTTCGTCCTGACCGGGACGCTCTCCACCCTCTCCCGCGACGAAGCCAGGGCCATGATCGAGGCGGCGGGCGGCAAGGTGAGCGGTTCCGTCTCCCGGAAAACCGATTATGTTGTCGCGGGCGAAGCCGCCGGTTCCAAACTCGCCAAGGCGCGGGAACTGGGATTGACGATCATCGACGAGGCGGCGCTCAATGCCCTTCTGGGAGAAGACAATGACTGATCGGCCGACAGGACGGATCAGCCTCGGCCTCGGCATTGGCCTTGGCGTCATCACTGTCCTGCTCTTGGTCTCCTGCCGCGCGGCGGGGGCGGAGCCATCCGCCTCCCGCGGCTTTCTGGCGGAACAACTGCGCTACGAACGGGTGCGCGCCGCCCATGCCCGCAAGAACGCCGCGCTGGAAAAAACCCTGCGCCAGGCGAAGATCGAAACGGGCGACCTGAATATCCTGATGGTGGCCTACAAGGCGGAGGGCATGCTCGAACTTTACGCCAAATCCGGCGCGGCGAGCCGCTACCGGAAGCTGCAAAGCCATGAAATCTGTTATGTCGCCGGAAAACCGGGGCCTAAACGCCACTTAGGGGACGAGCAGGTTCCCGAAGGGTTTTATCACATCGATCGCTTCAATCCCCGGAGCCATTACCTGCTTTCCCTGGGCATCAATTATCCCAATGCCGCCGACCGGATAAAGAGCCGGGGCAAAGATCCGGGCGGCGATATTTTCATTCATGGCGATTGCGTGAGCATCGGCTGCCTGCCCATGACCCATGACAAAATCCAGGAACTCTATCTTTATGCCGTCCACGCCAGGAACAGCGGCCAGGAGAGGATTCCCGTCTATATTTTCCCCTTCCGGATGACGGCGGCCAACATGCGGAAATACGCCGCGCGAAACGCGGGGAATCCTGCCCTGATCCGCTTCTGGCAAACCCTGGAAAAGGGACACGCGCGTTTTCTGGAAACCGGCCAGGCGCTGCTGGTGCAGGTGGATGAAAAGGGCGACTATGTGTTCTGACGAGGGCGGCCAGCAAGAAATTAGCGACAGCCCTTCAGGGCTGTCGGTCTAACTCCATTGGGAAGGTGTTTCTCTCCCCTCCCCAATGGCTACGGTCGAAACCCCGGCCTTCAGGCCGGGGTCTCAACCTTCACACCTTTCTTACGGGTGGGGTTTCAAACCGGAGTCAAATACCACCGGCAAAGCCGGTGGCTTTGCTGGTGAGCGCCTCAAAGGCGCCCATGAAACCGTGAGCCGCCCCTGGCGGCCTACCCTACTTCCAATTTCATCTGCTCGTAACGC
>JAIRMN010000217.1 GCA_031258715.1 Zoogloeaceae bacterium
CGGGCCAGGGCGCTTATGCGCTCTTGACTATGCTGTATCGCTCGACGCACAGCCTGAAGTCGCTGTGGCGCTGCCGTGCAGAACTTGTCCCATAGGGCCTCCCTACATTTTGTCATAGATATTGTACCGTCAAATGATGGGACTAAACAGCTATGCGCTGTCCACATCTCTTGCCAGTTACAATGTTTCCATAATCGTTGCCGTTCTCTTTGTCCACATGGCTCGACTGAAGGCGCGTCTTCCGGAAGAGGTTCCCGGTAGGATACCTGTCATGGCTGGCCTGATGCTTCTCGCCGTTCTTGTCGTTGCCTCTGTTCCCCGCGCTCTTCGTTTCGTTGAGCGACAACAGCCGCCTCATCAGCCTAGTGTTCGTCGCAGGGGTTTTTGTGGGGTTTCCTCTTTTTTTCTCGCAAAACTTCTCGTTCTCATCGGCGTGACACAAGCATTGCTTGCCGCCTCGCCACGGGCAGCCGACGCTTTCCTCGGCGGCAAGCCGCCGGAGGGTCAAAGCGGCAGGTAGCGCACGGATATGATGTCGATGTCGCGGATGCCTGCGGGGGTCTTGAAGCGCAGGGCGTCGCCTTCGCGCGCCTTGATCAGCGCACGCGCCAGCGGGGAAATCCAACTGATGCGGCCACGCGCGGCGTCAGCTTCGTCGATGCCGACGATGGCGAAGGTTTGTTCCGGTTCGTCGTCAAAACGGAGCGTGACCGTCGCGCCGAAAAAAATCTGGTCGTTCTCGCCTTGCGCCAGCGGGTCTACTACTTGTGCGTTTTCCAGCCGCTTGTTCAGGAAGCGGATGCGGCGATCGATTTCACGCAGGCGCTTCTTGCCGTACAGATAATCGCCGTTTTCCGAGCGATCCCCGTTGCTGGCCGCCCAGGCGACGATTTCCACGACACGCGGACGCTCGTTGCGAATCAATTCCTCCTGTTCCGCCAGCAGACGCGCGTGTCCGGCGGGCGTCATGTAGTTCCTGCCGCCCGGCGGCAACTGGGGCGCGGGCGACAGGGCGTCGTCCGTTTCCGTTTCTCGCGTAAAGGCTTTGTTCATGGCGCAAATCCGGGGGGGGCGTTTCCCACTCCCAGGACGCCGTAGATCAGGACGTGGCGTCTGGCCTCGGCATCAAATGCGGCGGGGACGATGGCGAGTTCCGGCTGGACATCGGGATGCGCTTCCCGCCAGCGGCGCGCGGCGGAAGAAGCCGAAAAAAAGCTGGGGTGGAGGGCGTTTAGATCGGTGTGGCGCATGGGCAGGAAATCCCGTGTACGCCGATCCAGCAACTGGTCGCGTCCCAGGTACTGCACGGCATAGCCTTCCGCCGGGCGCGGCAACGGCAGGTCTTCCAGACGAAACGGGTCGCCAAAGAAATAATCGGACATGAGAAAACCTATGTTATTTCGCCGCGTCTGTCGCGCCGCGCGTCGCCCGTTGACGCAGGGCGTGATCGATGAGCGTCAGCGCCAGCATGGCTTCGGCAATGGGTGTCGCGCGGATGCCAACGCAAGGGTCGTGGCGGCCTTCGGTGACGACGGTCGTGGCCTCGCCCGCAAGGGTGATGGAGCGGCGCGGCAGGCGTATGCTGGAAGTCGGCTTGAGCGCAAGCCGCACCAGGATGTCTTGGCCGGTGGAAATACCACCGAGTATGCCGCCCGCGTGATTGGAAAGAAACCCCGCCGGGGTGCGTTCGTCGCCGTGTTCGCTGCCTCTTTGCGTGATGGCGGAGAATCCCGCGCCGATTTCCACGCCCTTTACCGCGTTGATGCCCATCATGGCGCTGGCGATGTTGGCGTCCAACCGGTCGAACACGGGCTCGCCCCAACCGGGCGGTACGCCTTGGGCGGTGACGTCGACGCGCGCGCCGATGGAATCGCCGGATTGCCGCAGGGCGTCCATGAAGGCTTCCAGTTCCGGCACCTTGTCCTGGTTGGGCGCGAAGAAGGGGTTGGCGTCAATGTCGGCCTCTCTCGAGAAGGGAATCTCAATCGGCCCCAGGGCGCTCATCCAGCCGCGTATCCGCACTCCCGCGCATTCACGGAGCCACTTTTTCGCAATCGCGCCCGCCGCCACCCGCGCCGCCGTTTCACGGGCGCTGGCCCTGCCGCCGCCACGATGATCGCGCAGACCGTATTTCCGGAAATAAACGTAATCGGCGTGACCGGGGCGAAAGGTCTCCGCGAGGGTGCCGTAATCCTGGCTTCTTTGATCCTGGTTGCGAATCAGGAGCGCGATGGGCGTTCCGGTGGCGCGCCCCTCGAATACACCGGAGAGGATTTCCACCGTATCCGGTTCCCGGCGCTGGGTGACATGCCGCGAAGAACCGGGTTTGCGCCGATCCAGTTCCGCCTGGATATCCGTTGCCGCCAGCGCCAGTCCCGGCGGACAGCCATCCACCACGCAGCCTATCGCCGCACCGTGCGATTCGCCAAAGGATGTGACGCAAAAGAGTTTGCCAAAGGTATTGCCGGACATGATGAGACGTGTCGTGGTCGTGAAGGGGATTGTAATCCGTTAATCCGGTGATCGCGCCAGGTTCTCGAAACGGGTGTATTCGCCCAGGAAGGCGAGGCGAACCGTTCCGGTGGGGCCGTTACGCTGTTTACCGATGATGGCCTCGGCGGTGCCGGGATACTGGCTTTTTTCCTTGTTGTAATATTCGTCGCGGTAAAGCATTATGATGACATCTGCGTCCTGCTCGATGGCGCCGGATTCGCGCAGGTCGGACATCAAGGGGCGCTTGTCGGTGCGTTCTTCCACCTTGCGCGACAACTGCGACAGGGCAATGATGGGCACATGCAGTTCCTTGGACAGCGACTTGATGGCGCGGGAAATTTCCGAAACTTCCGTCGCGCGGTTTTCGTTTTGGCGCGTGACGGCCATCAACTGGATGTAATCGATGACGATCAGCCCCAACCCGTCATTCCTGCTGTGCAGACGGCGGGCGCGCGAACGCAGCTCGTGGGGATTCAGCCCCCCGGTTTCGTCGATGTACAGCGGCGCCTTGTGCAAGGCTTTCATTGCCCCGGTGATTCTGTCCCACTCCTCGTCATTTAGGTGTGCCGTGCGCAGGCGCTGGGAATCCACGCGCGCGGAGGAGGCCAGCATTCGCATGGCCAGTTGCGAACCGCCCATTTCCATGGAAAACACCCCGACCGGCAAACCTTCACGCACGGCGACATGTTCGGCGATGTTGAGCGCAAAGGCGGTTTTTCCCATCGAGGGGCGTCCGGCGACCACAATCAGATCACCGGGCTGCAACCCCGACATTTTCTCGTCGATATCTGCAAAGCCCGTGGCGATGCCGGTAATGTTGCCGGGATTATCGCTGTCGTACAGTTCCTGCGTGTGTTCGATCACCTGCACCAGCAGGGCGTTGATGTGCGTAAAGCTGTCGTTGGTGCGCGCGCCTTTCTCGGTAATTTCAAAAATCCGCGCCTCGGCTTCGTCCAGCAATTCCTGGGTTTCAGAGCCTTGCGGATTCAGCGCCCTGGCGGCGATTTCATCGGAGATGGCAATTAGTTTGCGGCGAATAGCGCGTTCGCGCACGATTTCGGCGTAACGGGCGATATTGGCTGCCGACGGCGTGTTGTTGGCGAGTTCGCCCAGATAGGCCAGACCGCCGGTATGCGCGCTTTCTCCGGCGTTTTCCAGCGCCTCGGCCACGGTCAGGACATCGGCAGGGTGGTTCGCGCCCAGGAGGGCGATGATGTGGCGGAAGATGCGCCGGTGCTCGTCACGATAGAAATCCGTGTCGGCAATCTGGCCGGAAATACGATCCCAAACCGTGTTATCCAGTAAGAGGCCGCCCAACACCGATTGCTCGGCTTCAATGGAATGCGGCGGCAGGCGCAACTGCGCTACCGCGGGGTCGGAGGAGGGAGTGGGCGAGGGCTTGCGGAAGGTCGCGGATTCGGTCATGGTCTTTTTCCAGCGCGGGGAGGTGAGTTTACTCTTTTATTTGCCTTTGCTTCCAGAGGCGCGGACTCCAGCGGCGGCGCGATTTCTAGCAGTAGGCGCGCGATAGGCGCGGGAACGCCAGCCTTCAGCGCCTCGTCGATAAAAAGGCATTCCAGCGTGGCGTCGTCCGCAACCGGCATTTGCGCCACCCGGTAGCATACGGGATGAATCTCCAGGCAAAAATGGGTGAAGACATGGGTGCGCGGCGGCAAGGGAAGCGGTTTGGAAAGGCCGAGACGCCGCGGGAGGGAAATATCCTCCGGCAGCGTGTAGAGGCCGCCCCAGACGCCCGCCATCGGGCGGCGTTGCAGGAAGACGCGCGCGCCATCGCTGATGAGTAGGAAACGCGCGAGGCGGCGCGGCCTTTCGATCCGCCTCCTGGGGGCGGGCAGGTCTTCTGCGCGGTTCTGCCGCAGGGCCAAGCAGGTTCTGGCCAGCGGGCAAGAGGGGCAACGCGGTGCGCGGCGCGTGCATAGGGTCGCGCCCAAATCCATCAATCCCTGGGTATAGGCGGGCATGTCGGGGGCGGCGGGCAAGAGGGCTTCGGCCTGTTTCCAGAGCGTTTTTTCCACCGCGCCGACTGGAGCGCCCTCAATGGCGAAATGGCGGCAGAAGACCCGCTTGACGTTGCCGTCGAGAATGGCGGCGCGCTCATGGCTCACGAAAACGGCAATGGCCGCCGCCGTGGAACGTCCGATGCCGGGCAGCGTGGCCAGTTCCGCCGCCGTTTGCGGAAAGTTTCCGGCGTGATTCGCGACGACCCTGCGCGCGCAAAGATGCAGGTTGCGAGCGCGGGCGTAGTATCCCATCCCCGCCCACAGGGCCAGCACCGCCTCGACCGGCGCGGCAGCAAGCGTTCGCACATCCGGGAAACACGCCACGAAACGGGGGAAAAGATGAAGCACGGTCGCCACCTGGGTTTGCTGCAACATGACTTCGGAAAGCCAGACCCGATAGGCGTCGCGCGTTCCCTGCCACGGCAGGTCGTGCCGGCCATGCTGACGCTGCCAGTCGATGAGCGAACGGGCGAAAGTGGAGGAAGCGGAAATCATGGGAGAAAATGGGGCGACATACCGGAATCGAACCGGTGACACCTGGAGCCACAATCCAATTTTGTTTTTATTAGAATCAATATGATACCACAAAAACTATTCTACTATTCTGGAAAAACGAACACCCGCAAAGCCGCTCGTGGCGCTGGCGCTATATTTTTTGTAG
Source organism: Zoogloeaceae bacterium (assembly GCA_031258715.1). Taxonomy (GTDB): domain Bacteria; phylum Pseudomonadota; class Gammaproteobacteria; order Burkholderiales; family Rhodocyclaceae; genus Azovibrio. The sequence goes on from JAIRMN010000217.1 coordinate 5,176, forward strand.
AACAAAAATATGCACGTAAAATCATCGCGCGTTCATACCGCTGTCTTCAGCGAGACATCCGCGTCATCGCCTTGGCAT
>JAIRMN010000219.1 GCA_031258715.1 Zoogloeaceae bacterium
TTCCCGTCGCCTCAATCGCGACTACGAAATCAACCCGCGATACTCCGAGGCCATGATCCAAATCGCCATGATCCATCTGCTCCTCAAACGAATTTCTAATTTTTAAGATAGCTTCTCAGAGGCTCTCTGTCCCCTGTCTCCTGCTTACAGCAAAATCCCCGACGCTTCGGCAACGGTGTGCATGTCCTTGTCGCCCCTGCCGGAGAGGTTGATGAGGAGCAACTGGTTTTTGGGGAGCGTCGGTGCGATTTTCATGGCATAAGCCACGGCATGGGCGGATTCCAGGGCAGGGATGATCCCTTCCTGGCGGCAGAGTCCGTGGAAGGCTCCGAGCGCCTCGTCGTCGGTGATCGCCACGTATTCGGCGCGACCGCTGTCCTTCAGCCAAGCGTGTTCGGGGCCGACGCCGGGGTAATCGAGACCGGCGGAAATGGAGTGCGTTTCGACGATCTGGCCGTCCGCGTCCTGCATCAAGCGGGTGCGGTTGCCGTGCAGGACGCCCGGCTTGGCGTTCGCCGTCAGGGGCGCGCAGTGCCGTCCGCTGGCAATCCCTTCTCCCGCCGCTTCGACGCCGATCAGCCGCACGTTTTCATGCGGGATATAGGGATGAAAAATCCCCATCGCGTTGGAGCCGCCGCCGACGCAGGCGATGACGCAATCCGGCTGCCGCCCGAAGGCTTCCGGCATCTGGGTTAGGCACTCCTTGCCGATCACCGTCTGGAAATCGCGCACCAGCATCGGGTAGGGATGCGGCCCGGCCACGGTGCCGATGATGTAGAAGGTGTTGGAGACATTCGTCACCCAGTCGCGCAAGGCCTCGTTCATGGCGTCCTTCAGGGTCTTCGAGCCGGATTCGACCGGCACGACGGCGGCGCCCAGGAGCTTCATGCGATAGACATTGGCGGTCTGCCGCCGGATGTCTTCCAACCCCATATAGACCACGCACTCGAAGCCATAGCGGGCGGCGATGGTGGCGGTGGCGACGCCGTGCTGGCCCGCGCCGGTCTCGGCGATCACCCGGGGTTTTTTCATGCGTCTGGCAAGGAGCGCCTGGCCGACGCAGTTATTCACCTTGTGCGCGCCGGTGTGGTTCAGGTCTTCGCGTTTCAGGAGAATCTGCGCCCCGCCCAGTTTTTCGGAAAGCCGCCGGGCATGATAAATGGGACTTGGACGTCCCACGTAGTGCTTCAATTCGCACATGAATTCCGCCTGGAATTCTGGATCGTCCTTCGCCGCCCGATAGGCCGCTTTCAGTTCGTCCAGGGCCGCGATCAGGGTTTCGGCCACGAATACCCCGCCGTAGGTACCGAAATGGCCGCCTTCGTCAGGCAGGTTGTAAGTTTGCATATAACGCCTCGAAATCAGGGAAGGTTGGCGGCGGCATCCCGCGCCGCCGTGATGAAGGCTGCAATGCGTTTGGCATCCTTGGCGCCTTTTGCCGATTCGACGCCGGAAGAGACATCCACGGCGGCAGGCCGCGTCCTGCGGATCGCCTCGCCCACGTTTTCCGGCCTCAATCCGCCGGAGAGGATGATCGGCAAGGTCAGTTCCGGCGGAATCAGCGACCAGTCGAAGGTCTTGCCGCCGCCGCCATAGCCCTCCGCGAAGGCGTCCAGCAGCAGGGCGCGCGCGCCAGAAAAGCGGCGGGCGTACCGAGGTAAGTCCATCTCCGGCGTAATCCGCGCCGCCCGGATGTAAGGGCGCTGCCACCGTTCGCATTCCACGGGCGACTCATCGCCGTGGAATTGCAAGAGATTGAGCGGAACCGCCGCCAGCGTCGCCGCGATGTCGCCGGCGTCGGCATTCACGAAGAGTCCCACTACCGAAACCAGGGGCGGCAGACGCCGCGCCAGCGCCGCCGCCGTCCGCGGACTGACATAACGAGGACTGTGCGGGTAGAACACGAACCCAACCGCGTCCGCGCCCGCCGCCACTGCCGCGTCTACGTCCCCGGCGCGCGTGAGGCCGCAAATCTTGATTTTCAAGGGAGATATCATCGTCATGACCGGGACGAAACGGCAAGGCTACGCCGCGCCGCGCTCTGCCGCCCTTCTTCATTCGACATGGTAATTCGGCGCTTCCTTGGTGATTTGCACGTCATGCACATGCGATTCGCGCACTCCGGCGGCGGTGATTTCCACGCAGGCGGCCTTTTCGTGCACTTCGGCAATCGAGGCGCAGCCCAGATAACCCATCGACGAGCGCAGGCCGCCCATCAACTGGTGAATGACCGCCAGCACGGAACCCTTGTAGGGCACCCGTCCCTCGATGCCTTCCGGCACGAATTTATCCACGTTGGCCGTGCCTTCCTGGAAATAGCGGTCGGAAGACCCCGCCTGCATCGCGCCGAGCGACCCCATGCCGCGATACGATTTGTAGGAGCGTCCCTGGTAGAGTTCCACTTCGCCCGGCGCTTCTTCCGTCCCGGCGAACAGGCCGCCCAGCATCACCGTGTCCGCGCCCGCCGCGATGGCCTTGGCAATGTCGCCGGAATAGCGGATGCCGCCGTCGGCAATCATCGGCACGCCCGTACCCTTCAGGGCGCTGGCGACATCCTGGATGGCCGTGATCTGTGGCACACCTACGCCCGCGACGATGCGGGTCGTGCAGATGGAACCGGGGCCGATGCCGACCTTGACCGCGTCCGCGCCCATATCCACCAGCGCCAATGCCGCTTCCGCCGTGGCGATGTTGCCGCCGACCACTTCCACCTGCGGGAAATTGCGCTTCATCCAGCGCACTCGCTCCAGCACGCCCTGTGAATGTCCGTGCGCGGTATCCACCACAATCACATCCACGCCGGCTTCCACCAGGCGCGTCACCCGTTCTTCCGTTCCTTCTCCGACGCCGACCGCCGCGCCCGCGCGCAGACTGCCGGATCCATCCTTGTTGGCGGCGGGATGCTCGGTCGCCTTGGTGATGTCCTTGACTGTAATCAGGCCGCTGAGGTGAAACGCCGCGTCCACCACCAGCACCCGCTCCAGCCGGTGCTTGCGCAGGAGCGATTTGGCGTCCTCGACATCCGTGCCTTCCGGCACCGTCACCAGCCGGGCGCGCGGCGTCATGATCGCCTCGACCGGCTGATCGAGATTCGTCTCGAAACGCAGGTCGCGGTTGGTGACGATACCTACCACGGCACCTGTCGCGTCTACTACCGGAAAGCCGGAAATCCGGTGCTGGCGGGAAAGCGCCAGCACATCGCGCACCCGCATTTCCGGATTGACCGTGATGGGGTCTTTCAGGATGCCTGATTCATGACGTTTGACTTTCTCCACCTCCGCGGCCTGGTCGCGGGCGGGAAGATTCTTGTGGATGATGCCGATGCCGCCTTCTTGCGCCAACGCGATCGCCAGACGGCTTTCCGTCACCGTATCCATCGCGGCGGAAGCCAGCGGCATGTTGAGGGTAATATTGCGGGTGAATTGGGTTGCCAGGCTGACTTCCCTGGGCAAAATCCGGGAGTGGGCGGGGACGAGCAGGACATCATCGAAGGTAAGCGCTTTTTGCAACAATCGCATTGTCTTTAATCCGGGGGGAGAAAGGATTATTATACTGTTTTCCATCTTTTCCTCCTTTTTTTCAAAAGGTTCCGCCATGCCTATCCGACTCATGCTTGCCGTTCTGCTCTCCTTCTCCCTTTTCTCTGTCGCCCAGGCCGAAGTCTACAAATGGAAGGATGCCCAGGGACGCACCGTCATCTCCGATACGCCGCAACCCGACAAAAAGGCCACGGCGGTGCCCTCCGCCACGCCCGATCCCGCCGACGACGGCGTCGTGAAAACGCTGGACGATCAGGAACTGGAATTCAAGAAGCGTCAGGAAGAACGGGAAGCCGCCGAGAAGAAACAAAACGAAGAAGCCGCCGCCGCAACCAGAAAGGCGGAAGCTTGCGAACGCTCGCGCCGCAACTTGAGTATGCTGGAATCCGGTACGCGCATCGCGCAAAGCAACGAGAAAGGCGAGCGCGAATACATCGACGATCAGCAACGTCAGGCAGAAATCAGCCGCGTCCGCCGGAATATGCAGGAGAACTGCAACTGACGCGGCGAGGCGCGAGCATCGGAAGCCTTCACCGGTCTCCGTTTCCCGGCAACGCCTGCGCCGACAGCGCCTGCGTCATGTCCGCGCAGAGGTCGGCGGCGTTTTCCAGGCCGGCGGCGATGCGCACCAGCGAGGGGGAAATACCGGCCTGGCGCATTTGTTCCGGGGTCAGGCTGGCTTCCCACATCGAGGCGGCGTGAACCACCAGCGTCTCGACGCCGCCCAGGCTCACCGCGTGGCGCGCCATTTTCAGGGCGGCGACGAATATCCTTGCGGCATGAAATCCCTGTTCATCGCTATCGCCGCCCTTGAGTTCGATGCTCAGAACGCCGCCGCCGCGCCGCATCTGCCGCTTCGCCAGCGCGTGTTGCGGGTGGCTTTCCAGTTCCGGGTAATGGACGCGGGCGACGGCGGGATGCGTTTCGAAAAACCGCGCCAGCGCCAAGGCGTTTTCATTCTGGCGGGCGACGCGCATGGGCAGTGTGCGCAGTCCGCGCAGCAGCAAAAAGGCGTTGAAGGGACTGACATTCGTGCCCAGCATGATGGCGCGTTCCCAGATTCTTTCAACGGCGGAGGCCTCACCGCACACCACGCCAGCGATCAGATCGCTGTGACCGCCAAGATATTTGGTGGCGCTGTGCAACACGAGGTCGATACCGAAGTCGCGTGGACGCTGGTTGACGGGCGAAGCGAAGGTATTGTCGGCCAGCGTCGTGATCCCGCGTCTTTTGGCGAAAGAGGCGATGGCGGCGAGATCGGTCAGGGCCAGCGTCGGGTTGGAAGGCGTCTCCACCACGATCAGGCGGGTGTTCTCGCGCGTCGCCGCGAAAAAGGCGTCCGTGTCACGCTGGTCGACCCGCGTGACTTCCACGCCCAGACCCGGCAGCAGGTCGGTGAGGATTTGCGCGGTGCCCATGTAGTGCGTGGTTTGCGCCACGACGTGATCGCCCGCGCGCACCTGGGCGAAAAGCGTGGTGCTCATCGCGCCCATGCCGGAAGCGGTCAGGAGCGCGGCCTCCATGCCTTCTAGCCGCGCGAGCAGGCGTTCGCACCGTTCCTGCGTTGGGTTGCCGTAGCGGGCGTAATAACGCGGATGACGCGGCTGGTTGGCCATCCGGGCGAATTCATCGAGGGAACGGGCGCTATAGGTCGATGCCGGATAAATCGCCGGCGCCAGCGCGGTTTCATCCGCGCCCTCGGAGGCGTCGTAATCGCCATGAATGACTAGGGATTGCAGGTCGGACAAAAAATCTTCACCATCCATCTTGAATGCCTTCGGATATGGGATGCCACACGGGAATAGAGCATAGCATACGGCAATCCTTTTCAGAGGGCAGGGGACAGAAAAGTTACCGGCGCATCAAGCCGCAGGTTACGAATCTGGATTGCTTCGTCGCTTTGCTCCTGATAATGACGAGGTTGGGGCGCTCGCCAAACCGCGCCGCGCTTTTGATGAGGCGGGGATACTCTGTCATCTGTTTCCTGTCGCCTGTCTTTTGATCTGGCGATCTGGCGTCCGCGATGGCGGTAGGGGAGTGAAGGCGTGTAGCGCCGCTTTGCTCATGGCTTCCTGGACGGTGTCGGAAAGTCCGATGGCGGCGGTGAGTTCGATCTGGATTTGCGGAAATTGCGCCTGCAAGCGGGCAATGCGCGTGGGCAGGTCGCGTTTGAGGTGGCCGCCCGACGCGATGAACATAGGCAGGACGAGCACATGCGCGATGCCGCCTTCATCCTTTAGGGCGGCAAGCAGGGTTTCCAGTGTGGGCGGCAAGTGTTCGAGGAATGCCAGTTCCACCCGGCACGCCGGATCGCGCGCGTGAATTTTCGCGCGCACCGCCAGGAGCGCGTCCGCCCATGCCGGATCGCGCGCGCCATGCCCCAGGAGCGCCAGGACACGGTTCGTCGGCGTCATCTTCGTCAAATCCGGCTCGCCGCGACTCGCGCGCGCGCTTCGTTCATGTCGCGGGCGGCGTGGCTGGCATAGAGGCAGCAGACCAATTGGTTGGTCAGCGGCAGGGGCAGCGGCAGTTTTTTGTCCAGCGCCTTTTCGATCCATTGCGCCGTGCTTTTGGCGTCCGCTGATTCCGGCAGGTGCGGCAGGGTCTTGATGGCGTCGCGTTCGGCGGCAAAGAGCGTCTGGGCGACGCCGGAACACAGGAATTCGATGCAGGGACGGCGCAGGGGATTGACAAAGGGTTCGCCTTCCGTCGCCCGCGACAACAGGGCGGTCTGCCCTCTGTCCAGCAGGATTTCCCGCATTTTGTCCAGCGATCCGGGATGCGTGGCGGCCGCCATCAACACGCCCTGGCCGCTGATGAACGGGTCCAGGAGCTTGACCAGCGTGTGCGCGCAATGGCGCAATCCCAGCCGCGCGCGCAAGGCCATTTGTTCGGCCAGCGCGGGCGAAAAGACGGAAAGCGGCGCAAACGCCAGTCCTTCCCGATCGAGCCGCTGTTGCGCCTGTTGCAGGTTGGCGACGGGTGAAATGCCCAGTTCGCGGAAAACCTGCGCCGAAGTGGTGCGCCCAAAGCCTTCGAGCAATCCATGCACCAGCGCCGGGATGCCAAAACGCTGCAACAACAAGGCCAGGAGCGGCGTCAGGTTCATGCCCCGGCGCGCGCCATTGTAGGAAGGCAACACCACTGGACGAATTTCGCCAGGCGGTCGTTCCAGCCGGTAACTGCGCGCTTCCACCGCTTGCAGGAAAGCGCCCAGTTCCACCGGCGTCTCGCCTTTCATCCGCAGCGCGACGAGGATGGCGCCCAGTTCCAGTTCCGGGACGCCGCCATCCAGTATGGCCGCGTAGAGCCTTTCGGCGTCATCGAAGTCCAGATCGGCAGCGCCTTGCGCGCCACGTCCAATCTCCCGGATGTAATGGGAAAAATTCATGTGTTCTCCTTTGTCGTTGCGCGTTCCTGAATGCAACGGCCATGCCATGAATTTTCCATGTGTTTTTCGTGTTTGTCGCCCGTTTTCGCACCGAAGCAAGGCGCAAACGCCCGGTCATAGAAGAAACGCCCCGCTTTGGTGCGAGGAGGCGTCCAGCTCATTTTACCCGTCGCAACCAGGGGCGTTCGCTGCGTCCGCCGGAGGGCGGCGGCTCTGGCGGGTCTTCCGGTTTTTCCGCGCCCCCGGCTGTGTCGCTCACCTCAAAAGCCATGCCACGACCGTTTTCCCGCGCGTAGAGCGCGGCCACGCGCGCCACGGGAACCCAGACTTCCTGCGCGACGCCGTTGAAGCGCGCCCTGAAAGCGATAAAGTCGTTCTGCATCTGTAACCGTTCGGTCGCTTCCGGGCTGATGTTGAAGACAATTTGCCCGTCGCGCACGAAACCCCGCGGCACCCGGCAAGTCGCGTCCACCGATACGGCCATGTAGGGCGTCATCCCGTTGTCGGTACACCACTCGTACAGGGCGCGCGCGATATAGGGCTTGAGTTCGGGCAGGCAGGGATCCGCCATCATCTGCGCATCGCCTTTTCGGAAGGCGTCAGGGCGTCGATGAAACCCTGGCGGCTGAAAATGCGTTCGGCGTATTTCATCAGGGGCGCGGCGGTTTTCGGCAATTCGATGCCGTAATGGTCGAGACGCCACAGCAAGGGCGCGATGGCCACGTCGAGCATGGAAAAATCATCCCCCAGCATGAATTTTTGCTTGCTGAAAATGGGCGCGAGTTCACTCAGGCGATCGCGGATGTTCTCCCTTGCCCTGGCCGTTGTCTTGAGACTCTTTTCCAGCGGATCGATATAACAGAAAATTTCCCGTTCCATGCTGGAGAGCAGTTGCCGCGCCCGCGCCCGCATGATGGGATCCGGCGGCATCAGTTGCGGATGCGGAAAACGCTCGTCAATGTATTCATTGATGATGTTCGGTTCGTAGAGTTCCAGGTCGCGTTCCACCAGCACCGGAACACGATGGTAGGGATTGACCGCCGCAAGTTCCTCCGGCTTGTTGAAGATGTCCACATCGACAACTTGGAAATCCATGCCCTTTTCGTAGAGCACAATCCGGCAACGATGGCTGAAGGGACAGGTCGTCCCCGAATAAAGATTCATCATGAGCATTCAACCCGAAAATGATGCGGCACTGCCCCCGGTAATCCGGAGCGCAATGCCGACGTGATGAAAGAAAGACTAATGCACGTCTTTCCAGTACTCCTTTTTTAAGGCGTAGGCAAAGCCAAACAACAAGGCCAAGAAGATGAGGACGCCCACGCCTAGGCGCTTCCTGAATTCCGCCTGCGGCTCGGACATCCAGGTGAGGAAGCCGACGAGGTCCGCCACCTGCTTGTCGTAATCCTGAGCCGAGAGTTTTCCCGGCGCGGAAAGTTGCAGCTTGCCGTCCGCGCCCAGAACCTGTTCGCCTTGCAGATCGAACAGGATGTGCGGCATGCCGACATTGGCGAAGAGCGTGTTGTTCCAGCCGGTAGGCCGGGTTTCATCGCGGTAGAAACTCCGCAGATAGGTATAGAGCCAGTCCGCTCCGCTCCCGCCCGCGGAAGCGCGCGCGCGCGCCACCAGCGACAGATCGGGCGGCGCGACGCCAAACCACTTTTTCGCGTCGGCGGGCGTCATGGCGATGGTCATCGGATCGCGGATCTTGTCCGTGGTAAACATCAGGTTTTCCGTGATCTGCGCTTCCGTCAACCCAAGCTCCTGGAGCGTGGTGTAGCGCAGGGCGCTGGCGCCGTGGCAGGAAAGACAGTAATTCACGAACAGGCGCGCGCCATTTTGCAGGGCAGCCTTGTCACCGGAAAGATCCGGCGCGCGATCCAGATGCGCTTCCTCGGAAGCCGGCGCCGCCGCGGGAAAAACGAGCGCGGGCGCAAAAAGAACCGCCGCCAGCAGGGTTTTCAGCTTATCCATGATCTTCATTTCCAGGTCACCCTTTCCGGTACAGGTTTGCATTTGTCCATCTTCGACCACCAGGGCATGGTGAGGAAGAAGAGGAAGTAATAGACCGTTAGCGCCTGGGCGATGACGTCGCCGTTCAGCCAGGCTTGCCCGAAGACGAGATACCCCGGCGCCTTGGTGCCCAAAAAGCCGAGCACCAGGAAGCTGAACACGAAAATACCCAGCAGGGTCTTGTAGATCGGGCCGCGATAACGGATGGACTTCGCCGGACTGCGGTCAAGCCAGGGCAGGAAGGCCAGGATCGCCACGCCGCCGCCCATCGCGACCACGCCCCAGAACTTGGCTTCGAGCCAGAAGAAATTCCACACCATTGCTCGCAGCATCGAGTAGAACGGGGTGAAGTACCAGACCGGCGCGATGTGCTCCGGCGTCTTCATCGGGTCGGCTGGGAAGAAGTTGTTGTATTCCAGGAAATAACCGCCGCCTTCCGGCATGAAGAACACGATGATCGAGAAGAGGGCGAGGAACACCGCGACGCCGACGATGTCCTTGACCGTGTAGTACGGATGGAAGGGAATGCCGTCCAGCGGAATTCCCTTTTCGTTCATGACCTTCTTGATTTCGATGCCGTCCGGATTGTTCGATCCGACTTCATGCAGCGCCAGGACGTGCGCCGCGACCAGGCCAATCAGCGCCAGCGGCACGGCCACCACGTGAAAGGCGAAAAAGCGGTTCAGCGTGGCGTCGCCAATGACGAAGTCGCCGCGTATCCACAGGGAAAGCGGATCGCCAATTAGCGGGATGGCGCTGAACAGATTGACGATGACCTGCGCGCCCCAGTAGGACATCTGTCCCCAAGGCAGGAGATAGCCCATGAAGGCTTCCGCCATCAGGCAGAGGAAAATCAGGACGCCGAAAATCCAGATCAGCTCGCGCGGCTTGCGGTAGGAGCCATAGAGCATCCCCCGGAACATGTGCAGATACACCACGATGAAGAAGGCGGAAGCGCCGGTGGAATGCATGTAGCGGATGAGCCAGCCCCAGTCGACATCGTTCATGATGTAGGAGACGCTGGCGAAGGCGAAGGGCAGTCCGGCGGCGTTGAGCGAGGCGTCCGGCTTGTAGTTCATCGCCAGGAAGATGCCGGTCACGACCTGGATTACCAGCACCAGGAGCGCCAGCGAGCCGAAGTAATACCAGAAGTTGAAATTCTTCGGCGCGTAGTATTCGGAAAGGTGCGCCTTCCACATGGAAGTGGCCGGAAAACGGGCGTCTACCCATTCCAGCACATTGCCCAGAAGCGTCCCGCCGGATTTGTATTTCTCGAAATTGCTGTTGGTAGCCATGCTTCAAGCCCCTTGAGTGTTTTCGCCAATGAGAATGCGCGTATCGGAAAGATAACGGTGCGGCGGAATTTCCAGATTGGTCGGCGCCGGTTTTTCCTTGAACACGCGCCCCGCGAAATCGAAGGTAGACCCGTGGCAGGGGCAGAGGAACCCGCCTTTCCAGTCGGCGGACATGCCCTCGCTGGCGCCAGGCTTGAATTTGGAGGAAGGCGAGCAGCCCAGATGGGTGCAGATGCCGATGGCCACGAAAAATTCCGGATTGAGGGCGCGCGTGGCGTTGGCGCAGTATTCCGGCTGTTGTTCTTTCTCGGATTTTGGATCGGCCAGCTCGCCATCCAGTTGCGGCAAGGTCTCCAGCATTTCCGGCGTGCGGCGGAGTATCCACACCGGCTTGCCGCGCCACTCGACCACCAGCATCTGGCCGGGTTCGAGTTTGCTGATGTCCGCCTCGACCGGCGCGCCCGCTGCCTTGGCGCGTTCGGAAGGCAACATGGAAGCCACGAACGGCACTGCCGTTGCCGCCACGCCCGCGCCCCCTACCGCCGCCGTCGCGACAATCAGCCGCCGTCTGCCACAGTCCATTTTTTTCTGATCGCTCATAACATGAACCTTTGCTTATCCTGATTAAACTGAACCTTCGGATTATACGACATCGGCGGCTTCGGATCAGGTCTTCGACGACAGAAACTTGCGCCGCCGCCTCAAAAGCCCTGCCTCGCGCGCGGGGGTCGGCTTTACTTCACGAAGGTTAGGCGCGCGCGCAGAGCGTCGGTCGTTTCGACCTGGCCACTGGCGTCGACCCGCAACACGTTTTCCGCGCCCAGATCATGGGCGACGGCGCGCCAATGCGCCGCGCCCGCGAGAAACAGGGGCTTGGAGAGCGCGTCGGATCGTGTCCCGGCGTCGGGCGCGGGCGGCACGAGCAGGGTGACCGCCTGGGTATGATGCGGCGGCTCTCCCTTTGCCGGATCGAGCAGATGGCTGTAGCGTTGTCCGTCCAGTTCGAAATAGCGTTGATAATCGCCGGAAGTCCCCACGGCCTCGCCATCGAGGAGATCGAGCGTCGCCATCGGCCCCGGACGGCGCGGATGCTGGATGCCGACCGTCCACGGCGCGCCGTTTTTGTCACCCAGCGCCATGACGTTGCCGCCGATGTTGATGAGCGCGTTTTCAATGCCCATCGTCCTGAGCCGCGCCGCCGCGCGATCCAGCGCGACGCCTTTGAGATAGCCGCCGAAATCCAGTGCCACGGCCCGGTTCGTCGCGGACAATACGCGCCCGTCGAGGCGCAGTTGGGCAATGGAAGCCGGATTTTCCCGCCATTTCGCCAGCGCCGCCATATCCGGCAGGCGCGGCGCGAACTCGTCCGACTGAAAGCCCCAGAGCGCAATCAGCCGCCCGATGCCGGGATCGAAGCGATGGTTCGACGCGGCGGCCAGCCGCTGTGCGTCGGCAATCAGGGCGGCCAGTTCATCGCTGATTTCCAGGGCGCGGCCTGCGGCAATGGCCTCATTGACGGCGGTGAGCGCCGAAGGCTGCCAGGCGTGGTAATCGCGGTGCAATTCGTCGAAATCGCGCAACACGGCGGCGGCGGCGGCGCGCGCTTCCTCTTTTGGCGCGCCCGCGATGAGGATTTCCACGCGCGTGCCAAAGACGAAGGATTCCTGCCGGGTTATCGGCCAGGAAGGCGCGCAGCCGGAAACCCACAGGAGGCCGCACAGTCCGGCGAGACAGGCGCGGAATCTCATGCGGCGGTCTCGCCGGGTTCGCCGCCCGAAAGCGCCAGTTCCCTTGCCGCCGCCAGGCAAGCTAGGCGCGCGACGACGCCATAGGCATAGAATCGGTTGGGCGGCGCGTCCGGGGTTTCGCATTGGTCGGGCAGGTTGCAGCCGGTATCGAAAGCCAGCGGCTCGAAGCCCATGCCGGGCGCGTTCAGGTTCTCGTCCTTGCCGCGCGCCGTGTGCACCCGGTAAAAGCCGCCCACCACATAGCGGTCGATCATATACACCACCGGCTCGGCCACCGCGTCGCGCACGGTCTCGAAGGTATGCACGCCCTCCTGGAGGATGACCTCGGATACCGCTAGTCCTTCCTTGACCACGCTCATCTTGTTGCGCTGGCGACGGTTCATCCGGATGACTTCGCGCGCGTCGCGCACCGTCATCACGCCCATGCCGTAGGTTCCCGCGTCCGCCTTGATGACCACGTAGGGACGCTCGTCAATGTCGTATTCGCGGTATTTCGCGCGGATGCGGGCGAGCAGGTCGTCTACGCGCTCCGACAGGATGGCCTCGCCCTGCCGGGCATGGAAGTCGATCTGGTCGCAGGCCGCGAAGTAGGGGGTGACGCACCAGGGGTCAATGTCGATCAGATCGGCGAACTCGCGGGTCACTTCGTCGTAGGCGGCAAAATGGCGGGTCTTGCGCCGCGTCGCCCATCCGGCGTGGAGCGGCGGCAGGAGGGTTTGTTCGTCCAGCCCCCGCAGGATGTCCGGAACGCCCGCCGACAGGTCGTTGTTCAGGAGGATCGCGCACGGATTGTAATTCGCCAGTCCCAGGCGGTTGCCGCGCCGCAGGAGGGGTTCGAGGCGCAGGGATTGTCCATAGGGCAATTCGATGGAAACGGGCGCGGTCACTTCCGGCGAAAGGCTGCCGAAGCGCACTTCCAGCCCGGTCTGGCGCAAGATGGCGGCGAGTTGCGCCAGGTTTTGCAAATAAAAGCCGTTGCGCGTGTGGTTTTCCGGAATCAACAGGAGCTTGCAGGCCGCCGGACAGAATTTTTCCACCGCGCTCATGGTGGCCTGCACGCAGAGCGGCAGGAAGGCCGGGTTCAGGTTGTTGAAGCCGCCAGGAAAAAGATTGGTATCGACGGGCGAGAGCTTGAACCCGGCGTTGCGCAAGTCGCAGGAAGCGTAAAACGGCGGTGCCTGCTCCAGCCACGCGGCGCGAAACCATTGCTCGATGGGGGCGCTCTGCGTCAAAAATCGGCGCTCCAGCTCCAAGATAGGGCCGGATAAAGCGGTCTTCAGATGGGGAACCATGACACTCCAGAAACAAGATGACAGGACGCGAGACGAACCCGAAACCACGGGATGGAGAAACGCGCTTCAAGACCCCTGGTGCCCGGAGCGGGAATCGAACCCGCAAACCTTGCGGCGCTGGAACCTAAATCCAAACCAGTTGCGATATAAATCAGTAGGATAACACAAAAAACGTTCTACTATCTATGATAACCTGCTGTCCGCAAAGCCGCTCGTGGCGCTGGCGCTATATTTTTTGTAGAACAAAAATATGCACGTAAAATCATCGCGCGTTCATACCGCTGTCTTCAGCGAGACATCCGCGTCATCGCCTTGGCAT
>JAIRMN010000186.1 GCA_031258715.1 Zoogloeaceae bacterium
TCGTCATTTCCGCATTACGCCGGATTCAAAAACTCCCGCTACTCGTCAAATCTCTCTTCCAACAACCAGAATGCTCTTATATTTTATAAGATGACTTTACTTTCGGAAAGGTTAGTAACCAAATCAAAATAACCGCGATGCCCAATGTAATGATTTTCATGGGAAGCGTCTCTTGTCCAAGATGTTCCGGGTGCGATTCAAACGGATGCGGCGTTTCGTTTCATGAACCGGTACAAGACAATACACCATGCTTCCTGCTTCGTCATTCTCCGGACAGCAGGGCTGGGAGCAGGGGACAGAGGATAGAGGACGGAGGACAGAAAAGTCACCGGCGCATCAAGCCGCAGGTTACGCCTCTGGATTGCTTTATCGCTTCGCTCATCCGCTTTTAACGAGGCAAGAGCGTACCAAGTCGCGCCGTCCCCACAACAACGCTCCTCCCTCGTCATTGCGAGAAACAAAGCAATCCAGCTGGCCTTTATCCGGTAGCTTCGGCGTTTCGATGGCGCATCCGTCGCAGGGATTGCCTTTGCAAGCCGCAAAGCCCTTGCAAGCTGCAAGGCCGTGTCACTTCGCTCCAAAGGATGACGAAGTGGGGAAGCGCGAATCCTCTTCAAGCCATCCGTTTGAATCGCGTCCCGCTCCGCCCTTGCTTCGACTTGCCACACCCCAGCGGCTATAATCCGGAACCCTTGTTTCTCTCTTCTCCTTTCATGCCTCTTGCCAAAAGTTTCGAACCCGCGAACATCGAGCGCCGCTGGTACGCCAAATGGGAATCCTGCGGCTATTTCGCCGCCGGACTGGATACCGCCATGCCCAGGGATGCCGCTTTCTGCATCCTCCTGCCGCCGCCCAATGTCACCGGCACCCTGCACATGGGACACGCCTTCCAGCAGACGCTGATGGACGCACTCACCCGCTACCACCGGATGAAGGGCGACAACACCCTCTGGCAGCCGGGCACCGACCACGCGGGCATCGCCACGCAGATCGTGGTGGAGCGTCAGTTGGACGCGCAGGGCATTTCCCGCCACGATTTGGGGCGGGAAAAATTCCTGGAAAAGGTCTGGGAATGGAAACAGCATTCCGGCGGCGCGATTACCCGCCAGATGCGCCGCATGGGAACCAGCCCCGACTGGACGCGCGAACGCTTCACGATGGACGAGGGCATGAGCCGGACGGTCGCCAAAACCTTCGTCCACCTCTACCGCGAGGGACTGATCTATCGCGGCAAGCGCCTCATCAATTGGGACCCGAAACTCGGCACCGCGGTTTCCGATCTGGAAGTGACCCAGGAAGAAGAAGACGGCTTTCTCTGGCACATCCGCTATCCACTGGCCGACGGCAGCGGCCATTTGACCGTCGCCACCACCCGGCCTGAGACGATGCTGGGCGATACTGCCGTGATGGCGCATCCCGAAGACGAACGCTACAAACACCTGATCGGCAAAAAGGTGGCGCTGCCGCTCACCGGCCGCGAAATTCCCATCATCGCCGACGCCTATGTCGACATGACCTTCGGCACTGGCGTGGTCAAAGTCACGCCAGCGCATGATTTCAACGACTACGCGGTAGGACAGCGCCATCAGTTGCCGATGATTTCAGTCCTGACTCTGGATGCCCGAATCAACGAAAACGCCCCCGAAAGCTACCGGGGACTGGATAGGTTCGAAGCGCGCAAAATCGTCGTCGCCGACCTGGAAGCGGCGGGACTCCTGGAAAAGACCGAAGCGCACAAACTGAAAGTACCGCGCGGCGACCGTACCGGCGTCGCGCTCGAACCGATGCTCACCGATCAATGGTTCGTCGCCATGACAAAGCCCGGCGCGGACGGAAAATCCATCACCAAAAAAGCCCTGGAAGTCGTTCGAAATGGCGAGATTCGTTTCTACCCGGAAAACTGGGCCAACACCTATAACCAGTGGCTCTGCAACATCCAGGACTGGTGCATTTCACGGCAACTGTGGTGGGGACACCAGATTCCGGCCTGGTATGGCAAAAACGGGGAACTTTTCGTCGCCCATGACGAAGAAGAAGCCCGCAGGAAAGCAAAGGCCGCAGGTTACGAAGGCGCGCTCACCCGCGACCCGGACGTGCTCGACACCTGGTTTTCCTCGGCGCTTTGGCCCTTCTCCACCCTCGACTGGACGCCGGACTACCCGCAAAAATCGAACCCGGCGCTCGACCTCTACCTGCCTTCCGCCGTACTCGTCACCGGCTTCGACATCATCTTCTTCTGGGTCGCGCGCATGGTGATGATGACCAAACACCTCACCGGCAAGATTCCTTTCCGGCACGTCTACGTCCACGGTCTCATCCGCGACGCGGAAGGCCAGAAGATGTCGAAATCCAAGGGCAACGTGCTCGATCCCATCGATCTCATCGACAGCATCGGCCTGGAAGACCTCGTGAAGAAGCGCACCACCGGCCTCATGAACCCAAAGGACGCGCCCCGGATCGAAAAGCGCACACGAAAGGAATTTCCAAATGGCATCCCCGCCTTCGGCACGGACGCGCTGCGCTTCACCTTCGCCTCGCTCGCCTCGCCAAGCCGCGACATCCGGTTCGACATGAACCGCTCCGAAGGCTACCGCAATTTCTGCAACAAACTGTGGAACGCCAGCCGCTTCGTGTTGATGGCCCTGGCGGACAGCGATCTCCTGGCAGACGGCGCTCAACCGGCGAACGGCGGCCAGATGAAAGAACAACCCCCGCTTTTCCTTGCCGACCGCTGGATCATCAGCCGTTTGCACCGTCTGGCGGCGGACATTGCCCGACATTTCGCCGAATACCGTTTCGATCTGTTGTCTCTCGCGCTCTACCATTTCGTCTGGGACGAGTTCTGCGATTGGTATCTGGAAATCGCCAAGGTGGAAATCGCCTCTGGCGGGGAGGCGGCGCGGGCGGCTCGTTCCACACTCCTTTCCACCCTGGAAACCGTGCTGCGTCTCGCGCATCCCTTGATCCCTTTCATCACCGAAGAACTCTGGCAGGACATCGCGCCTTTGGCGGGAAGAAAAACCCACGCCACGATAATGCTGTCGGCGTATCCCAAAGCCGATCCCGCGAAAATCGACGCCGACGCCGAAGCCTGGATGGAAACGTTGAAAACCCATGTTTCCGCCTGCCGCAACCTGCGCGGCGAAATGGGCATTTCTCCCGCCGCGCGCATGCCGCTGGCCGTCGCGGGTAAAGCGGAGGAGACCGAAAAAATCCGCGCCTTTGCTCCCATCTTGCAGGCGCTCGGCAAGCTCTCCGACATTCGCTACGCCGAAGACCTCCCCGCCGACACGCTCGCTCCGGTCGCCATCGTGGGCGAAACCCGCCTGATGCTGGTCGTGGAAATCGACTTCGCCACTGAGGTCGCGCGGCTCGAAAAGGAAATCGAAAAAGCGGAAAGACAGGCATCTCAGGCAAAGACGAAACTGGAAAACGCCAACTTCCTCGCCCGCGCCCCGGAAAATATTGTCGCCCAGGAAAAGGAACGCCTCGCGCAGTCGGAGACGGTACTTTCAGAATTGAAGACGCAACATGAAAAACTCACGGCGCGCTGACCTTCTTCATGTCGAAAAAACGCCGAAAACGCATCGGGGACGGTTCGGCGCTTTCATCTTCTGCGGCCTCCTGCTGTACCTTCACCTTCCCGTCTGTCTTGCTGCGGACGGGGTTTTTTCATCTCCATTCTGGCTGTTCGAGAAACTAAAAAAGCACCCGTTTTCGCCGATGTCGCCGCCCGCGGGCGTTGGAGAAGACGAACGCCGGATGACCGCTCCATGAAAGCAAGGCCATGCCCGCGCTGACCCAAATCACGCTCTATGCCGACGCGGCGGGTTACGCCCGTTTCCGTGAAGAGGCCGTGGCGCTCGACGAGGGAACGCCCGCCGCGCGGCTTTCCAGGCCATACCCCGCTCAAAGCGCCCAGTTCCGGCGTTCTCCGGTTGGGTTTGCCAGCGAATTCCACTGCACCACCCGTCCACAATGGACCTTCATTCTCGCCGGACAAATGGAAATCATCCTGCGCGACGGCAGCCGCCGCCTGTTTTCCGCAGGCGAAGGTTTCTATTCCAATGATCGACTACCCGAAAACACCGCCTTCGACCCCCATATCCACGGCTACAAAAGCCGTCAGGTGGGCGATGCGGCGCTGGTGACGCTTTTTGTCGTCGCTGGAGACGAAACGCTTCCCGGCTAATTCCGCTCGCTCGCTGGGCCGGAGATGGAGCGCCCCCGGCAGCCCGCCCGAAGGCGACGCAGGGATTCATTCATTCTCACGATTGTAGTGAAAGAACCTGAGCGTGCACAGGATCGCAAACGAACCTAAAAAGAGCGTGATGGAAACCAGCAACGGTTTCATGGCCTGGGCGACGCCAAAGATCAACAGCAAGGAAGCGCACACGCCGATCAGTATCGATACGAGCGCGACCGAAAATGACAGCGTATTGAGAAAGTCGAGGAGGTTGATGGAATTTTTCATGAAGTTTTCCGCAAGGTGAGGAACAAACCCAAAGACCATTGCGCCCGCAATGAAGGCTGTGGCGAGGCCAAGCAAAAACGCGGGCACCGCCTGGAATGGATGGGTGCCGCCTGCCGCAAAAGCGACGACAAGAACAAGCGCCCCATAAAGAAGCGAAGCGATGGCACCCGCGAAAATCACCCTGCGTCGCAACGACATCCCTCGTAACCCTTAGGCGTTACACCTGCATGTTCATCACATCCTGATAGGCGCTGACCAGGCGGTTCCTGACCTGCACCATTTCCTGAAAGGAGATGGAGGCCGTTTGCAGGGCAATCATGACTTCGTGCAGGTTCTGTTCGCTGTTGCCCGCGGCAAGATTTTCCGCCATCTGCGTCGCCTGCTTCTGCGCGTTGTTGACCTGATCGATGGAATGCTTCAGCACCTGCGCGAAATTGACATCCCCCGCATCGACAGCCTTCGCGCTCCCGCCCGCCGCCTGCGCAGCCGTGCTGTGCAGGAGGTTCAGCACCTGTTCTATGCCTTTGGTATCCATGATGAAACTCCATTGAATCGGTGTTGATCGATTGCCTCAGTCCACCCGTTGCATAAGCAAATTCCAGGCCAGACGCGCCTTAATCCTGGAGGTAGCCTTCTTCCTTGTACTGCTTCAGTTTGTAGCGCAAGGTACGGTCGGAAATGCCCAAGCGCTCGGCGGTGGCCTTGCGGGAGCCGCGCACTTCCGCCAGCGTCCTGAGAATATGTTCCCGTTCCAAGTCTTTCATGTTGCCATTATCGGCGCTTTTTTCCGCGTTCTGCAGTTTTTCTTCCGCCGACGACGGGAGGGAGAGGGGAGCGGCAAGGGGCATGGACAGCAATTTTGCATCGATGATTTTTCCAGGAGCGAGGATCATGGCGCGTTGCAGGGTATTTTCCAGTTCGCGCACATTGCCTGGCCAGGGATGGGTGGTCAGGACGGCCTCGGCCTCCGCGGAAAAAGAAAGGCCGGGACGCCCGATGGCGGCGCCGTGCTCCTGCACGAAATGCCGCGCCAGGGGCGCGATGTCAGCGGGACGCTGGCGCAGGGCGGGGACGAGGATGGGGAAGACATTGAGCCGATAATACAAATCCTCCCGAAAGACGCCGCGCCGCACGGCGTCCATCATGTCGCGGTTGGACGTGGCGATGACGCGGATGTCCAGGCGGATGGGCTTCTTGCCGCCAACGCGCTCGACTTCCCGTTCCTGCAATACGCGCAAGAGCTTGGCTTGCAGGGAAAGCGGCATTTCCGTCACTTCGTCGAGCAACAGTGACCCCCCCTGCGCCTGCTCGAACTTGCCCGCCTGCGCTGTCTGCGCGCCGGTAAACGCACCCTTCTCATAGCCAAACAACGTGGCTTCCAGCAGGTTTTCGGGGATGGCGGCGCAGTTGATGGCGACAAACGGCCCTTCCCGACGCGCGGAATTCCTGTGGATGAAGCGGGCGACCACTTCCTTGCCGACGCCGGATTCTCCGGTCAGGAGCACGGTGGCGTCCGTCTGGGCGACGCGACCGGCAATGCCGAACAGGTTGAGGCTGACCGGATCGACGACAATGACCCCTGAAATCGCGCCAGGTTCGGGCAGGGCGTACTTGTCGATTTGCGCAAGCAGCGCTGAAGGCTCGAAGGGTTTCAGCAAGAAGTCGCATGCGCCAAAACGCATGGCTTCCACCGCCTTGTCCACCTCGGCATAGGCTGTCATCAACAATACCGGCAACTGCGGCTGCTGCTGGCGAATTTCCTTCAGGAGCGCAATACCGTCCATCGGCGACATGCGCACATCGCTGATAACGATGGCGATTCTATGCGCCGAAAGAACCGCCAGCGCTTCCATTCCGCCAGAAGCGCAAAACACCGCGCGCCCCGCCAGCTCCAGCGTGTCGCAAATGGCCTCGCGCAGACCGGCGTCATCTTCCACTATCAGGATGGCTTGCTTCTCGGCAACATTCATGGGAATTCTCGCGTCGCGTTCCGTAGAGGACGGGAATTGTACCCTGACAGGCGCAGCCGCGGCGCGATCGGTTTTAAGCAGGGGGCAGAGGACAGCAACTGTGTTCAAAAGCAAGGTTTTTTGTCAAGGGTGAGCGAAATTTTCCTGCCAGGGCTGTCCTGATTTGCAGATGGCGTTCAAGATGGAAAGGAGCTTGTGCCT
>JAIRMN010000220.1 GCA_031258715.1 Zoogloeaceae bacterium
ATGGCGTTGGCTTTCAGCGCCTTGTCCAGGCATAGCTGGCGCAGCACGGGCCATTCTTCGCCCAGGGCTGTCAGACTGACGCCAGGCATGGCGAGCAAGGCGTCGAGGAAGTGCAGGGCTTCGTCGATGGGCGTGGGATCAACGAAGATGCGCGGGTGCGTGGCCAGACGCAGGAAACTGGCGAGCACCAGGGGTTGCAGTCGCAACGGACTGCCTTGCCGCGCGGCGGTGATGGCTTCCGTCAGCCACTGGCGGGCGCGGGTATGGTGGGGATGGTCGCCGCGCGAGGCGGCCAGGAGGATATTGACGTCAGGCGTCATGCTCTGCCGCCGCGTACAGCGCCTGGTTGCTCAGGCCGTCGAGGCCATCAGCCAGTCCGCCTTCTCCGGCATGGACGGGCAGCCCGGCGGGGGCGGGAGCAGCTTGGCGCAGCATCCGGGCCAGCCGCCGCGCGGCAAGTTCTTGCAGGATTTCCTCACCGTCGCCGGTGTCGGGAATCAGCAAAAAAGCAGGCCGTCCATGCCGGGTAATGCGCACGCTTTCACCAGCGGCTACCCTGTCGGCCACGCTGCCGAAATTCTTTTGCACTTCGCGGGAACTGATGGTTTTCATGGTTTTCTCCAAGACTGCCGTGTCTGGATTGTGCGGACAATATGGATTATAGGCCATGAATTCACGGCGTTTCGGCCAATCGCGCCAAACTCCTGAAACCCCATCCAAATGAAAGATCAGCCCAATATGCCACGAAAATCCACCGCGGCGCTCCGGGTCAGGACATAGGGAGACATAGGGCGCGTCATTCATTTTCATCGCGCAATACGCCCTTCCCTATTTGTCATTGCGAGGGCCGCAGAGAAACCGGGACGGTTTTTCTGATTCCTGTTTCCTGATTCCTGATCTACTGCTCTTCGCTTCCGGCCTCGAAGAGCAAGGGTTTGAATTCTTCCTGTTCCAGGTCTTCCTGGCGGCTGGCTTTCATGTCCTGGGTTTTTTGCCAACTGTCGCGGTGATAGCGGAGCTTCTCATTGGCCTTGTTCGCCAAAAGCCAGTCGTCGCGGGCGGTTTGCGCGGTTTGCCGTGCTTCTTCCGCCGCGCGCCCGGCTTCGAGCAAGGCGGCTTCCCTTGCCAGTTCCTCGTCGGCCAGGGCGGAAAGGCCCGCCTTGAAGGCGTCGATTTCTTCCCGGTACAAGGTCTGTCCCATGATGGCTTGATAGCGGCGCTTGACTTCCTCTTTTCGCCAAATCCTGTACTCTTCCCGTTCGGCTTCCGTGGCCGCCCGTTTTTCCTCTGCCGCGCGCAAGCGGGTTTCTGCCGCGCGTAGCGCCTTCTCGGCGGCATCTGCCTGGAAATTGCGGATTTGCAGGAGGCCGGCCAGTGGATAAGACATGTCAGTCCGCGCTTACGGCGCGCAGCAAGGCGGCCAGTGTGTCGTCGAAGCGGGACACATCGTCCAGGCCTTGGCGCAGGAAGGCATTGACCGCGCCGATTTTTTCCAGCGCCCGGTCGCCCTCGGCGTCGTTCCCTTTCTGGTATTCGCCGATCCGTACCAGAAGCTCGATTTCGGCGTATTTGGCGAGGATGACGCGCAGCTTTTGCGCGGCCTCCCGGTGCGATTTCGTGGTGATCGCGCCCATGACCCGGCTGACGCTCGCCAGCACGTCGATGGCCGGGTAATGGTTGGCGGCGGCGAGTTTGCGGGAAAGGACGATGTGACCATCCAGGATGGAGCGCGTCTCGTCGGCGATGGGTTCGGTCATGTCGTCGCCTTCCACGAGCACGGTATAGAGCGCGGTGATCGACCCCTTGGCGGAATTGCCCGCCCGTTCCATGAGGCGCGGCAGGGTGGAGAAGACGGAAGGCGGAAAGCCGCGCCGGGTCGGCGGTTCCCCGGCGGCCAAGCCGATTTCCCGCTGCGCCCGCCCGAAACGGGTGATGGAATCCATGAGCAGCAGGACCTTCCTGCCCTGGTCGCGGAAGTATTCGGCGATGGCCGTCGCGGTATAGGCGGCCTTCAGGCGTTCCATCGCCGCGCGATCGGAGGTGGAGACGACCAGCACGGCTTTCTTGCGCCCTTCCGGCCCCAGGTCGTGCTCGATGAACTCGCGCACTTCGCGCCCGCGCTCGCCGATCAGGGCGAGCACACAGACATCCGCCGCCGCGCCCTTGATGATGGCGGAAAGCAGCGTACTTTTGCCGCCGCCCGCCGCGGCGAAAATACCCATGCGCTGCCCCTCGCCGCAGGTCAGGATGCCGTCCAGGGCGCGCAGGCCGAGGGGCAGGGGCTGGTCGATCAACTTCCGGGTCATGGGATTGGGCGGGTCGGCATAGACGGGATAGAACTTCGTGGCCGCAAGCGGCGGCTCGCCGTCGATGGGGTTGCCCAGCCCATCCAGAATGCGGCCCAGGAGATCGTCGCACACGGCGATGGAATGGATTTCGCCGGTGGGGATGACTTCCGTCTCCGGCGCGATGCCCTGCAAATCACCCAGCGGCGTGAGAATCGCTTCCTTCCGCGCGAAGCCCACCACTTCGGCCTTCAATTCCCAGGCGCTGTGCGGATTCCTCAACACGCAGACTTCGCCCACGCGCACCCCCGGTGCCACCGCCCGGATGATTGTCCCCACCACCTGCACCACCCGCCCCCGGATTTCCAGGGGAGAAGCGCGGGAGACCGCTTCTTCCAGGAGCGCGCTGATGTATTCAAGGCTCATTTTCAGGAAACAGGGGACAGGGGACAGGAGGGCGCGCTTTGTCGTCTGTGGTCAATGGTCGGTGGTTGTGTGATGGGCATGATTGGCATCGTTGGCGTTCAGCGGTTGGCAAAAGCGCAGCTTTCGACAGTCCGCTGGAACGACGGGTTAGGCGATGGCCTGCGATGGAGCACAGAGCAAATATTACCTTGGTCTGATGAAATGCCCCTGCGTTTTTAACTCTGGCGTCAGTCATGCTATTGGCCTTTATTTTGCAGGGGATACAATCGCTTTGCGTGCGCCACCATTTCAATCTGGACGCGATCCGCCAGCACACGGTAAAAAACAAGGTAATTGGGGTGCGCGACGATTTCCCGATAACCGGGCATTCGCTCGCTTTCCTTGAACAAATACGGATGTTCGGATAGGTTGACAGCAGCATTTTTCAGTCGCTGCCAGAGATTCAATGCCGCCAGTGGATCGCGCTCGACCACATAGCCGGTGATGGCGGCCAAATCTTCGTCTGCGGCTTCCGTCCAGAAAACCGGCAGCATCAGACATCCTTGTGCCGCGGCCAACGGGCCATGCGTTCTTCCATCCGGCGCACGATTTCATCATGGGGAACGGGCGGACGCGGATCGTCCCGGCGCCGCGCCAGTTCGGCGCGTATCCAGGCTGTATGCTCGGCTTCCTGTTCGGCAGTCTCGAACTCGGAAACGATGGGGTCCAAAGTGGCAGTGCTCATACGTCCTCCTTTGCATTGATTCTACCATTTTGCCCCCGGAAAACACCACAAAGCAATTGGGGCGAAAGGCGCGGGAGAGGCGCACGAACTGTTGTGCCCGCACGAAAAAAACCGCTATTCGAGGCACGGAAGTTGAAGCCTGCCACAGATACGGTAAACCGGAGCCAGACAGCGATGCTTGACGCGAAGCGCGAAAGTTGGCAATGGCGAGGCGGTGGAAAGTGGCAGGCATGGGCGGTTGGTATAGCGGCCCAACCTTTCCGATTACAGATTCCAAAGGCCGCGTCAGCAGCCGCTCTGTCCCCTGTCTCCTGAATCACCTGTTCCTGACATGCTTCAGGAGCGTCTTTTCCAGGTTTTTCAACTGGGTTTCCAGGCTGGCTTCGATGACGCCCATTTCGCTTTCCAGGATACAGGCGCCGGGCGGCAATTCGGGGTCGGGGAGGATGTCGAGGAAACCTGCCGCGCCGCCGTCGCGTTGTTGCAGGAGGAGGGCGAGATCGCGGCGCACGGCGGCTTCGTCGCGCGCCGATACCCGGATCAGCACACGGCGCTCGCTGCGCGCGGAATTCAGGGCCTGGCGCACCAGGCGCACGATGACTTCCTCGTGATCCATCTCGCCGATCAGCTTGCGCGTCACCTCGCCCACGAGGCGCACGAGGGAAGTCTCCAGGCTTTCGAGATATTCCACCGAACGCATCACCGTCTCGACGATCTTGGCGGAATATTCCATCTTGCCCGCCATGAGACCCTCCCGGTAGCCTTCCTCGTGGCGGCTCTTGTAGATTTCCTCCGCCGAGGCGCGGATGCGTTCTTCTTCCGCCCTTGCGACGCCAAGGAGCGCCTCGGCCTCGAAAAAGAGGGCGGCCTCGTCCGCCTTGATGATCGACTGGCCAGGCGCGGGAGAGAAACGCTTTTCTACGAATTGAAACAGGGCTGCCATTCGGGCGCGACCTCGCTTGTGAGCATTTTTTCCAGCCAGCGCCAGGCGGCGGGAAAGGATGAAAAGGCGGCGGCATCCCGCCCCGCCTGGGGCAAGGCGCGTTGCCAGCGTTTTTCCCAGGCGGCGCGCAAGGGTTGCGGCCAGCGCGCGAGGCAAAGCGCGAACATTTCGTTGCCGGGGCGGGGGAAAACGTCCGTGAGCCAATTTTCCATCTCCGCCCGGTTCCTCGCGTCCGCCGGATTTTCACCGTCTTCTCCCCGGCGAAAACCGGCGCGCAGTCCGCCCAACTGGAAACGTCCGCGCCGCGCCGCGTAACGGTAAACGTCCGGGCCGAGCCATTCCAGGATGGGGAGAAGGCGATTTTTTTCGATGATCCGCGCTAGGTCTTCCGCCCACACGGCGGCGCTCCAATAAGAGAGGAGACGCGCCAGGAAGGGGAGCGGCAGGAGAGCGAGACGGTTCGGCTTCGGCTCGAAGCACCATACCGCCGTCTCCGGCATGGGGGGGCGCAGAAAACGCCGGACGCGCGGGTTTTGGGCAAGGAAGCGAAGTTCCGGCGTGGCGCAATCCGGCGCGGCCAGGCCGTTGAAGTCCAGCGCCGCCTTCAAGAGGGCGGGGCTTCGCAAAAGGGCGTCGAATTCTGTTGGCATGACGGGCATTCAGGGCGCTTCCTTGCGCGCCGCGCGTTTTTTCCCGCGCGCGTAGCAAAGGCCGCCCGCCGCGAGAAAGACGAAGAGCATCGCGCCCGCCGCGCCCCAGAATCCCCAGGCGGGTCCCGGCCCGGCGGCGTTGGAGAGGGGGCGCGCGTCGGGCAGGAGCACCTCGGCGCGCACCGGCACCAGCATGACCGACACCTTCTCATAGACCAGCCCCGGCACCGCCTGCACGCAGAGTTCCTTGATCTTGCCCTGCAGGTCGACTGCCGGGGAATCCGGCACATGGCGCAGGAAGACGGCGGCGGACGAGGGGGTGCGGGTTCCCGTGGCGGCGTCGTGGCGTTCCAGCGCCACATGCGCCCGCGCGGTCAGGACGCCGTCGATGCGGGCGAAGGTGCCAGCCAGTTCCTGCTCGATGGCAAAGGCCAGCCGCGCCTGTTCCTCGGTCGGCGAGGCGATCATGCCCTGGCCGGAAAACACTTCGCCCAGATTCTTGAAGTTTTCCCTGGGCAGGCTGTGGCGCTCCAGAATCCTGAGCGCGCGCGCCAGTTCGGATTCATCCACCGTGATGGAAAAGCCGTTCTTGCCTCTGGAAACCTTTTTCGCGTCGATGCCGTTTTCCAGCAGGGTCGCCAGGACGCGGTTGGCCTCCGCGCTTCCGGCAGACCGCTGTGGAGTTCCTGCTGGCAAGCGGCCAGAAGGAAGAGGAAAAGGCTGGAGACGAGGAGCGTTTTCCAGCGGGAGAAAGCGCGGGCGGCCAGCATGGTCAGGCTTTGAAGGCCGCGAGCGCCTGCACGAGGCGGGAAGCGGGCGAACCGGCGGGCACGCGCGCCAACGTTTGCGCCGCCGCTTCGGGGTTGCCGGCGAAACTTTGCGCAAGCCCCAGGAGCGCCAGGGCTTCCCCGTCCTCCGGGTTTTGGGCGAGCACCTCGTCCCTGAGCAGGGCCGCCGCCTTCTCGAAATCGTTACAGACCAGATAAGTAAAGGCCAGGCCGATTCTGGCGGGCGCGTGTCCGGGTTTGTAGGCGATGAGGTTCTCGAAAATCGCGCGCGCCGCGCCCGGTTTGCCCAGATGGGCAGCGGCCAGCCCCACGTCTACCAGGCGGGCCAGTTGGGTATTGTCGATCAGGTCGGTCATGCTGCTTCCCTTTTCAAGGCGTCATGGGTTCAGGTGAGGACGCGTCGCTGCCGAGGCGCTAACTCGTGCGTTGCGCCAGGGTTTTCAGCATGTCCGTCGTGCCCTTGGAAATGCTGGAAGCCGCTTCGAGGAGCGCGTTGTATTGGCCGATGTTGAATTGCAGTTCCAGGATTTCTTCCTGTTTCAATTCAATCTTGTTGCCTTCTGCGTCCGTGCGCGTCATCGCGTCGTTGATTTCCGTTTGCAGGTCGGCGCTTTTGCTTTGCACCGCCGTCATCAATTGGTGTACTGCCGCAGTCAGGGACATGTCTGTTCTCCTTCAATAAAAAATTCCGGCATCAGGCGGAAAGGCCCTCCACCACGTCTTCGGCGATTTGCGCCGCCGCAAGCAGGCTTTTTGCGGCGGCGATCTCATTCGTCGGCAACCCGCAGTCAATCTTCCGGCGGATTTCGTTTTTGAGCGAAAAAAGCGCCTCCTTGAGCGCGCGCGTCTTCGCCGGGTCCTGGCGGACGGCGCGCTTTGCCGCGCCCTCGCCATTGGCGAAGACATCAAAGGCGGAAAGAAAAGGTTCGTGATTCATGGTTTTTCCTTCAAGGGATAGGTGAGGGTTTCCTCGCCCGCCTGGAGAATCAGGCGGTCAAAATGGATGCTGACGAGCGTCGCGCCGCCCGGCAATAACGCGCCGGGAAAGAATCTTTGCTGGTCGCTCATGGTCACGAAAGGAATCTCGCCCAGGGTCACGCTCATGACCTTCAGGCCGCCCAGTTCGTCCAGTCCGCTGGCGGGGGCGCGCTCGCCGGATAAAGACCCGCTGGAATCCGGGCGCGCCGTCATGTGCATTCGTTTGCCGGAAACCTCCTCCAGCGCCGTTTCCGTCACCTGGAAGAAAACGGGAACGCCCAGGGTCTCCCGCACTGCCGCAAGCGCCGTCTCCAGTTTCTGGCGCGCCGCAAGATCCAGACGGAAGGGCAGGACCACCTTGCCCGCCAGATAGACGGCGCGTCCGCCCTCCAGCCCGATGCGGGAAAGTTCCGCCTCCAGCACCGGCGCGACATCGCGCGCATAGACGACCTTGCGGGAGGCCGTCGCCAGCTTCGGCACGTCCGGGGCCAGGGAAGCCATCATGCCCGCTTCCACCATGCCGTCCTTCAGGTAAAGGGCCAGATCGATGTCCTGATGGAGGGCGGCGGCATTGCTTGGTTCACGATAGCGCACTTCCGGGAAAAACCCGTGCGCGTAAAAGGTCTCGCGGGTAAAACGCAGGGTATCGCTGCCGACGCGGATGTCTTCGACATGCACCCGGAAAGAAAGCTCCTCCGTCAGGTGAAAGACCCGGCGCAGTTCCTGGTCGTCCGTCACCCTGCCGCGCAAGGCGAGGGCGCGCGAAGGCAGGGTGTCGACCTGGATTTCCCGAAAACCAGCCGCGTCCAGCGCCGCGCGCAAATCTTTTGCGGCGGCTTCCATCGACGGCGCGCGCCCCGCCATGATCGCCGCGCCGAGGACAAAGATGAGGGCCAGCAAAATGGCCGCCATCCCCCCCGCCCGCAAGCGATGTTCGCGGCGCGCCGGGACGGACGTCGCGTTTTCTTCCGCCACGGGCGCGGCCTTTGGCGGCGCGTTGGAGGCTGCCGCTCTTTCCGCGCCGCGGGGTTCGGGTTTTGTTTGCGGCGCGGCTTCCGTCGTCGGCTTCCCGGCGGCAAGTCCGGCGAATTCCAGCGGAACCAGAGTAATCGCGCCCCAGGAAGCGCCGGTGGGCTGCCAGGCCAGCGCCGTGAATCCCAATCCCAGCGCCTCGCCGTTTCCCAGCATGACGCCCGCCTCCGGCGCTTTCACGCCATTGACGGCGATGTCGCCCTCCAGCGGACGCGCCAGCACTTCGGGAAAGCCGTCCTCCCGTTCGCGGACGCGCAATTCCAGATGACGTCCCGCGACGCTGGCGTCCGCCGCCAGGATGAGATCGCAATCATCCTCTGCGCCGAGCACATGAACGCCCGCCGCAAGCTCGATGACCGCGCCCAGCGACGGCCCGCTCAGGATGCGCAGTTCCACTGTCGGCTTCATTCTGTCGCCTCTTTCGCTTCATCCGGCGCGGGCGCGTCATGCCTTGCCGCGCCGCTTTGCTCCCGGACTTCGTAATCCGCCTGTCCGGGGGCGCGGCGGAAATCCGCCTCCGTCACCTGCGAAGGCAGGGGCTGGGTATCGCCCAGGCGCACGATGCGCGGGGTAATCAGCACCAGGCGCTCCATCTGCCGCGTGTTTTTCGTCGTGGAACGAAAGAGGTTGCCCAGGATCGGCACGTGCATCAGGAGCGGCACGCCGCTTTCGCTTTCCTCTTTTTCCTCGAAATAATAGCCGCCGATCAACAGGCTCTGGCCTTCGTCGATGGTGGCCTGGGTGTTGATCTTCGTCTGCTTGATCGGCGGAATCGCCATGTTGCCGACGATGCCGCCGCTCGCGGCGTTTTCCTGATCGTCCTGCACGGTCACGGCAAGACGAATCGAAGAAGCGCCGTTTTCGTTGTCGATGATGTGCGGCGTTACCCGCAGCACGGTGCCCGCCTCCACCTTGAAGAGATCCACCTCTTCCTGGCCGCTCACCGAAATGTAATAGGTGGTGACGTTTTCCAGCGTGGCCTCCAGATTGTCCGCCGTCAGGACGGAAGGACGGCCCAGCATCCGCGCCGCGCCATTTTTTTCCATCGCCTGGACGCGGGCGAGGAAGAAATTGTCGCCGTGGGTGTAGATAGTGGAAAAGACGAGGCCGCTGCCGGAAAGCGCCCCGGCATTGGCGGGCAGACCGCCCGTCACGCTGTCGGCGGTGGAAATGTCCAGGCCGCTGCTGTAGCCCTCATTCTTCACGTGCCGTCCCTGCCAGCTCACCCCTAGGTCACGCTTGAAATCGCTGTCGATGTCCACAATGGCTGCGTGGATTTCCACGAGATGCGTCGCCCGATCGAGATCGGCAATGACCTGCGCGTAATAGGGCATCCTTGACGCCGCGTCCTGCACGACGACGGCATTCATGCGCGGGTCGGCGACGATGCGCAACATCCCTGCCGGGTTCGCCGCCTCCACCACGCTTGCCGCCTCCGCCGCGCCTTCATCCCTGCCGAGCGCCGCGAGGCCGCTGCCCTTCAGGCGGGAGACCGTCGCCGGTTGGGCGCTCACGGCGGAACCGGCAACATCGCGCCCCAGCACCATGGCGCGCAGGATGCTGGCGACGCCGGGGAGGGTCACGCGGCGTCCCATGCTCTCGAGGGTGGCGTCATCGGCAGTCGCGTATTTCAACGGGAAGACGCGCAGGACGTTTCTGTCCGCCGTCTTTTCCAGCGCCTGCGCGGCGGCCTCTAT
The DNA here is from genome assembly GCA_031258715.1 of Zoogloeaceae bacterium. Classification (GTDB taxonomy): domain Bacteria; phylum Pseudomonadota; class Gammaproteobacteria; order Burkholderiales; family Rhodocyclaceae; genus Azovibrio. The sequence continues at coordinate 9,524 of JAIRMN010000220.1, forward strand.
CTGCGCGACATAGGCGGGCGGCCCGGAAACCGCCAGCACGCCGTTGCCGCCTTGCGGGTTTTCCAGCGGCAACTGCCGGGAGACGAGGCCGAGCGCCACGAGTTCTTTCGCCAGCTTTTCATCCCCCAGATTCGGCGCGGCAATCAGCGCCCGCCGGGATTCCCGGCCTGGATAAAAATAAAGCGTGCCATCGAGCAGATACCAGCGCGCGTCGAACGCCCGTTCCAGGCTTTCCAGAAAGGCGCGCGGCGCGACATGCTCGAAACGCCCGCTCAGTTTCCCCTCCAGATCGCCGGAGACCACTGCGGAAAACCCCTGCGCCCGGGCAAAATCGGCAAGCACCGCCGAGAGCGGCTCCTCTTTGGAAAAATGACTGTAGGGCGTATTGAAAATCCCTCGTTCCTGCCCGAAGGCGGCCAGGGAAAAGAGGCCGCTCGCCAGCAGGAAAAGCAAAATCCCGCGCCGCGAGAGGCGCGGCGGGATTTTTCCGTTATCCGGCGGCGAAAACCCGAAAAGGGAAATCATGTGAATCATGTGAAAAAGGCGCGGTTCTGCCGCCACCAGTCGCAATCGTTCAGGAAATCCCGGCAGATTTCCGGAATGTCTTCCGCGCGCGTTTTTGTCATATCCACGACGGTGTGCAGATAGAAAACGCCCTCATGAAAGGAGAGGATGGCCTTTCTCTCCCGCGCTGCCGCCGCCGCCATGCGGGCGAGCTTCCTAGCCGCCATGCCAGGCGCTTCATCCGGCGCGGGGAGGAGCGGATGGAGAAAACAGAGATGCCGGTCATCGGGGGCGGACAAGGTGAAATCCATCTCCCGCAGGGCAAAACGCGCGCGCCCCTCGGCGTCCGCTTGGGGAAGCGCCCAGCCGCCCTCCGCGCAAATCGCCGCGAGCGCCGCGTCAAACCGGGAAGACACGCGCCCTCTCCTTCGTCCCACGCGCCAACGAAGGCGACAGCGCCGCCGCCGTCATTTTTCCGCCCGCCCATGCCCTCATCGCCTTCATGACCGCTCCTTTCAGAAGAACATCGAGAAATCGCGCGGCAGCTTCGATCCCGGAATCCGCCACAAACGCTTCTGGAAGGCAAAAGCAATCCCTATGCCCAAGGCCAGCGCCCGCACATTCAAGGCATCGCGCCGCCCACATCGCCCCGGCTTCCCGGTGTGCACCGCCAACTTTGGTGGCAGTTGGCGGTTGGGAAAAAGGCTGGAAGGCAGCAAGATGTCGTTTGTTGGCCAGCACAGTATGGCCTTGTGAGCCTTGGCTGGTGTGTAAAGCGTCATTGTCAACTACCCACATAAACTGCCGTGACCGTGATCCGCTCATGCCCGAGTTCGCGGCTGATCTGTTGTCGGGCGAGTCGATCGCTCTGGCGTCGTGCCGGATCGAGCTGGTTTGCCCTGGGGCCACCGGCCTTGGGCGAAGCCCATCCGGTCAGCGCCTCATACCGCGCTTGGGCATAATGATGGCGCAGCCCGTGCATGTTGGAGAGTCCCGCCGCCTTGCACTGTCCGTCATAGATGTTACGCTGCTGAATGTAGGTCTTGTTCGCGGGGATCAATGATCCCGAACCTGCCAGCCAGTGTGCTTCATCGAGCGCGGCGCGTTGCTCTGGCGTCGTGATCGGCACTGTCCGCTCGCGTCCGCCTTTCGTCCATGATCCCTTGAGAAGCTGTTTTAAAAATTTGGTATAGAAACTGCTTGAGGCGGTCATGACAAATGAACTGGAGGAGGCGATGTACCCAAGTGATCTGACGGAAGCGCAATGGAAGCTTTTGGCGC
>JAIRMN010000197.1 GCA_031258715.1 Zoogloeaceae bacterium
CCAATCAAGCGACTCCCGGGTAACACACCTATACCATGCCAGAAATGGCCGCCCGCTTCTCCTTTCTTGCTGCCTGACACAGTCCAATTCCAAACATCGTGGGGTTTTGCAAAAGACTCAGGGGGCAAAAGACAGAGGACAGAAAAGTTACCGGCGCTTTGCGCCGCTTGTTACGACTTTGGAGCGCGTCCTTCATCCGCTGCCGGGCGGCACTTCCCTGCGCAGGGCGGCGAAGACGCTTTCGAAGCTGTCGCGGCTCAGGCGGCCGGTCCGCCAGTTGTAGCCACTGCAATGGTAGCTGGTGAAGAGCGTCGGCAAGGGCGCGGGCAGGGCGTGGCGGAGGTTGTGTCCAAAGGGGTATTCTGCGGGCGCAAGTTGCAGGGCGCGCAGAACGGCGCCGTGGGCGACGCCGCCCAATGCCAGGATGGCGGCGAGGCGCGGCATGGCGGTGATTTCGCGGCGCAGATGAGCGTTGCAGGCGCGGATTTCGGCGGGCGTGGGTTTGTTCGCGGGCGGCAGGCAGCGCACGGCATTGGTGATGCGGGCATCCACGAGACGCATCCGCGGATTGGCGGATTTGTCGCTATCCAGCGGTTCCGCCACGCTGGCAAAACCAAAGCGGCAGAGCGCGGGATAAAGGAGTTCGCCTGCGACATCGCCCGTAAAAGGACGTCCCGTGCGATTCGCGCCCTTCTCTCCCGGCCCCAGGCCGACGATGAGGAGACGCGCCGTCAGCTGGCCAAAGGCGGGAACGGGATGATTGTGCCAGTCCGGTTCGCGCTGGCGCAAACCCGCTAGGTGTGCGGCCAGGCGCGGACAGGCGACGCAGGTTGCGATGTCGCGCTCGAAAGACAAGACCGCTTCTCGCTACGCGCCCAGCGCCTGTTTCAGGGAAAGTACCTCTTCTTCCGATTCAGCCAGGATGGTCTGCATGGTCTGGGCGTCGATCACGCTGGAAAGACGGGCGGACTCCCCCTCGTCCATCGCCTCGTCGTGCCAAGGAGAAACGGCGTTGGCGATCTTGTTGGCGACGAAGAGCACGTCCGACAGGGTTCTGTTCTCGCCTATCTTTCGTTCCTGTTCCTGTTCCTGCACAGCGATCAGGATGGCCTCCGGCTGCCCCAGCGCGGAAAGGAGGGCGTGGCCAATGTTGTCATGCCAGCCCACCAGGAGCGAGAACAGTTCTTCCTCGTTGGACACCAGCTCAGGATAACGGGCGGCGTGCGACAAGAGGTAGAACACGCCAATATCATGCACCATGCCCGCGAACATGGCTTCGTCGCTGTTGACGCCTTTGGCCCACTTGTTCGCCAATATGCGGCACAGGGCGGCAACGTGCGCCGTGTGCTTCCAGACCGCGCGCGACAAATCGGCGAACACCCGCATCTGGCGCGACTGGATGAGCTGTTCCATCGCCACGGCGAAGGAAACGGTACGCACCGCCTCGATGCCGATGCGCACGATGGCGCGCTTCACATCCGCCACCACGATTCCGGAAGGATTCATGGCGACGGAATTGGCCATGCGGATGATCTTGGCGCTCATCAGGGGTTCGACCCCCACCAGGCGCGCCAGTTGCTCGACGTTCAGGTGCGGATTCTTCAGCGCCGCGCGCACCCGCATCGTGATGTCCAAAAAGATGGGAAAGCTCACTTCCTCGCCGGAAAGGTTCTCGGCGATGTCCGAGAGTATTTTGAAGGTGATGGGATTCGTCATGGCAGAAAGATGGAAACGGTTGGGGAAATTTGCGGCGCGAAAGGGCGGCGGACAGTGTAAATCATGCGCGGGGTTTCGTGTAACCTCTTCTGATCCCCTAAAATAGCTTCCTTTTCCACACTAGGATTCGTCGTGATGAAATCCGCCTCCGCCCCCATGCCGCTTGCCGCCAACTTTATCCGCAACATCGTCGAAGCCGACCTTGCCCATGACCGATACGCGAGCCGCCGCTGGGCGGGGAAGCCCGGCCTGGGCGCGACCCACGCCGAAGCCGTGCCGGACGCGGCGAAAATCCGCACCCGCTTCCCGCCCGAACCCAACGGCTACCTGCATTTCGGACACGCAAAATCCATCTGCCTCAACTTCGGCCTGGCCGAACAGTTCAGCGGACGCTGCCACATGCGTTTCGACGACACCAACCCCGAAAAGGAAGAAACGGAATACGTGGAATCCATCATCGGCGCGGTGCGCTGGCTGGGTTTCGACTGGCAGGACGACCGGGAAGACAACCTTTACTACGCCTCCGACTATTTCCCGCAGATGCTCGCCTGCGCGGAATACCTGATCGCGGCGGGTCACGCCTACGTCGATAGCCAGAGCGCCGAGGAAATGCGCCAGAACCGGGGCACGCTCACCGAACCCGGCAGGGACAGTCCCTGGCGCAATCGCGGCATCGCCGAAAACCAGGCGCTGTTTCGCCGAATGCAGGCCGGCGAATTCCCGGATGGCGTTCATGTGTTGCGCGCCAAAATCGACATGGCATCCCCCAACATCAACTTGCGCGACCCAGCCATTTATCGCGTTCGTCACGCAAGCCACCACCGGACAGGCGATCGCTACTGCGTCTATCCCATGTACACCTTCGCGCACCCCATCGAGGACGCGCTGGAAAACGTCACACACTCCATCTGCACCCTGGAATTCGAGGATCAACGCCCCTTCTACGACTGGCTCCTGGAACGCCTGGCCGAAGGCGGCCTGTTCCTGCGTCCCCTGCCCCGGCAGTACGAATTTTCCCGCCTCAATCTCACCTACGTGCTGCTTTCCAAGCGAAAACTGATTCAACTGGTGGAAGAAGGCCATGTTTCCGGCTGGGACGATCCGCGTATGCCGACGCTCACCGGCGCGCGCCGTCGTGGTTACGCGCCGCAGGGCTTCCGGCTCATGATGGAGCGCATCGGCGTCTCCAAATCCGATTCGCTGATCGATTATGGCCTCCTGGAAGACTGTATGCGCGAAGTGATGAATGAGACGGACGAGCGCCGCGTCGCCGTGCTTAATCCGCTCAGACTCGTGATCACCAACTACCCCACAGGCCAGAAGGAAACCTGCCACGCTCCCAATCACCCGCTGAAACCGGAATTTGGCAAGCGCGACCTGCTCTTTGCCCGCGAAATATGGATAGAGCGCGATGATTTCCGCGAAGCGCCGGAAAAGGGCTACAACCGCCTTTATCCCGGCGGCTTGGCGCGACTGAAATACGCTTATGTCGTGAAATGCACCGGCTGCGAAAATGATGCTGATGGCATAGCAATGACGGTCTTTTGCGAATATCTGCCCGACACCTTCTCCGGTACGCCGGGCGCCGATAGCGTCAAGGTCAAGGGCAATCTGCACTGGGTAGCGGTCGAGACCGCCCATGCCGCCGAAGTCCGCCTCTATGATCGCCTCTTTACCGTCCCCGCGCCCGGCGCGGGCGAAAGGGACTTCCTGGAAGACCTGAACCCGAATTCCTGCAAACACGTCACCGCCCAACTGGAACCCGCGCTGAAGGACGCCGAGCCGGAACGACGCTTCCAGTTCGAGCGCCACGGCTATTTCGCGGTCGACCCGAAAGATTCCCGCCCCGGCAGCCCCGTGTTCAACCGCGCCGTCACCCTGCGAGATTCATGGGGAAGCGGCGGACGAACATAATCCGGACGCGGGGGGGATGCCATGAACCCCTTTCCCGTGTGCACGCTGGCCTTCAAATACTGTGCCGGACAAGGCATGGAACTGGGTGCGTCTTCGCACAATCCGTTCAACCTCCCCGCCTGCCTGAACGTCGCCCCTTGCGATGGCGTGGATTTTCTGCATCCACTCGATCAGGAAGACTACAAAAAATCCAGCGCGACACAGGAAAACATCACCCACAAAACGGCGCGTGTCGACAGGATTGGCGATTTCCAGAACCTTCCCGCCGACGACGCGAGCCTCGATTACCTCATCAGTTCCCATGTCATAGAACATGAACCCAATCCGGTCGCGGCCTTCATCGAGTCTTTTCGCGTATTGAAGGAAAACGGCGTGTTTTTCTGCATTTTTCCCAAAAGAACTGCGGAAAAGGGAACCGATATTTTTCGTCCGATCACCCGGCAGGAAGAACTCATCGCGGCGTACGAGGAAAACCGTACCGTTCTCGATGGCCTGCCGCCTTCCGGGGGATGGCGAGGCCATTACCATGTCTATACCCTGCAATCCATGTTGCGGCTCGTCAACTGGATCAACCGGCAGGGACGGGCCTGTTTCCGCGTGGAGACCCTGGAAGAAACCGACAGCAAGGTGGGCAACGGTCACACTCTCGTGCTACGCAAAATGCCGCCATACGCCATGCCAGACAACGATTATTCCCTATTGCTCGAATCCTGCATTCGCAAGGCGCAATACGAAGAAGGTTTGCAGGCGGCAAGAAACAGCCTGTCGTTCGATTTTTTCCAGACGCCCGTTTTATACGCGGCAGCCCTGCTCTTGCTCCAGGTGGGCGATATGGACGAAGCGAAGGAATTTTACCGGCAATGCCTGTTGCAGGAACCGGAATGCGAAACGCGGCGGCGGGAATTTTTTGAATTGTTCGGGGAATATTATGTCAATCCGCTGAGATGATCAGGGATCAGTGAATTTTCCTCTCTCGCCCTGCCGGGGTACGCTCTACCGTCCAAGCGGGAGAGCGGAAGGTCAACGTCCACTTTGGGAAAGAAATCAATTTGAATCGCACCCGGAGGCGCGTTGCGCTTTGATTTTCTCCGCGAAAAAAGCGCCCAGATCGGCGGAAAGCCTTCGCGCCATGCTGGTGATGACGGGCGATTCCTCGGCCTTCGCATCCTCTTCCTCGTCCGCCGCGAATGGGGCGAAGCAGGATGTCATGGGGATGTCGTCTTCCACGCTCAGGATGAAATGCGGGCGTTTTCGCGGCGCGTCGCGCCAACCCTGTCCCTTGCCCAGCATGGGTTCCGAGACGGTAATGACCACGGGCGTCAGGGACAGGCCGCCGCGCAGCGCGATGTTGGCCGCGCCGCGCTTCATGGGACTGGGCGCGTCATGTTCCAGGCTGCGCGTGCCTTCCGGAAAGACGATCAGGTTGTCGCCGGAGCGCACCGATGCCACGCAATCGGCCAGCAGTTGCGGGCCGTCCGTATTCGCCACGAACCCCGCGCCGCGCACAGGCCCGCGGGTAAACACGTTGTCCCGCAGGCTGGCCTTGACCACGCAGTTCGGGCGCTCTACCAGCGCGATCAGGAGCACCACGTCGATCAGCGAAGGATGATTGGCGACAATCAACAGGCCATGCCGCGCCAGCTTTTCCGCCTGCCGTACTTCATGGCTGATCACGCCGCAGCCCACCATGAGGCGCACGAACCATTGAAAGGTCTTGTGGATGACGCGCCGCGCCTGTTGCTGGGAGGCTTGCAGGTCAGCATGAAAAAGACGCAGGACGGGAAAGACGAAACAGAGGATCAGCAGCCCGCCCAGCCCGAAAACCGCGAAACAGAAGCCAGTGGCGACGATGCGCCAAAAACGTTTTCCCATGCCTCAATCCTCATCGCCATTCATGAAGCATTCCGGCGTATAGCTGACGCGGGCGAAATTCCGGGTGACCAATTCCGTCGCCAGGATATCGCCCTTGAAACGCCGTATCTTGTGTCGCCAGATTTCATTCTTGCGATAGAACGCGCCCTCTATTTTCAGAAATTGATGTTCTTTTTCAAATACATGCCAGGTGTGGTCGAATTCCCGGTCGACGCGCAGTTCGCCTTCCAGGCATTTTTCCGAAAACCAGAGGTTGATTTGAAAGGTGCGATCGGTGTCATTGGTGAACTGATAATCCCGATAGTTGTAGAAGATCGTTGCGCCGCTCCCGAACGGCAATACCCTGCCGTCATCAGGAAAGGGGTCGAAGGAATGATGGTATCGTTCCGTCACGGTCAGTGGACTATGGATCACCAGCCAGTGGACGAGGTTGGACATCTGGCAAATGCCGCCGCCGATACCCGCCCTTGCCTTGCCGAATGACAATTCCATTCCTTCCAGATAGCCCTTTCTGCGCGTGGGCAAGCCCACCAGACGGCAGAATGAAAAGGTTTCCCCTGGGCGGATCAGGATGCCGTTTATCCTCTGGGCGGCTATTTTCAGGTTGACGATCTTGTGGATTTGCCATTGCGTGTCGCTCTCGCCCAGTTTCTTGAAGAGCACGGATTGATGCTTCTTGATCCGGAACGCCAGCTTTTCCGTCGCCCGTTTCCGGGCATAGGTCCTGCCGTCGAAATACCACGCGCAATAGCGCAAAATCCGCCGCGCCCATACCGCCATGAAATAGAAGAGCGGATGGCGCTGGCTCAACAATTTTCGGGGCGCGCTCATGGAACGATGGACAAACCTCAGCGACGCAAGACCCAGCCGCCGCGCGGCGACAGGCAAAGCGCCTCCATTTCCGGCAGGAGCAGAAAACGCAGGAGATCCAAAGGCGAAGCCGGGGCATCGTCTTTCGTTATGCGGGCATCGGGCGAAAAATCGGCCTGCAACCGGAACGATTCCCCCGCCGTGAGTTCGAGGCGCAAGACAAAGTAATCGGTGTGTCGTGGCGTCGCGTCCAGGGAACGATAGGCCGTCGGCAACGGTTCCTCGGAAAAGCAGAGCCAGACGCTTTCCGCGCCGTCGGCAAGCTGGGCGGCGGCTTCCTGCAAGCCCGCCAGCGCCGTTTCTTCGGCAGCGGCCAGCGCGGTGAGCGGCGCGTTGGCTTTTTGCGCCATCATGAACAGGCCGCCAGTGGCGTTATGCACGGACATGCTGAACTGCTGCGGCGAAACCAGCCCCTCGCGCGCCAGTTCGGATAAAAGTGCCAGCGAACGCGGAAACTCGCCCAGACGACTGCACAAAACGAGCGGCTGCCCGGCGTAAGGCCGTTCCGGACGGGAAAGCGCGTGCAACAGGGCGCGTCCCATCGGATCGGCGCGACGGCGCAGGAGCGGCGGAATTTCCCTGACCGGCGGCGGCAACGCCTCCGCTGCCACAGGCGACGCGCCGGAACGCGCCCAGTCCAACCACGCGGCAGGCGTCTTCACAGCGGGCATCCAGGCCGTCCAGCCTTGCAGATTCATTCCGAACATAGACAGGGCAAAAGAAAACGAGGGCGGATTATGCGGTTTTTTGCCCGCTGGGAGAAGAGGACGGAGGACAGATGACAGAAAGGTATTCAATGACTAGTGTTCAGTCGATCCCCCTCGTCAAAAGTGAGGCGCGAAACGGCAGGGCAAGGCGGCAGCTCGGTTTTCTGGAACGTCGAAGCCAACGGAACGCCCGACTGGAGTGCTTCGCTACGCTCGCTTTTGACGGGGTTGAGAGCGTTATACAAAGCGCGGCGCGACCTGAAACGCTCCCAGCCCTGTCATACTCAGGAGCGAAGCGACGAAACAACCCAGACTCGTAACCCGCAGCGCGAAGCGCCAGTAGCTTTTCTGTCCTCTGTCTTCTGTCCCGGTCGCGATTCAGGCGCAAGGCCAGGATCTGTTCGGCGTTGTGGTACCGCTATATTGCGCCGGGCGTTTGGGTCTCTGAGAAGCTGTTTTATAAATTAGAGAGTCATTTGAGAAGGAGATGGATCATGGCCAATTGGATCATGGTCTCGGCGTGTCTGGGGTTGATTTCATCCAAAAACTAACTCCGGTTTGAAACCCCGCCCTTCAGGGCGGTGCGAAGGTTGAGACCCCGGCCTGAAGGCCGGGGTTTCGACCGTAGCCATTGGGGAGGGGATGCAAACCCTTCCCCAATGGAGTTAGACCGACAGCCCTGAAGGGCTGTCGCTAATTTCTTGCTAGCAGTCTGTCGGACTTTCCCCTCCAATGCGATAATCATCGTCCCAGAAATAGCCAGAGGGCGCGATGAAGCTCACAGCC
>JAIRMN010000082.1 GCA_031258715.1 Zoogloeaceae bacterium
GGCGCCAAAAGCTTCCATTGCGCTTCCGTCAGATCACTTGGGTACATCGCCTCCTCCAGTTCATTTGTCATGACCGCCTCAAGCAGTTTCTATACCAAATTTTTAAAACAGCTTCTGAAAACGACCTATCCGCCATTGCCATATCCACAGACGCCGGAAAGTGTGCGCCGGACATTCCGGGCATACGGCGTCTGCGGTTCTGAATGGGCGCGATCCATTGGCGTCCCGCCACAAACCTTGCGGGACTTGTTGGGTGGCAGGGCGCTCGGTAATCGCGGCAATGCTCACCGCGTCGCCATCGCGTTGGGCCTGAAACCCGATCCTGAAAGGAGTCAATCATGAAACAACCTGAACTTTTCCCCGAAACCCTGCTCGTCTCGAACGAGGGCGGACGCATCTACACCGACTCGCTCCGGGTCGCGGCGCATTTTGAGCGGAATCACCGCGATGTTTTGAGGAAAATCCGCACACTCTCCGAACAGCAGTCGCCCGCCTTCACTGAGCGCAATTTTGCGCTCAGTGAGTACCTCGATCCCACGGCAGGCCGCTGCCGAAATACGAGTTGACGCATGACGGTTTCACCATGCTGGGCATGACCTTCACCGGCCAGAAGGCCGCGCTGTTCCGCGAGGATTTCCTCGCCGCCTTCCGCCAGGTGGAGCGCGACCTCGCCGCGCAAAGAGACCGCGAAGCCGCCGCCCTCTATGCCATCCGTCCGTGCTGGCAGCCGATTGTCGTCCACCCGGAATTTTCCCGCGCCACGCTCCTGCCGCTCACCGGCCATAAATCCCCCAACAGCATCACCGCCTGCCGCCGCCGGATGCGCGAAGTCGGGCTGATCGCCGGGAGGGCAGCGTCATGAACAATCTACAACCGCCACAGGGAGGATTTCACGGAGGAGGATACCTGCCAAATCAATTTGATTTGGCAGAGTGCCAACAGCATATAACAGGAACGCGAAACCCGCATTTTCTCTGGCTTTTTGAAAGGAACCCGCCATGTCACAACTCATCCCCGCCGACTTCTTCGGCACGCAACTTTCCATCATCGATCACGATGGCCGCCGCTGGCTCACCGCCGAGCAGGTCGGTCTTGCCCTGGGCTTCGCCCCGGACAATGCCCGCAAGGGCGTCCTCAAGCTCTATGAGCGGCATAACGACGACTTTAGCGTAGAGGATAAAGGTGTCGTCAAGTTGACGACACCCGGCGGCAAGCAAGACGCCGTCATTTTTTCTGGCACCTGCTGCATCACCCTCGGCTGGCTGGCGGGGACGCCGCGGGCGAAGTATTTCAAGCGTTGGGCGAAGGAGCACCTTGCGGCGCAACTTGAAAACCGTCCGCTCCCCGCCCCCGCCCCCGTCCGCCAGGACATCGCCGCTCGCCAGGACATCGCCCTGGCGGAAGAGGTGGGGCGCTTGCGCGACGTGCTGGAGGCGCAGGGGCAAACCCTCCTGGCGCTGCACGCGCAGGTGGCGTCGGCGCAGCGGGGGCATATCCAGGCGCTCAACCGGCTCATTCACGTACAGGCCGCGCCGGAAGTCAGCGCCTGGGAGATGAAAGAGGCGGATGCTCGCCTGAAGGCCGCCGTGGCGCGCGATCCGCGCGGCAAGGCGGGTGTGGCGCAGCGGCTGGGCGTATCGAGGCCCATCCTCGCCCGCGTCCTTTCCCCCAACGACCCCACCCCGCTTTCCCGGAAACTCGCCCGCCGGATACTGGGCTTCTTGCCGCGCGAAAGGAGCGCGTCATGAACGCACCCGAAATCAAAGCCGCCTTGCGCGCCAGGGGTTACACGCTGACCCGCGCGGCGAAATCCCTGCGGCCACATGTGTCGCGCGAACATCTTTCCAAGGTGATCGACGGTTACAACACCTCCCGCCGCGTGCAGCGCGGCATCGCCCGCCTACTGGAATTGCCGGAAGAAGAAGTATGGGCGGGCTGGCAGCGGCGTGAATACGTGATCGTTCCATTTCCATTTCCATTTCCATCTATCCAAAAAGGAAATCTGTCATGAACACGCAACAAGCCGAACTCTTCCCCGAAACGCTCCTCGTCACAAGCGAAGACTGACGGATTTTCACCTCTTCGCTCAAGGTCGCGGCGCATTTCGGGAAAGACCACAAGAAGGTTCTTCGCTCGATCAGAAAGGCCATTGACGAGGCCCTGAACGAAATCTCGCGGGCCAATTTTGGCCCGCGAACCTACATTGACCGGCGTGGAAAAGAACAACCGCTCTACGAACTGACGCATGACGGATTTATGTACATGGCGCAGGGCTTCACGGGCGAAAAAGCCGTGAAGTGGAAATGGCTGTTCATCGCCGCCTTCAATGCGATGGAGCGCGAGCTGGCCGCCCTGATGTCCCGTGAATCCGCCGCCCTCTACGCCCTGCGTCCGCGCTGGCAGCCGATTATGGCGCACCCGGATTTCACCCGCGCGGCACCCGCCGAACTGACCGGCCACAAGTCCCCGGCCTCCATCACCGCCTGCCGCCGCCGGATGCGCGAAGTCGGCCTCATCGCCGGGAGGTCATCATGAAAATCATCGTCACGACGGCGCGTACCCGTCACAACACGCCGTTGATGGTGCTCAACGGCGGGCCGTTCAACGACACGGAACTGACGCCCGAAGCGGCGCGCTATCTCTGCGCGGCGCTTGTCGGCACCGCCGACGCCGTGGCCGAGGAGGATGACGCCAGCCGCTGGCGGCCGCGCCGCATCGTCATCGGCGACGCGACCGGCAATCATGCGCCGCCCGCCAAGGCAGGGGGTGCAGCATGAATATGGACGAAGCCCTCGCCGCCTACCGCGCCAAGATCGGGGATGAGCGCGCCGGCATAAACTGAGACGAAGCCGCAGCCGCCATCCAAGCCCGGATCGAGGCGGCCGACGCCCTGTATGGCCTGCCCCCTCGCCAGGGAACGATTGTCGAGCAACACAAGGCGCTGATTGCCGCAGTCGAATCGGGCAGGTTGAGCTTTGCCGACCGCCCGGTCATGGCGCGCCTGTTCGATCTATACCGGGAAGCGTTCGCCGGAGAGATCAAGGAAATTTGCGTCCTCCTCCATGACGGCAGCGCCCACGCGCTTTCCCCGAAGACGGCGGGCGGGGTGTACCGGGCGGTCGCCGAATACCTCTGCGACGAATTTTTCGAGACGGAAACGAAAAAGCCGTCCCGGCCCCTGCGTAAAAGGAGGACAGCATGAGCGCCACCACCGAGGCCATTGCCGCCTAGCAGTCTGTCGGACCAGAAGTTACCCGGCAGATTGATTTCACGATGCAGGACAAATTGACCCGTTTGAGTCAAGATTTGGGCATTCCTGGCACGGAATCCGTAATGCTCCCATCCT
>JAIRMN010000093.1 GCA_031258715.1 Zoogloeaceae bacterium
GGCGCCAAAAGCTTCCATTGCGCTTCCGTCAGATCACTTGGGTACATCGCCTCCTCCAGTTCATTTGTCATGACCGCCTCAAGCAGTTTCTATACCAAATTTTTAAAACAGCTTCTAAGGCCGCTCATCGAAGCGCCCTACCGCTGGCGCGACTGGGCCGCGCAAGCGGACGGCATCACCGGCGACGAATTGCTCGCCTTCATCGACCACGAGGACGCCATCCGCCCGGACGGCAAATGGGGCGAAGGGCTGTTCCATTATCTGCGCGGCCTCGCCGGCGCCGGCGATGACCGCGACAACCGCCGCGACATCATCGCCGCCGTGTTCCAGGGCGTGGACAATCGCATGAAAAACGGTTATCTCCTGCGCGACGTCATCAACAAAATCGCGGGCGTCCATTTCACTTCCAGCGGCGAACTGCACATGCTGGGCGCGCTCTATGAATCCATGCTGCGCGAAATGCGCGACGCGGCGGGCGATTCCGGCGAATTCTATACCCCGCGCGCCGTCGTACGCTTCATGGTCGCCGCCGCCGACCCGCGCCTGGGCGAAACCGTGCTCGACCCGGCCAGCGGCACCGGCGGCTTTCTCGTCGAAGCTTACCGGCACCTTTTTGAACAGGTCAAGACCGTGGCCGACCGCAAGGTTTTGCAGGAAGCGTCGCTCCTGGGCTGCGAACCAAAGCCGCTGCCCTATCTGCTCTGCCAGATGAATCTTCTGCTGCACGGACTCGACGCGCCGCGCATCGACCCCGGTAACGCGCTGCGCTTCAAACTCGCCGATATCGGCGAGCGCGAGCGCGTGGATGTGATTCTCACCAATCCGCCTTTCGGCGGCGAGGAAGAGCGCGGCATCCAGAGCAATTTCCCCGAAGACCGGCGGACGACGGAAACCGCGCTCTTGTTCCTGCAACTCATCATGCGCAAGCTGCTCCGCGCCCCCACCCGCGCCGGAAACCCCGCCCGCGCCGCGGTCGTCGTTCCCAATGGAACCCTGTTTGGCGATGGCGTGTGCGCCCGCATCAAGGAAGATTTGCTGAAGGAATTCAATTTTCATACCATCGTCCGCCTGCCCAATGGCGTGTTCGCGCCCTATACGCCCATTCCGACAAACCTGCTCTTTTTCGACCGCTCCGGCCCGACGCTTGACGTCTGGTATTACGAACAACCCCTGCCGGAAGGCCGCAAGAACTACACCAAGACCGCGCCGATCCAGTTCGGGGAATTCGCCGCCTGCCTCCAGTGGTGGACAGCGCGGGAAGAAAACGAACGCGCCTGGAAAGTTTCCGCCGCCGAACTGCTGGCAAACGGCTGCAACCTCGACCGCAAGAACCCGAACGCGAAGGAAAACGCCATCCACCTGCCGCCGGAACGTCTCGCCGCCAACATCCTGGAAAAAGAGCGGCGCATCGCAAGGATTATCGAGAATATCCAGAATCTGCTGGCAAAGAAAGGCGCGTGAATCGCGCGCATCCCAAAACGCCTGAACCCATCATGACGCCGGGACTGGACGCTTTTCCCAAAACCATCCGCTCTGAAAGGCTTGTGCCGGAGTTCGTCCTCAAATGTCCGCGTTACGAGCGCGTGGGGCTGAAGGACTTCTGCGGGAAAATCCACACGGTCTACAAGGAAAACGACGTGGCGCGGCTCACTACGGAGATGTATCTTTCCGACATGGAACCCGCCATGCGCCCGCGACTTCAACCGCGCCTTCCCCGGCCGACATGGGGCGCGATTCAAACTGATGTGGGGCGGATCAGGAGACAGGAACCCCCCCCTCGTCATTGCTCGCAATGGCGAGGGGGGGAGGCAATCGTTATTGCGCGGCGGGAAAAACACTTCGTCATTGCGAGGCCGAAGGCCGTGGCAATCCATATGGCCTTGCGGGTTGCGCCAACGTCTCAGGAAACGGAACCGCTGTTTGGATTGCCGCCTCGCTACGCTCCTCGCTTTTGACGAAGCGGGGGGCACTCTGTCTTCTGATTCCTGATTGCGCTGCGCCTGCAACAACGCGCCTCCCCGTCATTTCCTGGCCGCAGGCCGTGGCGCAGAGAACGGAAACCGATCCGTCCTCTGTCCCCTGTCCGAACCGCGCTATATCAGGATGAAGCGATGGTTGTGCGCTTCCGCCCTGAGCGCCTTGCGCGCCATTTCGATGGGGAAGCTGATCAGGCAGACGTTCCATTGCCGTCTATCCTGGGTAACCATCAGGGGCAAACGCCATTCTTCTTCGTCCTTCCTGCCTTCCTGGACGAGAAAACCTTCGCTCATGCTGATGCGCATCAGGTGCTGCGGCGAATAAAGCCATTCGCGCAGGCTGGAAAGCACCTGATCGGCGCTCTTGTTGAGATAGGCGCGCACCAAGGGCGGCGTCTTGCCCTGTTGCATGACATTGGCGTCTTCCGCGTGATGCGCCGTCACGCCGACCGCCTGGAGCAGTTCGTATTGCGCGCGCGCCTGTTCCAGCTTTTTTTCGTAGTGCAGGTTTTCGTTGGCGAAGCTTTGCAGGAGGCTGTCGAAAGCCGCCTCCTTCAATGACAGGCGCACCCGGCTCGGACTGAGCGCCAGACTACGCACAGTATGATCGGTAAACACCTGCTTGTTTTCCGGCGCCTGCTTGACGCGAACGCCCAAAAGCGCGTAGAGGCGAGTTTCGGCTTCGTAGGCCGGCAATTCGTTTTTGACCGCCAGGCTACGTCCCAGACAGGCCGGAATTTCCTCCGGATTCGGAAAGATATGGGAAAGAAGGAAATGGCCGCTGTCCAGCGCCACCGGGCCGGGCACGATATCCAGGCTCTGTTCGTAGTAGGCGCGCGCGATCTTGATGGCGGGCAACAGGACTTCCTGGTAATTGCTTTCATCCGCAATCCGCATGTCGGTCATTTCCACCACATGCGCCAACAGTTCCGCCCGTTTTTGTTCCTTTGGCGAAACTGCCTGTTGTGCTTCATCGTGCCCCAAAAGGCCGGTAATTTTTCGGATAAGGCTCATGCGCGCTCCATACGTAACGAACGACAAAATGCAGGTATCGGCATCTTGTCCGTTGGAGGCGAGATTATAGACCAGCAGAACAGTTGTTCGCTTGTCATCCAGGAGTAAGTTCAAAAAAATGATGTGAAAGTGGCGAATCCGGCGGCCAGTTGCGCAGGAATCGCCCGCAATCGCGCCGATGGGCGCGCGCGAACGTCAAGTCATGGCGGTGCGCGCGCATGGCGTCCAAATCAATGAGCGCCCAGCGGCCTTCCTGCCAGATGAGATTGTTGCCCTTCATGTCGCCATGACTCAGGCGCGCGCGGACGAGATCGGCAAACAAGTCCCAGACGGCGGCGATTTCCGCCCTCCTCGCCGTCATGTCTCCCGTTTGCAGACGATGCAGGATGTCTTCGCCCGGCAGGTATTCCATCACCAGGTAGGCCACACCGGAAAACCAGAGCCAGCGACGTTCGATGAGCGCCAACGGCCTGGCCGTGGGAATGCCCAGCGCCAGCAATCGATTGCCTTCGCGCCAGGCGCGCCAGGCGCGGCTCCTTCTCCAGAAACGCCTCAGGGCGTGGCGGAAATCCTTGATGTTGTAACGCTTGACGATAAACGTCCGTCCCGACGCTTCCACCCGTGCGACCGTGGCCGTGCC
Source organism: Zoogloeaceae bacterium (assembly GCA_031258715.1). Lineage (GTDB taxonomy): Bacteria > Pseudomonadota > Gammaproteobacteria > Burkholderiales > Rhodocyclaceae > Azovibrio. The sequence goes on from JAIRMN010000093.1 coordinate 3,631, forward strand.
GCCGTCCTTGCAAAGTTGTCCCGTGGCGATACAGACGTCCGGGTTTTCCAGGATCGGCGCGATGACTTCCTCGATGTCGCGCCGCGTCACGCAAAACCCAAAAGCGCCCTTTCGCCGGATATGAAAGCCGCTGCATTCGCGCGTGATTTTCTTCAGCCAGTCACGCAGCCGCGCCTGTCTTTGCCGGGTCACGGCCTTCTGGAGGGCAGTGCAATCCATTTGCGCGCCGGAAGCCGGATTTTCCGCGCGGTACGCCGCCAGGAAGCCAGACAATCCGGCTTCCATGCCGATGGGCCACTGCGCGCAAAACATGCCGAGGTTATCCAGCGCCCGCCTGGGCGAGAGCGCCGTTCCCGGCGTTTGAGCGCGAATCCCGCCGCCATCGACGAAATAAAGCCGTCCGTCTCGCATCAGGAGATTGTCGGGATGCAGGTCTTCCTGCCACAGTCCGCGCGCGTGCAGGCGGGCGACGGCGCATATCGCCGCATCGAAGTCCTCCGCGCCCGGCGCGCGCGCGTTTTCCAGAAACTCGAACAACAGCCAGCCGCCATCGCCCGCCGTGTATTCCGCCGCCAGGAGTTCCGGCGCGGATAAACCTTGCGCGGACAGCAAAAGCGCGCCATTTTTTTCCCGCGCGAACTGCCGCGCCGCTTTTTTCCCCACTAGGAGCTTGGCCAGCACCTGCCGCCCCGCGCCCGTCGCGTCCTGCCAGATGCCCCGTCCCACATAACGCCGCCCCGGAAGAACGCGCAACCATGATTCCATCCGCAACACGCCCGCCGAATCCAGCGAAAACGCCTGCGGCAACGCCCCGCCACGCCCGCTACGGACGAGATCGGCAAGACACAGGACGGGAAGAGAAGCGGACATGAAAAGCCAGAAAACGATAACCCTGCGCACGACAGACGACAACGCCCGCCGCATCACTCCAATGACGCCGGATTCTACCGCATGTCAGAGGACAGGTGCAGAAGACAGAGTACCACCGCCTCGTCAAAAGCACGGCGCGACTTGGCGCGCTCCCAACCTCGTCATTACGAGGCATAAATCGACCTGGAACGCACCCACTCCGTCAAGGAGCGAAGCTACGAAGCAACCCAGGCGCGTAACCTGTGGCTTGATACGCCGGTAACTTTTCTGTCTCCTGACTCCTGTCTCCTGATCACTGATCAGAATACCCAATTCGCATGTAGGCTGCCGATCACGCCTTTGCGGTCGCCTGTGTAGCCTTGCAGTCCCAGATCGAAGCTCAATGGAGAACCTTTACCCTGTCGCGCGCTCAGGCCGATTTCGAAGAGGGCGCTGTTTCCCTTGAGCCGGGGCGCGTCGATGGCATAGGCGCGGGACTGGGTGCGCGTGACGGCCTTGGCCCTGCCGTTGGCTTCGTGTTCATAGGCAAGACCCACATAGCTTTTCCAGACCGAGGCCAGCGACGGGTTCAGACGCAGTCCGACGCGCAGGCGTTCGGATTGGCTGCGGTCAAAACGCAAATCGTCGCCGGTAGACAGGGTGACGCGCTCGCCTTGCTGGCGCATCCAGAAATACTTGCCGTAGATATCCAGCTGCCCTTCTTCCAGGCTCAGAAAGCGTCCCGCGCCCACATGCGCGCCGTAGTAGGGCGTCGCCAGATCATAGCGGGCTTGCCGTCCCTGGTAATCGCGCAGATCGGCGCTGGAAAAACGGGTTTCGAGCCGTCCGGCGTGCAGGCTGGTCTCGGCATAATACCCGGCGTCCGCCGCGTAACGCGCCAGCGCCCCGCCGCCCGTGTAGTGGCTCTCGCCCCGTCCGCGCACATGCCGCGCGCCGGAAAGGCTCAAGGCCTGATCCGCCGCGCCAAAACGATTGTCGGTTTCATAGTCGCCGCGCCCGTATTCCGCGAATATCCCCATGGTGAGACGCCCCGCCGCGAGGCGCGTTCCGCCGGAAACGCCGGCCATCAGCGAGATGCTGTCCAGATCGATACGCGAGCCGCTCCGTTGGCGCAGATGACCGCCGGAAGCGGAGACAAAAAAATGACGCCCTGTTTGTTGCCGTTCGACTGCCAACGCCGAAAGCATCCCGCCGTCCGCCGCCAGATCAACGCCCTGATTGATGAGCGCAAGGCCGCTCAAAAACCCTTCGACCAGCGCCTTCCCCTGGGGCGCAGCCCTGCTGGATCGCGCTTCCAGCCGCATCGTTCCCTCTTGCGGACGAGTTTTTAGTACGTAGTCATATAGGATGGTCACGCCCTGCAAGCCCTTTGCGCGCATCCCCTCGTTTTGAGGCGTACCGCTCAAATTTCCCGCTTCGAGAAGAAAAAGCGCGTCGCGCTGCGCATGACCGCCTTGCAGTCCGATCAAGCCCGGCAAACCCACTTTCGCGTTCTCCACATCGACCGCGCCCCTGACCTGAAACAGCGTCGCGCCTTCCTGCAAGGTCGGCGAAGGCGCGAACATCAGCCCGCGCGCCCGAAAATCCATGTCGCCATCCATGAAAGCGCTCTGATCTCCCTCCACTTTCAGCGCCGTGAAACGATAGGCATTTGTCGCAGCGAGGCGCATGTCCAGCGTTTGCCCGCTCCTCAGGCGAATCTGTCCGAAATCCACTTCATTGGCGCGGGTATTTCCAAGAATGACCGTTGTATTTTTCGCGTGGACTTCCAGCGTCTCCACATTGAAATTCAGCGCGCCATCCTGCCGGACGAGGTGGATGCCCGGCGCGATGAGGCGACGCGCGGAAAAATCCGCCTTGCCGCCCATGCCGCCCGCGCTCCCCAGTCCGCCCTGGCCGTCGTAGGGGAAATTCGCGCCGCCGGATGCACCCGCCGCCCCCGTCTTTCCTGTCGCGCCGCTGGTGATCCGGATGTTTCCCGTCGTCACGACTGGCGCTTCCAATGACAAAATCGCATGGCCTCCCTCGCCCGCCGCGCCCGCGTTGCCGCCGCTGCCGCCCTTGTCAGTGCCGCCGCCGGAGGGTTTCCCCGCGCCGCCGTCGCCGCCTACGCCGCCATCGCCGCCCGTGAGCGCGATGTCGCCCGTCACGCGCGCCGCGCGAAGCCTCAGACGCGCCGTGCCGCCCTGGCCGCCGTTGCCGCCGTGATTGCCGTCACCCGCGTCACCGTCGCCGTTGTCAAGCCCGCCGTCGCCGCCTTGCGCGGCGCTTCCTCCCTTGCCGCCCGTCAAGACGATGCCGCCCGCACTGATCACCCTGTCGGCCATGATCGTCGCGCCGCCTCCGCCGCCGCCCGCGCCGCCCATCCCACCCGCGCCCGCGCCTTGGTTATTGCCGCCAAAACTGTTGCCGCCTGTGCCACCCTTGCCGCCCGTGCCGCCCGTGCCGCCTTCCAGGGCGAAGTCTCCTAGCGCGTCATCGGAAAGCGAAAGCCACGCGCCATCGCCCCCTTTTCCGCCGCCGCCACCGCCGCCGCCACCGCCCGAAAATGCCTTGGCCGTATCCGTATCGCCGCCCCGCCCGCCCGCTCCTGCCGCGCCGCCATTGGCGTTCGCGCCCGCCGCGCCCGGCATGCCCGGCGTGCCATTATGTCCGAGCGCGCCGCCCGCGCCGCCCGCGCCGCCCGCGATACCCGCACCGCCGTCGACGCCCACGGTGTTTTCATCTCCGCCCGCCCCGCCCGCGCCACCCATGCCGCCCGCCTTGCCCTGGGCGGCAGGGTTCACGGCTTCCGCTCCTGGGCAATGCATCGCCAACGCGCCCAGACAAAATGCGAAAAAAATATTCTTACGTAAAAACATACGACAAGACTCCCGAAAATTGCAAAAATGAGAGGGCGTATGGTATAAAAAACACCCGAAACAAAATGATGCGATTTGGTTATCATTCCGTAACGTCGGTGCGCGAAAGGACAACGCGCGCCGACGCCGGTACTTTCAGGCGGGATTTCAAACCGGAGTTAGTTTTTGGATGAACTTTCCCTGCGCCACAAAAATCGCTAACAGGTCTCATTTCATGCCCCATTCGTTACGCGCGCGAAAATTCATCCTGCCGCTTCTCCTTGCGGCGCTCTTCTCCTTCACTGGGCTATCGCGGGCTCAAGATTCCACGCCGCCCCTGCCGCCCCCGGTGACGCGGGCGCTGGCGGCGGCGCGGATACCTGAAAGCGCGGTTTCCATCGTGGTGCAGGCCGTCGATCAGCGGACGCCGCGCATGAGCCATAACGCGCAGCTTTCCATGAATCCGGCTTCGGTGATGAAGCTCGTCACCACTTACGCCGCGCTGGGACTGCTCGGGCCGTCGGCGAGCTGGCAGACGGGTTTCTGGAGCGTCTTCGATGTGGATGAAACCGGGCGTTTGCCGGGAAACCTGTACCTGAAGGGCAGCGGCGATCCCAATCTTTCCCTGGAACGCTTCTGGATGTTGTTGCGCCAGTTGCGCGCGCGCGGTGTGCGCCACATCGACGGCGATCTGCTTCTGGATCGCTCGCGTTTCACCCTGCCGCCGCATGATCCGGGCGCTTTTGACCGGCGTCCCCTGCGCGCCTACAACGTCGGGCCGGACGCGCTGCTCGTCGATGCCAACGCTATGCGTTTCATCCTGCGGCCGGAAGGCGAGGAGGTTCGTTTCTTTCGCATCACGCCGCACGACAATCTGGAAGTCGATGCCAGGATTACCCTTGGCAAGGGGGGCTGCAATGGCTGGCGCGAGCGGCTGAATTTCGCCCTCCAGGGAAACCGCCTGGAAATCAGCGGCAGTTATCCGGCGAGTTGTGACGAGCAGAACCTGCTGCTTTCGCCCCTGACGCCGGAAGCGCATGTCCGAGGAATATTCCGCGCGCTCTGGCGGGAAATGGGCGGCACCTTGCGCGGCAAGGTGCGGACGGGCAAGGCGCCCATCGAAGCGCGACAACTGGCGGCGCAGTATTCGCCGCCCGTCTCGGAAATCGTCCGCAACGTCAACAAGTGGAGCAACAATGTCATGTCGCGCCAGCTCTTGCTGGCGCTCGCCGGAGAAGAAGGCACGCTGGAATCCGCTGTGCAGCGAACACAGGACTGGCTGCGCGCGCAGAGGCTTGATTTTCCCGAAATGGTGTTGGAAAACGGCTCCGGTCTTTCGCGCCAGGAGCGGATCAACGCCCAGAGCCTCAACCGCTTGCTGATCCACGCCTGGCAAAGCCCGGTCATGCCGGAATTCATCGCCTCGCTGCCCATTTCCGCCGTCGACGGCACCCTGCAAAAACGCCTGCGCAACACACCCGCCGCCGGTCGCGCCCATATCAAGACGGGTTCTTTGAACGGCGTGAAAGCCGCCTCTGGTTACGTGCAAGACCTCCAGGGCAAACGCTACGCCGTCACCTTCCTGATCAATCACCCCAACGCCGCCCAGGGCGAAAAGGCAATAGACGCCCTGCTGCTCTGGGTCGTCGAATCAGGCGCCAGGTGACAGGGGAGGGGGACAGAAAAGTCACCGGCGATGCGCGCCTCGCTTTTGACGGTCAATTCGGGATTCCCTATCGATACACTTCGCGGCGGTTGCCGATTTCCACGACGAGGATTCGAAAAACGCCGTCCTCGATGCTGCTGATGATCCGGTAATCGCCGACGCGATATTTCCAGAATTCCCCCAGACGGGGGAACCCTTGAGGGCTTCGCCAATGCCGCGCGGGTCATCCGGCGCGGCTACACGCTCGCGCAAAAAGGCGGTGATGCGTCTTACCGCCTGTTTGTCCAGCTTTGCCATGTCCTTTCTGGAAGCCCCGTCAAGGCAGCCAGGCGCTCCATGCCTTGCGTGACGTCATCGGGCAGGCGCAGGAATATGGAGGTCATGATATTTTCCAAAAGTCCAAACGGCGAGCGGCAAATATTTCCCCCTGCCGGAAAGGATACAACCGGTTTTTATCTTTGCGTCAAGATTGGCTGTCCCCCTCTTTACTCTCCCCACTGATAGGGTTCCACCTTTTGCGTCGTCATGCGATAGCCTGCGTTGCCCATCTGGCTGTTGCTTCGGGTGATGGTCAGTGTGCCGCTGACCCAAATGGCGTCCATTGCCTGGGTGTCCTTGATCGGGGGTTGGGCGAAGACATGGATGATCTGGTTGGCGGGGGGCGGGGGGACGTGGATGCAGCCGCCGAAATAGGGGACGAGCAGGAATTCGCGCAAGGCGCTGCCCTCCGTCTCCAGCGGCACGACGAAGCCGGGGATGCGAATGGGCTTTCCTTGCATCCCTGGATTCGTGGGCGCGTTATCCCAGGACTCGCGCATTTTTTTCAATGCCGCCTCGGCGCGTGGGTCGGCGTCTTGTAGGGCGTCCAGGTTGAGGCTTGCGAAAATTTCCGCCGGGTCCCAGTCGGGCGGGATGAGTTCGTCCCAGGTCGTTTCGGGGTAGGCGGGCGCGGACGGGGTATCGTCTTTCACCGGCAGGCGGTCGCCCACCTTGTAGGCGGGCGAAGCGGACGCTCCGGGCGGCGGGGCATCGCCGGAAGAGGCGTTCGGGCCGCAGGCGGCGAGCGTCAAGAGGAGGCAGAGTTTCAGGAACAGGCAATCGTGATGTCGCATGGTTTTCTCGCGTTACAGGCGGGGTTGCAGGCCGTCCGCCAAGGAGAGACGATAAGCGCGCCAGCCGGGGATGAGGCTGGCGGCAAGGCCGGTCATCCAGATGGAGAAGAGACTCCAAAGGCCGGACGCGGAAAGCGCCAGGGGTTGAATCGCTATGCCGTAGGCGCGCATGAGCCAAGGCGCGGCGAGGGCGCTGAGGCAGGCCAGGAGCGCGAGGCCGACCGCCAGTCCCAGTGTGGTCAGCAGGATGCCTTCGATAGCCAGGAGCAAAAAGATGTCGCGCGGACGCGCGCCGTTGGCGCGCAGGATGGCGAGTTCGCGGCGGCGTTCGTTCAGACTGGCGAGAATGACGGCTGTCAATCCGGCCAGTCCCGTGGCGGCGGCAAGAAAGGAGACGACGGAGAGCGCCCGCGCCGCCAGGCCGACGATCTGCCAGAGCTCGTCGAGCGCCACGCCAGGCAGGACGGCCATCAGGGGTTCGTCGCGGTAGGCGTTGATGCGCCGCTGCGCCTGGAATACGGCAGTCCGGCTTTTGAGACCGACCAGTATGGCGGTCACTGTCCTGGGCGTAAGATCGAACTTGCGCGCCATGTCGGCGGGAATGGAAAACCCCGGCGTCGGCGCGCCGCCCTGCCAGTCGAGGTGAATGGCTTCGATGGCGGCAAGGCTGACGTGTACGCTGCGATCCACGGGCGTTCCCGTCGCCGCCAGGACGCCGGCGATGCGAAAGGGTTTGTCGGCGTGTTCGCTCGTCACGTTTTCACCGCTACCGTGCGCGAGCACAATGGCGTCGCCGATTTTCAGCCCAAGCCGCGCCGCGACTTCCGCGCCCGGCACGGCCTCATAGAGGGTTTCCACATCGCCGCCAAACGCGCGGCCTTCGGCGAAGGTCAGTTCCCCGCCCGTGCCGAACCTGAAATACCGGAAATAATCGGGCGTGGTGCCGATCACGGGAAAACCCCTGAGCGAATCGCCCAGCGCCAGCGGCACCGCCCAAGCGACCGCCGGATCGCGCATGACCCATTGGACGCTTTCATAGCCGATGTCATGCGTCGCGCCGCCCATGCGAAAAACGCTGTAGAGCATGAGTTGCACCGGGCCGGTACGCGCCCCGACCACCAGATCGACGCCTGTGACGGAATGCAGGAAACTGGCGCGGGCGTCGGCGCGCAGCCGTTCGATGCCCAGAATCAGGGTAACGGCAAGGGCAATGGCAAGCACGGTAAAGACCAGCGTGCCGCGCCGGTTCCAAGCGCTGCCGATCGCGTGAAGGCAGAGGACGGAAGACAGAGGACAGAAGACAGCGCGCGCGGAGGACGCGGCGCTCTGTGAGCCGGAGTCAATCGACTGTTGTGGTGTATTGGGCATAATCAACTCCATTCTGTTTCCTGGATCCTGTTTCCTGACGCCCGATCCGTAACCGATGCGTAAAGCGTCCGGCCAGGCGTTCGTCGTGGCTGACGAAGAGGAGCGCCGCGCCGCTGGCGGCGCATTCGTGTCGCAGGAGTTCCAGGAAGATGGCTTGCCGGTCGGCGTCCAGGCTGGACGTGGGTTCGTCGGCGATAATCAGTTCCGGGCGTCCCAGGAGCGCGCGCGCGGCGGCTGCCCGCTGTTGCTGGCCGATGGAAAGTTTCATCGCGGGTTGCCGCCAGAGGGCTTCTTCCATGTCCAGCGCGCAAAGCAGGCGTTTGGCTTCCGAGCGCGCATCGCCGCCCGCCGCCTCCGCCTGTTGCCGCCGTCGCCTGGAAAATCGGCAGGGCAACAAGGTGTTGTCCAGTACCGACATCCAGGGAATCAGGTTGAATTGCTGGAAGATGAAGCCCGCGTGATCGACGCGAAAACGGTCGCGCCCGCTCGCCGAAAGCACGCTCAAATCCTGATCCAGCAGGCGGATGACGCCCGCGTCCGGCAGGAGTACGCCCGCTGCCAGGTTCAGGAGCGTGCTCTTGCCGCTGCCGCTCGCGCCGTGGATGAACCAGTGTTCCCCGGCCTTCACGGTGAGCGAGAAGCCCGAAAAACAAGGCGCGCGCCCCTTTTCCCAGGCAAAGCGCACATCCCGCATCACCAGCGCGCGTGACGGAAGAACCGCTGGCGACGGAGCATCCGCTGGCGACGGGGTATTCGGGGGGGGGTGCGCCTCGGTTTTTGTGGCCGGTGTTACCACGTCAGCGTCCGATTTTGGGGCGTCAGGGTTGCGCCGCGCTGTCCCCTGGGCGTCGCCGCCTGCACTTTCAGCTCGCGCAGACCGGAAAAAGCGCCGAACAGACGGACTTCCACGGAATGCAAGGCTTCCGGGCGCGCACAATGGAATTGCCAAAGGGCGTCCAAATCGGCATGGCCTGCTTCGCCTTCATGCGCGTGTTCTTCCTCGTGTTCCTCCGCTTCGTGCTCTTCCTCATGCGCCTCTTCGGTCTCGCCCAGCAATTCCGGCGTCAGCGCCGAGGATTCCAGCGTCACCTTTTCCAGGGCGCAGCCTGCGGCGGGGGTGAGCGCGAACAGATTGCCCGCTGCCCGCAGTTTGGCGCTCATGCGTCTTGCCTGGTCTTCTTCCACCGCGTTTTTCGGCGCGTGTTCGAATCCCAGGAAATTGTCGAGCGGGCTTTCCATTTGCAGGGAGAGCGTCGCGCCCTCCTGTGCCATGTCGAGACGCGCCTCTCCATGCACATGCGCGGCGTGCTCCTGCGCCAGGGCAGCGCTGCCCGCGCCCAGAAGACCACAGACGCAGAGCGCAATGGTCGTGCGAATACCGTATTTCATTTTTCATGACTCCTTGTTTTTCAATGCGAAAAGGCTTCCCGCATGACGCTGGGAAACCGGCTTATCGAGCGTGAGCGAGCACGGGCGGCGCGCGCTCCCGATAAGCGCGACAAGGCGATGAAACGCGAAAAACACGCCGCGGCGCGTAGGCCACGGAGGAGGCAAACGACAAGCCCAAATCCGGCGCGGGCGGCGGCGATGCCGCGAAATCCAGCGCCGCCGCCGCCAGACAAAGCGCGCAGACCTCATCCGCTTCATCCGCATCAGCGTCGAAATGACTGAATTCATGCGCCACCGCGCCCGCCTGCGCCAACAGAAGGAGCAAAGCAAACGACAAGGCCAGCGGAAAAGAAAGACGACGCATCCGGCAAGGAAAAAAGAGAAAGACTGCATATTGTAGTCAAAAGCCACTCTGTTATGTAGAGGGGTTGTATTAGCGACAGCCCTTCAGGGCTGTCGGTCTAACTCCATTGGGAAGGGGTTTGCATCCCCTCCCCAATGGCTACGGTCGAAACCCCGGCCTTCAGGCCGGGGTCTCAACCTTCGCGCCGCATCGAACCTCCTACGAGCCGACAAATTCCGTTCCATCCGCCTGCCCGGAAAACTCAAAACCGCCGCGTACAATCCCGACTACGTCGCTACCGCCCTTCAACCACGCAGAATTTGATGCGCCAGCCCTGTCTCACCTCTCTCCGGATACTTGACGCGCGGGTGCTAAAATTCCCACCTCTTGTCGCAGATGGGGTATGGATGGAATACGAAACGATGGCGGCGGTGGATTTGGGATCCAACAGTTTTCGCCTGCAAATCGGGCGGGTGGAGGAGGATCAGATTTATCCGCTGGATTCCCTGAAGGAGACGGTGCGCCTGGCGAGCGGGTTGACACCGGGGAAGACGCTGGACGCGGCCAGCCTGCGGCGAGGCTGGGAGACGCTGGGGCGTTTCGGGGAGCGGATTCGCAGCCTGAACGGCAAGGCCGTGCGCGCTGTGGCGACCAATACCCTGCGCGTCGCCAGGAACGCGGACGAGTTTCTCGCGGGCGGCGAGGCGGCGCTGGGCTTTCCCATCGAGGTCATCGCCGGACGTGAAGAGGCGCGGCTAATCTACATCGGCGCAGTGCATTCCCTGCCGTTGGCGACGCACAAGCGGCTGGTGGTGGATATTGGCGGCGGCTCCACGGAATTCATCATTGGCAAGAAATCCGATCCCCTCCTCATGGATTCGCTCTATATGGGCTGCGTCGGCTATACCCTGCGCTATTTCCCGGACGGACGCATCGACAGAAAACGCCTGCGCGAGGCGCAATCCGCCGCCGCCAAGGAAGTGGAACTCATCGCGCACGCCTACCGGCACCAGGGCTGGAAAGAAGTCGTCGGCTCTTCCGGAACGGCGCGGGCGATAGCGGATTTGCTGGAACTGAACCGCCTGAATCCCGGCAACGTGACCGGCATTACGCGCGAAGGACTGGAAAAACTCGCCAACCTGTTGATCAAGGCCGGTTCCATCTACGCGCTCAACATGCCCGGCACACGCGCCGACCGTCTGCCGGTGTTGCCGGGCGGTATGGCGATCATGCTGGCTGTTTTCGACGAACTGGATTTGACCTGCATGAGTTATGCCGATGGCGCATTGCGTCTTGGTGTGCTATACGACCTCCTGGGGCGCTTCCAGCAAAACGACATGCGCGACGCCACGGTCAAGCAGTTCGCGCGCCGCTATCATGTGGAACGCAAGCAGGCCGTTCGTGTGCGGCAGACGGCGTTGGAAATCCTGGAACGCATGACCGCCGGGCGTCAGGGCGAAGACGAGACGCAGTTTCTCGCCTGGGCGGCAACGCTTCATGAAATTGGCATTTCCATCGCGCATACCAGCTATCACAAGCATGGCGCGTACATCCTGACCTACGCCGACATGCCAGGCTTTTCCAACAAGGATCGTTCGCTTCTGGCCTTGCTGGTGCTGGGGCATCGCGGCAAGCTGGAGAAACTTTCCGCGCCGCCGGACGATCTGCATGTCTGGCGCATGGTCTTCTGTTTGCGGTTGGCGGTCTTGCTGCATCGCAGCCGCGACGATCGCGCGTTGCCGCACTATGGCGTCCAGGCCATGTCCAGGGGTGTGTCGCTGGAAATGCCCGCGCGCTGGCTGGCGGACAATCCGTGGACAGCCGCCGCGCTGAAAGAGGAAATCCTGGCCTGGCGCCAGGCCGGATTCATCCTGAAACTGAAATCCGTCGGCGCGGAACACGGCGGATGAGCACGATGACGCCGCGCGTGGAGACGCCGCCTCGCCCCGTCTTGCGTTACGCGCCCGGCGGCAGGGTGATCCTTTCCGGAGAATGGACGCTGGCAGGTATGCTGCGAACGCCCGGCGTTCGTCCGGCGCTCTTGGCTGCGGCGCGGGAGAGGCGCTGGGACTTGTCGGCGGTCACCCGGATGGACAGCGCGCTTGCCGTATTGCTCTGGCGGCTCTGGGCGGGACATTTTCCGGAAGACGCGGAAATTTCGCCCGCAGCGCGCGCGGCGCTGGAGCGGATCGCGGCGCTTCCGGCGGAAACGTCCGCGCCCGGCGTCAAGAAGGCATTTCCGCCGGTCGAGCGTCTGCGCCGCCTGGGCATCTTTACCTTGGGTATCCTCCACAACGCGCTGGGGCTGGTGGAACTTCTGGGCGGCCTGGTACTGGCGATCGGGTTCCTGTGCCGCCATCCCAAAAGCATTCCGTGGAAGGAGTTTTCCGCGAACATCCACCGCGCGGGCGTGGAAGCCCTGCCGGTTTCCGCGCTGGTGGGCTTTTTGATCGGCGTCACCATCAGTTATCTTTCCGCCCTGCAATTGAAGACCTTCGGGGCGGACATCTTCATCATCAATATCCTCGGCATCGGCATCATCCGCGAGTTGGGGCCGGTGCTGGTGGCGGTGCTGGTCGCCGGACGCTCCGGATCGGCGATGACGGCACAGATCGGCGTCATGCGCGTAACGGAAGAAATCGACGCGCTGGCGGTGATGGGCGTTTCCGTTACCCTGCGCGTAGCGCTGCCCAAGGTGGCGGCGCTAGTATTGGTCATGCCGCTCCTGGTCGTCTGGTCCTGCGTGGCGGCATTGCTGGGCGGCTCATTGGCGGCTTGGAAGGAACTGGATATTTCCGTCATCTATTTTTTCAACGCCCTGCCGGACGTCGTGCCGATCGCCAATCTCTGGATCGGCCTCGGCAAGGGTGTGCTCTTTGGCGGGCTGATCGCGCTCATCGCCTGTCATTTCGGCCTGCACGTGCGTCCCAATACCGAAAGCCTTTCCCGGCGCACCACCGCTTCCGTGGTATCGGCCATCACCCTGGTGATTATCGCGGACGCCATTCTCGCCGTATTCACTCGAAATTTTGGCGTCTAGCATGACCGAAGCATCATCCGTTCCCGTCATCGACATGCGCGGCATCTGGAGCGGCTACCGCGATGTCGTCATTCACAGTGACCTGGATTTTCAGGTGCGGGCGGGGGAAGTGGTGGCGCTGGTCGGCGGTTCGGGCAGCGGCAAGACCACGCTCCTGCGGGAAATCCTGGGGTTGCTGCCGCCGCGCCGGGGCACTGTGCGCCTGTTCGGGCATGACCTGCGCGCGCCGGACGCCCTCTTGCAGCGCGACATCCGCAGGCGTCTGGGGATGCTGTTTCAGCAGGGCGCGCTCTTTTCCGCGTTGCCGGTTTTCGACAATATCGCCTTTCCCCTGCGCGAACTCGGTTTTCTGGACGAAGCCTGGATCGCCGAACTGGTGCGCCTGAAAATGACGATGGTGGAACTGGCGCCGGAACACGCCCGCCTGATGCCGTCGGAACTTTCCGGCGGAATGATAAAACGCGTGGCGCTGGCGCGCGCGCTGGCGCTGGAGCCGGAACTCCTGTTGCTCGACGAGCCGACGGCAGGTCTCGATCCGGCGCGCAGCCAGAGCTTCGTGCGCCTAATCCGCGCCCTGCAACAACGGTTGAATCTCACCGTGGTACTGGTAACGCACGACATGGATACCCTCTACGGTCTCGACTGCGAAATCGCGGTGCTGGCGGAACAACGCATCCTGACGCGCGGCAGGATCGACGCCGTGCGCGCCTTTCCGCACCCGGCCATCGGACAATTCTTCAACCTTCCTCCTGCCCCGCAAGGCGCATGATGAATGGTTTCGCAAAATTCGGCTCGATTGTTTTTGAAGGAAGGCGCTGCCGCGCACTTGATCAAGCAGGGGCGCCGAAGCGCGGCGGCGCGGCTTGACCTGGCTGGGTTCGATGACGAGTTGGCGATTATTCCCGCGAGTACGGACAACGTGGAGCTGCTGCATGAAGTGATATGCGGTTTCGAGGAAAACGCCGATCTCGTCGGCGCGATCAACATCCTGGCGCGGGGACGCCGCATTGCAGCCTGTGGAGAGACGGCGCGGTCAGGCCGCTCGGTGAAGCAGGAACCCGCCTCAGAAGCTGTCTTAAAAATTAGAAATTCGTTTGAGGAGCAGATGGATCATGGCGATTTGGATCATGGCCTCGGAGTATCGCGGGTTGATTTCGTAGTCGCGATTGAGGCGACGGGAA
>JAIRMN010000117.1 GCA_031258715.1 Zoogloeaceae bacterium
GAGCGCTTTCATCGCACCTTCAAGGCCGAAGTGCTGGCGCAGCGCCACTTCGAGACCCTGGCGCAAGCGCAAGCCCAATTCGACGGCTGGCGCGGCATCCACAACCGCGAGCGCCCCCATGAAGCCCTGTCGATGCCAACGCCATGCTCCCAGCCCGCGCAGCCTGCCAGGCGCCTTGCCGCCCATCGAGCATGGCTCCGACGATCTGGCGCGCAAGGTTCAGCAAGGGGGATGGATCAGCTTCAAGGGGCGAGCGGTCCGCGTCCCCAGAGCACTGGTCGGACAGCCCATCGCCCTTCGGCCCAGCCTCGAAGCGGACGGCATATACAGGCTTTACTTTTGCCGTCATCATTTCGATTCCCTCGACTCGAGAGAATTGGATGTCCTATAATCTGCTAGCCATGTCTTGGCACGGGTGTTACCTATGGGTCCGGTCTGCACAGGAGGGAGGGGGGGGGAGAGGGGGCACGCCCCGGCAGGGGTGGGAATGCGGATCCGCGGATGACCTTCCCCCTCTCCCGCGAGGGGGAGAGGAGGCGGTAGCCTGTTCTGATAAGGTCTCTGCAAACGTCTTGGGCAGAATCGGCGCGAATATCCGGGCAAAGGCAGCGTGAGAGGGAATTCCGTTCTCCAGCAACAGAAATAAACCATGCCCAAAAAATGAAATCGTAGCGCGATTGCCCTGATTCAATGGGTGCGATTCAAACTGATGGGGGGTCAGGAATCAGGGACTTTTCCTTCTCTCCTTTACGAGGGATTTTGCTGACGCCTAGCCCTGATCACGGCACCCCGATGATCTGGCGATCTTTCGGCCAGCGAATGCGGTAGTCGGCGGCAAAGCTTGCGTCCTGCCCCGCGCCCAGCGTCTGTTTCCAGGCGATGACGCCCTTTTGTCCGCGCCAGTCTTCCTCGCTCGCGACCGGGGTGAAGTGGCGTTCGATTTCCACCGCGTCGTTGCGCCCGACGGGGCTGGATTCCAGCACCACGATATCGACAGTGCGCCGGTGACGGTTCGTGACGGTATAAGTGTCGGCAATCCGCCGCTCGGCATACTGGCCGACGAATCCGCTCTTGCCCCGCTGGTCTTCTTCGGCCTTATAGGCGACCTGGATCAGGTCGTCGCGGCCAAAGGGAAGCAGGAGGGCGTTCCGGTCGTTCTGGTTGGCGTTCCAGTGTGTCGCGCCAATATAGGCACCGTTCCGGTAGAGCTGCATCTCGCCCGCCGGCCAGACGCCATCCGGCAGCTTGCCGCGCGCGACGAGATAGGCGGCCTTTTCAAGACGAGGCACGATTTCCGCCTCCAGCGTCACGGGGATTTTTAAATCGCCCAGGGAAACCGCGACCTTTCTTCCGTCGGCGGGCAGCGACACCGTGCCAGGAATCGCGTATTCGGTGGCGTATTCGCTCTGGGTAATCCCGGTCTCAAACAGGGGGTCCTGTGCGTCGCGCCTTTCTGCCGGCGCTGCCGCCATAGCCATAGGATACACAGGGGGATAGTCGGCGACCGCGTTGGCGCGCCGTGCGACGACATCCTGCAAATTCACGTTCCACGGATAGGGTTGCGGGCCGCTGGCGCTACGCTGGGGGGCGCTGGTGGAAAGCGAGAGGCGGACGCGGTTCCAGTCCTCGCCGCTGCGCTGGGCGATCTGCGCGGTGCGCTCCAGCCGGACCGTGCCGTGTTCAGAATCGAGCAGGGCGCGGTAGGCCGGACGCCAGCCCGCGTCATTGAAAAGATAGGCCAGGCGCACTTCGCCGTCGTTCCTCGCCCGCAGGCGCACGGACAGGGTGCGCACCGTGGCGACATTCGGGCGGATGTGCGCCAGGTCGTCATTCAAGGCTTTCAGCTGTTTTTCGAGGTCGCGTTTTTGCGCTTCGACATCCAGGATGCGCCGTTCCGCCCGGAGGCTTCCCTGGCGGATGACTTCCAGTGCGCGCGCCGGGTTGGCGGCGTCGGCAAAGTCATTCTGGTTTGGGGAGGCGAGCGCCTCCAGGTATTTCAGTTCGCGTTCCGCCGTCTTGCTTTCCACGTCGATTGTCTTCAGGCGGTCGGAGAGTTTTTGCGCTTCCGCTTCCAACCGCGCTTCCTCGGCATTGAGCGGCGCATTTCGGGCGCTGTCCCGCCAGACGAGTTCGCCAATCTCGATGCCGCTATCCGCCTCGATGCGCACGCTTCCCGCGTCGAAACTGGCCGGCAGCCCGACGATCTCCAGGCTTTCCGCCCCCGCTTTCACCCGCGCCGCGCGTTCGACCAGGGCGCTACCCGGGTAAAGCACGATGCGGGTAACGGGCGTGGAAGGCGTGGAAAACCCCACGGCGGACGCGGGCGAAGCGGGCGGCGCGGCAAATAATGGCAGGGAAAACGGGAGAAGGAAAAAAAACGAAAGGCGCGGGAAAGTCTTCATGATCAGGACTCCATCAGGGAATAAGGTATCGGCATATATTAGCGCAAATATTCGCCAGACTACCGTAAACATCGCGCATCCTTTAGAATGCCTTCCTTTCCGAGGAGCGTTGCGAGATTTCCGCGTTATGGAAACCCCAGGCTCGGAAACATCGGCGGATGCCCGTCCGATGCCCCGTTTCAACCGCGCTCGCCCGATAACCCGAGCGCCCTGCCGGGAAGTGTCGAACGCGGCGGAAGCGGTAAACTCTCCCTTCCTTTCCTCGCTTTTCCTCACGTTTCCCGGCAACCGTTTTTGAAGGAGACCCCCTGTGGACGCCGTTGCCAAAATCACGCAAACCCATCAAGACTACCTCGTCGCCGACCTTGCCCTCGCCGGATGGGGCAAGAAGGAAATCGCCATCGCCGAAACCGAAATGCCGGGCTTGATGGCCATCCGCAAGGAATACGCCAAAAGCCAGCCCCTGAAAGGCGCGCGCATCGCCGGTTCGTTGCACATGACCATTCAGACCGCCGTGCTGATCGAAACCCTCACGGCGCTGGGGGCGGAAGTGCGCTGGGCTTCCTGCAATATCTTTTCCACCCAGGATCACGCCGCCGCCGCCGTCGCCGCGAGCGGGGTTCCGGTGTTCGCGGTCAAGGGAGAGAGCCTTGCCGACTACTGGAATTACACCCATCGCCTCTTCACCTGGCCCGGCGGCGAGACCGCCAACATGATCCTGGACGACGGCGGCGACGCCACCCTGCTCCTGCATCTGGGCGCGAAGGCGGAAAAAGACATTTCCGTGCTGGCAAACCCTTCTTGCGAGGAAGAAACCGTGCTGTTTGCCGCCATCCGGGCGCGGCTCAAAACCGATTCAGCCTGGTATTCGACCCGCGCCGCCCAAATCAAGGGCGTGACCGAAGAAACCACGACCGGCGTGCATCGCCTCTACCAAATGCACGCGCGGGGCGAACTCCGGTTCCCCGCCATCAACGTGAATGATTCCGTGACGAAGTCCAAGTTTGACAACCTCTACGGCTGCCGCGAATCGCTGGTCGACGGCATCAAGCGCGCCACCGATGTGATGATCGCGGGCAAGATCGCTGTCGTGCTGGGCTATGGCGATGTCGGCAAAGGCTGCGCGCAATCCTTGAAGGGCCTGGGCGCGACGGTCTGGATTACCGAGATCGACCCCATCTGCGCCCTGCAAGCCGCGATGGAAGGCTACCGCGTGGTCGATATGAACGAGGCCGCCGCGCTGGGCGACATTTTCGTCACCACCACGGGGAACGTCAAAGTCATCACCCACGAACATATGCGGGCGATGAAACACAACAGCATCGTTTGCAACATCGGGCACTTCGATTCCGAGATCGATGTGGCAAGCCTCAAACAATATCCGTGGGAAAACATCAAGCCGCAGGTCGATCACGTCCTCTTCCCGGACGGCAAGCGCCTCATCCTGCTCGCCGAAGGGCGGCTGGTGAATCTCGGTTGCGCCACGGGGCATCCCAGTTTCGTGATGAGCAATTCCTTCGCCAACCAGACCCTGGCGCAAATCGAGCTTTTTACGCGAAGCGCCAATTATCCGGTCGGCGTCTACACCCTGCCCAAGAAGCTGGACGAGATGGTGGCGCGCTTGCATCTGAAAAAAATCGGCGCGCATCTGACGGCGCTCACGCCAGAACAGGCGGCCTATATCGGTGTGCCGCTCGAAGGGCCGTATAAGGCGGAGCATTATCGGTATTGATTTTTTCACAAAAGAGCAGGGATGATTCGCGCGGCATACCGTTTGTTGCCGCGCGAAAACCCTATCAATCCGCCAAGGCATCTTCTATGGAAGTTGCTTGAGTTCCCGTGCTTTGGCAACCCCCTTACGCGCACCGGGCGAGTTATCTTTACCGAAGCGGCGGTCAATGTCCTCACAGACAGCGATTTCGGCATCGGGTTTGTCCTGCCGCGACAGGACGGCACCTTTGTTGAAGAGCGCTTGGACGACCCATCCGCGCACACGGCAGGGGTCACTGGTTCGAGTCCAGTACCACCCACCAAAACGCCGCCGCTCATGGCTTAGAAGGATAAAAGCCGTTGCACGGCGCTTTTGCCC
>JAIRMN010000149.1 GCA_031258715.1 Zoogloeaceae bacterium
AAGAAGGGGGAAGAAAGGCTCTTTCTACGCTACAAGGTCATGGCCTTCAGGGCGGATTCAAGCTCCTTCCTTCCCGGACAGTGGGAGCTAACCACTGCAAAACGAAAGATACAAGAGCGCGGATTGGGGGCGTATCGGATAAGAATGACACGTATGGCATAAACCGTGACCAGGTGGCGATTGGGCAGGGGCGTTGAAGCAAAATCGTCCTTCCAGCGCTCGCGCCCGGTACTCAGTAACTGTTTTGGGGAAACGTTTTGCAAAAGGATCGGCTTGACTACGTGCGGCTTCAACACGGCCCATTGCTCTTTGCTCAGATCGCTGGGGCACATCATTTCCTCCTTCCCGGCGCTTGATGCACCTCATCTATCGGCCCACTCGCCATTTCTTGAGACAGCTTCTTTGGGTTTGACAATAAAAGCGGCTATATCAACGGCAAGGGTGAACTGGTCATTCCGCCGCGCTTTGGGGCTACAAATCCCTCCTTCGCCGCCAATGGCCTGGCGAGGGTCTCTGTGGATAACAAATACGGTCACATCAACGCACGCGGTCGGATCGTGGTGTATTTCGATGTCGATCCGGCCTGCGGCAAGGCAGTCCTGAAAAACGCCAAGGGCGAGATCCTCTGGTCGGCTTGCTGAACGACAGGGGTCAGGAGACAGGGTACCGAAGACTGACAACAAAGGCCGCAGGCCGCTCTGTCTTCTGTCCACTGATCCTGATACCATCGGGGGTGTTGTGTCATTCATCAATCAAGGAGGGGTGAAATGAAGGTCGAAACTTTTTTGTTTGGCCGCGTGGAAGTGAATCCGGAGCAGGTCATCGAGTTCCCGCGGGGGCTGGTGAGTTTTGAGGGCAACAAGCGGTTCATGCTGATCCATGAAACCAACGTCAGTCCACAGCCGGTGAGTTTTACCCTGCAATCCCTGGATTCGCCGCACGTGGCCTTCCAGATTATCGAACCCGCCGCGCTGGGCTTCACTTACGAGCTGGAACTGGATGACGCGGAAACCGCGCTCCTGGAGCTTGCCAATGCCGCCGATGTCAGCGACGTGGTGGTGCTGATGATTCTCTTCAAGCAGGAAAGCGGCGCGAACATCGGCGTGGGCGCGAACCTGCGCGCCCCCCTGGTGATCAACACCAGGACCCGGCGCGGGATACAGAAGCTCCTGACCACGCTGCGTCCCAATGTCGTGCTTTCCAACCTGAGCGCCGCTGCCTGATCCGGGTCGCGGCCTTCGCAAAACCCGGTATCCGTTCGCGGAAGCCGGGTTTTTTATACGGGCGTTTCATTTCCTGCTGGCGTCCGCTAGCGGAATCGGGTTAAATTCCGCCTTTTGGGTTTTTTCATAACAACAACACGGAGTCACACCATGAGCAACAAGGGGCAACTTTTACAAGATCCATTTCTCAACGCCTTGCGGCGGGAGCATGTTCCCGTCTCCATCTACCTGGTCAATGGCATCAAGCTGCAAGGGCAGATCGAGTCCTTCGATCAGTATGTCGTGCTCTTGAAGAATACGGTCACACAGATGGTTTACAAACACGCCATTTCCACCGTGGTTCCGGCGCGTTCGGTGACGCTGGCGCAAGTCGAGGCGCAGGATTCTGAAGGAGAATAGGGGTATCCGTGTTCTTCGTCGCGGGCGAACAGCCGCTTTCCCCGCATGTTTGAGCGTCCCGCTTCCGGCGAGCGGGCTGTGTTGGTGCAGCTCGATTTCGGCGAGCCGGATATTCCGGAGCGCCTGGAGGAACTGCGCCTCCTGGCCGGATCGGCGGGCGGCGTGGTTTGCGCCGAAGTGAGTGGCCGCCGCCAAAGCCCTGACGCACGCGCCTTTGCCGGCAAGGGCAAGGTCGAGGAGATCGCGGCGGTCTGCGCCGCCGCGAGGGCAGATCTGGTCATTTTCAACCACGATCTTTCGCCGGTGCAACTGCGGAACCTGGAACATTTGCTGGATTGTCGGGTGATCGACCGCACCAGCCTGATCCTGGATATTTTCGCCCTGCGCGCGCAGAGCGCCGAAGGCAAGTTGCAGGTGGAACTGGCGCAACTGGAATATCTTTCCACTCGCCTCGTGCGCGGCTGGACCCATCTGGAGCGGCAACGCGGCGGCATTGGCCTGCGCGGGCCGGGAGAAAAACAACTGGAAACCGACCGTCGGCTCCTGGGCCTGCGCGTCAAGACCCTGAAAGCGCGCATGGCGCGGCTCTCACGGCAGCGCGGCGTGCAAAGGAAAGCGCGACAGAGGAGCGACACGCTGAATGTTTCCCTGGTGGGCTACACCAACGCGGGCAAATCCACCCTTTTCAACGCGCTGACCCACGCCGGCGTCTATACGGCGGATCAGCTTTTCGCCACGCTGGACGCCACTTCGCGCAAGCTCTGGCTGGAAGGCGCGGGCAACGTGGTGCTTTCTGACACCGTGGGCTTCATCCGCGACCTGCCGCATTCTTTGGTGGCGGCGTTCCAGGCGACGCTGGAAGCGACGGCGGACGCGGATTTGCTGCTGCACGTGGTCGATAGCGCCAGCGTCGCGCGTGACGCGGAGCGCCTGGAAGTCGACCGGGTTCTTGCCGAAATCGGCGCGGGCGCGGTGCCGCAAACGCTCGTCTGGAACAAGGTGGATTTGACCGGTGTTCACCCCGCGGCGGAACGGGATGACTATGGTAGAATCCGCTGCGTCAAATTGAGCGCGCGCACGGGCGCGGGTTTGCCCTTCCTGCGTGCGGCGTTGGGCGAATGCGCCAGGAACAGGTTATCCAGCCTGCCCGGGCGCGCCGCTTTATGAATGATGAACCTTGCAGTTTCTGACGGAAAAATCCATACATGATCTTCTCTGGCCTAGGCATTTTCATGTCCATGAACGACCCGCAATGGGGCAACAACGGCGGGGGACGGCGTTCGCCCAATCCACCGGATTTCGATGAACTCTGGAACGATTTCAAGGATTGGCTTGGCTTTCCCGCCAGCGCCAGTGGCAAGAAAAAACGGCGTGGCGGCGGTGGCGATCCCGAAGATGCGCCGCCGGGCATGTCCCCGCGCGCGCTGATTTACATCGTGCTGGGGCTGGCGCTCTTGGTGTGGGCGGCTTCCGGCGTCTATATCGTCGACGCCTCGCAACGCGGCCTGGTACTGCGTTTCGGCAAGTATGTGGAGACGACGCAGCCCGGCCTCCAATGGCGGCTGCCCTGGCCTTTCGCCTCGCATGAAATCGTCAATATCTCGGAAGTGCGCTCGCTGACCATCGGCTATCGCGGCGACGCGCGGGACAAGAGTAACAAGGAGCTGAAGGAGTCCCTGATGCTCACCCGTGACGAAAACATCATCGATGTCCAGTTTGCCGTGCAATACCGGATCAAGGACGCAGTCTTCTATCAGTTCAAGAACCGCGATCCGGACGCGGCGGTGATGCAGGTGGCGGAAACGGCGGTGCGCGAAGTGGTGGGGAAGCGGACGATGGACGTGGTCATCAACGAGGAGCGGACAGCCGTTACCGAGCAGATCAGCCTCCTGATGCAGGAAATCCTCGACCGTTACGAGACGGGCATAGAGATTTCCAAAGTCACCATGCAGAACGCCCAGCCGCCCGAACAGGTGCAGGCAGCGTTCGAGGACGCGGTAAAGGCGGTGCAGGACAAGACGCGCCAAGAAAACGAGGGACAGGCGTACTACAACGACGTGGTGCCCAAGGCCGAGGGGCAGGCGGCGGTGTTGGTGGAAGAGGCGCGCGCCTACAAGGAACGCATGATCGAAACCGCGACGGGCGACGCCAGCCGGTTTTCCCAGGTGCTCACCGAATACGCCAAGGCTCCGGCCGTCACCCGTCAACGCCTCTATCTGGAAACCCTGCAACAGGTCTATGCCAATACCAGCAAGGTGATGGTGGATGCCAAAGGACAGGGCAATCTCCTCTACCTGCCGCTGGATCAACTGATGCAGGCGGGCGCGGGCGGTACGCTGGCGCGGAGCGCGAGCGGCGGCGCGCAGGGAGGCGCGCAGGGAGGCGCGTCGCCGCAGGATGAAAACAAATCGTCATTCACGGGAAGCGGTATTTCCCGTGGTGAAATTGGCCGCGAACGGGAGGCGCGCTAATGAAAGTCTTTTTGCATATCGCGCTGACCGTCCTGGTCGCGCTCGTGGCGTTGGCTTCCTCGGTTTTCTTCACCGTGGATCAACGCGATTACGCCCTGTTGTTCCAAATGGGGGAAGTCAAGCTGACGATCACCGAGCCGGGGCTGCATTTCAAGTGGCCGATAATCCAGAACGTGCGCGTTTTCGACAAACGGGTATTGACCATTGACAGCCGGGATCCGGAACTCTTCATCACTTCGGAAAAAAAGAATGTGCAGGTGGATTCCTACGTCAAGTGGCGCATCGTCGATCCCGAACTCTATTACATTTCCGTGGGCGACGATGAATCCCGCGCCAGCACCCGGCTGATGCAGACCATCAACGCCGGTCTGCGCGCCGAATTCGGCAAGCGCACCGTGCGGCAGGTGATTTCCGACGAGCGCGAGAAAATCATGGAAGACATGCGCGTCAAGGCCAACGAGGACGCGAAGAAAATCGGCGTGCTGGTGCTGGACGTGCGCCTGAAGCGGGTGGAGTTGCCGACCAATGTCGCGGACAGCGTCTATGAGCGGATGCGTTCCGAAAGAAAGCAGGTGGCCAACCAGTTGCGCGCTGAGGGCGCGAAGCAGTACGAAACCACGCGCGCGGTTGCGAACCGGAAGCGCGTGGAACTGCTGGCGCAGGCGTACAACACCGCGCAGAAAATCAAGGGCGAGGGCGACGCCCAGGCGGCCGCCATCTATGCGAAGGCCTTCAGCCGCGATCCGGAGTTCTATGCCTTCTACCGCAGCATGGAAGCCTACCGCGAGACCTTCAAGAGCAAACAGGATGTCTTGGTGGTGGAACCCAATTCCGATTTCTTCCGCTACCTGAAAAACGCCCGATGACGCAAAGCCTGCTGCTGGCCCTTGCCCTGATGCTGGTGTTCGAGGGCGTCATGCCCTTTGCCGCGCCCGCCGTCTGGCGTGAGACCTTCCGGCGGCTGGCGCAGCTTTCCGACGGTCAGATCCGTTTTCTGGGACTCTCTTCCATGTTGCTGGGCCTGGCTTTGTGGATGGTCTTGTCGGTGGCCTTCCAGTGAACTGGCTGTTGCCCGAGTACCTGGCGGACGCCTTGCCGCTGGAAGCGGCGCGCATCGAGGCGCTGCGGCGGCAGATGCTGGACGGCTTTGCCCGTCATGGCTTCGAACTGGTGACGCCGCCGCTGGTGGAATATCTGGAATCTCTCCTCACGGGCGCGGGACAAGACCTGTCGCTTTCGACCTGCAAGCTCGCCGACGCCTTTTCCGGGCGCATGCTGGGCGTGCGCGCCGACATGACGCCGCAGGTGGCGCGTATCGACGCGCATCTCCTGAACCGCGAGGGCGTCACCCGGCTCTGTTATTGCGGCAGCGTCCTGCGCGCGCGTCCCGAAAGCCTCCTTTCCAGCCGCGAACCCTTGCAGATCGGCGCGGAAATTTACGGTTACGCGGGCGCGGAAGCGGACATCGAAATCCTGCGCCTGCTGGTCGATGCCCTGCGGCGCGCTGCGTTGCCGGATTGCTGCGTGGATTTGGGGCATGTTGGTCTTTTTCGCGCGCTCTTTCGCGCCGCGCGCATCGAGGCGGCGGCGGAAGAAACCCTGTTCGGTCTCCTGCAAAACAAGGACGTTCCGGCGCTAACCGCCTTCTGCGCCGGATTGTCCGCCGAGCGCACCCTTTTTGGCGCGGCGCTCATGGCCTTGCCGCAGCTTTACGGCGATCCGAAGACGGTGCTGGCAAAGGCGCGCGCCTGCCTGCCCGCATTGCCGGAGGTCGATGCCGCGTTGGAGACGCTGGCGCGGCTGGCGAACGCTGTGCCCGATTTCCCGGTTTCCATCGATCTGGCCGATCTGCGCGGCTACCATTATCACAGCGGCGCGGTTTTCGCCGCCTACGCGCCCGGCCATCCGGCGGCGGTGGCGTTGGGTGGGCGTTACGACGGCGTAGGCGGGAGTTTTGGCCGGGCGCGTCCGGCGACGGGGTTTTCGCTGGACTTGCGCGAACTGGTGCGTCTCCTGCCGCCCATCGCGGCGCAGGCGGTCATTTTCGCGCCCTACGGCGGCGGCGATCCCGAACTCGCGGCGGCCATCCGGCGTTTGCGCGACGCGGGCGAGCGCGTGGTGGAACGATTGCCCGGCGAGACGGAGAACGCGGCGCAAGGCGAAGTCCGCCGGCTTGCGCGGCAGGACGGCAACTGGACGATACTCACAACGAAGGATTAAGGACATGGCCAGGAATGTGGTGGTGGTCGGCACCCAGTGGGGTGACGAGGGAAAGGGCAAAATCGTCGATTGGCTCACCGATGGCGCGGCAGGCGTGGTGCGCTTCCAGGGCGGGCACAATGCCGGTCACACGCTGGTGGTCGGCTATGGCGCGGCGCGGCGCGAGTACAAGCTGAATCTCGTGCCTTCCGGCATCGTCCGTCCGGACGTGCAATGCTATATCGGCAATGGCGTGGTGCTGGACATCTGGCATCTCTTAAAGGAAATCGACGCGCTCGAAGAAGGCGGCATCGCGGTGCAATCGCGCCTGAAAATCAGTCCCGGCTGTCCGTTGATCCTGCCTTGCCACGCGGCAATCGATCAGGCGCGGGAGGCGCGGCGCGATCCGGGAGCCAGAATCGGCACCACCGGCAAGGGCATCGGCCCCGCCTATGAAGATAAGGTGGCGCGGCGCGGCCTCAGGGTCTATGACCTTTTCGACCGCAAACGCTTCGCCGATAAGCTGGCGGAACTCCTGGAACATCACAATTTCATGCTCACGCGCTACCTTGACGCCAAGGCGGTGGATTACCAGGAAACGCTGGAACGGACGCTTGCCAACGGCGAGCGCATCCAGCCCCTGGTGGCGGATGTTTCCGCCGCGCTCCACGCCGCGCGCGAGGCCGGACAAAACCTGCTCTTCGAGGGCGCGCAGGGGGCGCTGCTCGACATCGATCACGGCACTTATCCTTTTGTCACTTCCAGCAACTGCGTGGCGGGTCAGGCGGCGGCGGGTTCCGGCATCGGCCCCGGAATGCTGCATTATGTGCTGGGCATTACCAAGGCGTACTGCACCCGCGTGGGCGGCGGCCCCTTTCCTTCCGAACTGGACATCGCAACGGAAGGGACGCCAGGACATCAAATGTCGAAAAAAGGCCGGGAATTCGGCACCGTCACGGGCAGGGCGCGGCGCTGCGGCTGGTTTGACGCGGCCTTGCTGCGTCGATCCGCCCAGATCAACGGCCTTTCGGGATTGTGCGTCACCAAGCTCGATGTGCTGGATGGCTTGGAAACACTGGACATCTGCACCGGCTACCGGCTGGATAGCCGCCGTATCGACCTTCTGCCCATCGGCGCGGACGAAGTGGCGCGCTGCGAACCCATCTTCGAAACCCTGCCCGGCTGGACGGAGCCTACCAACGGCGTCAAGCGTTGGGAGGAACTCCCACCCAATGCCCGCGCTTACCTCGCCCGCCTGGAAACCCTCTGCCAGACGCCCATCGACATCATCTCCACCGGCCCGGAACGCGCCGAAACCATCGTGCGACAACACCCGTTCGACTGACAGAAGGATCGGGAAACAAAAAAGGCTACCGACGCTTTGCGTCATTTGTTGCAAATCTGGATCGCTTCATCGCCTCGCTCCAGAGAATGACGTTGGCGTGCGCGCCAAGTCGCGTCACACTTACAACAACGCTCCTCCCTGTCATTGCGAGAACGAAGCAATCCAGTCGGGCGTTCCGTCGGCTTCGACGTTTCAGGAGTCAGAGGACAGAAAAATCACCGGCGCTCCGCGCCGCTTGTTACGAATCTGGATTGCCGTGGGCGCACGCCAATGGGTATGCGCAAACTCATGCTCCTCTCCTTTTCCCGCTGCATCAAGGAACCAGACGGTATCGTCACAAGATATTTGCCCATAATGCGATGCAGCGTATTTGCACGGCAGCCACGGAAGAAGCCGTATTCCTGGCATAGCGGGTGGCGATGCCTCGCCAGCGTTTCAAGTGCAGGAAAGCATTCTCTACCAGATGTCTGTGCCGATAGAGGCGTTTATCGTATTTGCGCTGCGCCTTCCGGTTCTTTTTGGGCGGGATGACGACTTGCAT
>JAIRMN010000166.1 GCA_031258715.1 Zoogloeaceae bacterium
CCAATCAAGCGACTCCCGGGTAACACACCTATACCATGCCAGAAATGGCCGCCCGCTTCTCCTTTCTTGCTGCCTGACACAGTCCAATTCCAAACATCGTGGGGTTTTGCAAAAGACTCTTCTGTCTTCTGTTCTCCGACATCTGCTCACAACGACAGCGCTTCCAGCAGGTCTTGTTCGAGTTTCAGGCGGGATCTGCGTTTTTCCAGGGCGTGACCGGAGATGAGGAAGGTGTCTTCGGCGCGTTCGCCCAATGTGCTGATGCGCGCGGCGTTGATGGCGATGTGGTGGCGGGCGAGGACGGCGGCGATGTGGTAGAGCAGGCCAGGGCGGTCGATGGCGATGAGCGAGAGCACTTGCTGGTCGCCGCGTTCGTCGGGATGGATGTGAACTTCCGGCGTGATGGGGAAGTGCCGAACCTGCCGCGATAGGCGTCCATGCGCGGGTGTTTCGGGGGGGGCGGCTTCGGAAAGACGAAGGGACAGTTCGCTTTCGATGAAGGCGATCATGTCGCGGTCGCTGGCGTTGTTGGCGACATCGAGCAGGATGAAACTGTCGAGCGCGTAGCCGTGGCGCGTGGTATGCAGCTTGGCGTCGGCGACACTGTAGCCGACGCGGGCGAAAAAGGCCGCCATGCGCAGGAAGAGATCGGGACCGTCCCTGACGTAGGCCATGACCTGCAAGCCGCCGCCAGGATAGACGCGCGCCTTGACCACGGGCTTGTCGATGTCGATGCGATAGTGCAGGGCGCGGGTGTGCCAGGCGATTTCCTCGGCGGTGTGACGCAGGAAATACACGGTATCGAACTGCTTCCACAGACGATCCTGCACGGTGTCGGAAAGCGCGAAGTAACGCAGACGGTTCATGGCTTCGGCCTGGCGTTCCTGGATGATGCCTTGCGGCGGCGTCGGCGCGTCGGTTTCCAGGTAGCGCAGGGTGAGACGATAGAGGTCTTCGAGCAGGCTGGCCTTCCAGTTATTCCAGACCTTGGGACTAGTGCCGCGAATATCGGCGACGGTCAGGAGATAAAGCGCGGTAAGGCGGCGCGCGTTTCCAACTTTCCGGGCAAAGGCGGCAATGACTTCCGGGTTGGCGATGTCCTCTTTTTGCGCTACCTGCGACATTTGAAGATGCGCGCCCACCAGCCAGACGATGAGTTCCGCGTCCTCAGAGGCCACGTCGTGCTCGACGCAGAATGCGCGCGCGTCCTCCATACCCAGAAGCGAATGATCGCCGCCGCGCCCCTTGGCGATGTCGTGAAAGAGCGCCGCGACATAGAGCGTCCAGGGACGGGCGAAAGCGTTGTGCAGACGGCTGCAATACGGGTATTCGTGGGCGAATTCCTCGACGGCGAAACGGCGCAGGTTGCGCAGCACTTGCAGGATATGCTGGTCGACCGTATAGGCGTGAAACAGGTCATGCTGCATCTGGCCGACAATCTTGCCGAAAGCGGGCAGGTAATTGCCGAGGATGTCATGCTGGTTCATGCGCCGGAAGGCATGGACGACGCCGCGCTCGCCCTGGAAAAGCCCTAGGAATAGACGCCGATTTTCCGGGTTCTGGCGAAAGCCGGGCGTGACGAGGACGCGCGCGTGCCACAGGGCGCGCAGGGTGCGGGCGCTCATGCCGCGCAGTTCCGGATGCGTTTGCAGGAGCTGGAAACTTTCCAGGATCGCAGACGGATATTCCTCGAACACCTTGACATGCGTGAGATCGAGCGTATCGCCGAGTACGCGGAAACGCGCGTTGAGCGGGCGCGGCGCGGCGTTGGCGACGGGGAACAGATCGGCGGCAACGCTGCGCAGGAAAATGGCGTTCAGCTGCGTGATCCGCTTGGCGTTGCGGTAATAGGTCTGCATCAGCACTTCCGATGGCCGCCGGGCGTCCGGGGAAACGACGCCCATGACGCCCGCGAGCGCCTCCTGATGGTCGAACAGGAGCTTGTCCTCGCGTCTTCCGGTGAGCAGATGCAGGCGAATGCGCAGGTTTCGCAAGAAGTGTTCGCATTGCTGCAACTGAATGTAATCGTCCTGGGAAATCCATTGTCCCGTCTTCAGTTCCCGCCAATTCGCGCCGTAGCCGCTCGCCTTGGCGATCCAGAGGATGTTTTGCAGGTCGCGCAGGCCGCCGGGGTTTTCCTTGCAATTGGGTTCGAGACTGTAGGGCGTGTCCTGGTAACGCTGGTGGCGTTCTTCCTGTTCCAGTTGCTTGGCGGAAAAAAACGCCTTCGGATCGAGCCGCTGGATAAAACGCGCCCGGAAATCCCGATAGCGCGCGGCATTGCCGATCAGCCGACGGCCTTCCAGCAAGGCCGTCTGGATGGTGATGTCGCCCGCGGCCTCGTCGAGGCATTCGGCGATGGTGCGCACACTGTGTCCGACTTCCAGGCCGATGTCCCAGAAGAGGCTGACGAGACGCGCCAGTTTTTCCCGCAAGGCGGCGTCGGCTTCAGTGGGCAGCAGGATCAGCAGATCGACATCCGATCCCGGATAGAGTTCGCCGCGACCGAAACCACCAACCGCCGCCAGCGTCAGTTCCGGCGAAAAAGCCATGTGCCGCCAGAGACGCGCCAGGACGCCATCGACCAGGCGGGCGTGTTCGGCAAGGTAGAGCGCCGCGTTGGGCGTGGCAGCGTAATCGTCGACAAGCGCCTTGCGCTTTACCCGCAAGGCTTCGCGCAGGGTCTTGGCCAGCGCGAGATCGGCGTCCGCGCTCACACGCCCATGCCTTCCGGCGCGGGCGGACAGCCGGATGATAGGGTCATCACCTCGACGCCCGTCTCCGTCACCAGCACCGTATGCTCCCATTGGGCGGAAAGGCTGCGATCCCTGGTCGTCACCGTCCAGCCGTCCGGCATATTTCGGATGGCGGCCTTGCCTGCGTTGATCATGGGTTCGATGGTGAAAATCATGCCGGGCGCGAGTTTTTCGCCATGTCCCGTCTTGCCGTAATGCAACACTTGCGGTTCTTCGTGAAAGGCGCGGCCAATGCCGTGTCCGCAGAATTCACGCACCACCGAGAACCCGTTTTTTTTCGCGTGTTTCTGGATGACCGCGCCGATGTCGCCCAGATGTCCGCCGGGACGTACCGCGCCGATGCCCAGCCACAGGCACTCGAAGGTCACGTCGCACAGACGCCTGGCCTGGAGGGAGGAGTTGCCGGGCAGGAACATGCGGCTGGTATCGCCATGAAACCCGTCCTTGATGACGGTAATGTCCAGATTTACGATGTCGCCGCTCTTCAAGAGGCGTTCATTGGGAAATCCGTGGCAAATCTGGTGATTGACGGAAGCGCAGATGGCAAACGGATAAGGCGTATAGCCCGGCGGCGCGTAGTTGAGCGTCGCGGAAATCGTGCCTTGCACGTTCGTCATATATTCATGGCAAAGCCGGTTGAGTTCCAGTGTGCTGACGCCGGGCTTGACGTAAGGCGCGATGTAGTCCAGCACCTCCGCCCCCAGGCGACAGGCCACACGCATTTTTTCGATTTCTTCTGGCGTCTTGATGTGGATGGACATGAAAAATTTCTGAGAGAAAAAGAAGCCACAAGGATAAGGGAAGCCCCAGCTTTGAGCAAACAAGGGGGCAGGGATCGGGTGCGATTCAAACCGATGTGGAAGGCTGAGCGCGTTTTTTCCAGTGGTCGCGCCATTGGCGGTTGGCGCGATTCAGGCGCAACGCCAGGATCCGTTCGGCGTTGCAGGGACCGCCACCCTGCGCCGGGGCGTTTGAGCCATTGTTGGACGATGTGACAATGGGCGCTCTCGATCTCGCCGGAACCTATCGGCAAGTCCCGGCCTGACGCTTCATCGAAGTGGCGTTGATCGAGCCGCTCATTGTGAGATAACGATGACGGACGCGAACCGGCGCCTGGTCATCCTCGACCTGCCGGTTTTCCCGATATGGCTTCATCGCCTCCAGGACAGTCCAGGCTTGTCCATGGTTCAAGCGTTCCTTTTGCGTTTCCATCCATCTCCTCCTAGCCGCTTCCCCGGTCGTGGCGATGGCTTGGGCGTCGTCGTCGAGATAGTCGCAAACATGGAAGAAATCCAATGGATAGTGTCCATTCCGGCCAAACCGTTCCCCCACCCGCTCCGCAGCAATCCAGCAGGGGATTTCTTCAGTCGTCGTCCAACGCCAGCGCCTGTTGTTGGCGGCTGATGAATTCCTGCATACTGTCGATGCCGCGCATTTGCAGGATGGCGTTGCGCACGGCGGCCTCGATGAGCACAGCGAGGTTGCGCCCCACCACCACGGGAATGACCACCTTGCGCACGTGCACGCCGAGGATTTCCTGGGTTTGCGCGTCCAGCGGCAACCGCGGGGCTTCCGCGCCGGCGATGGGCTTTTGCAGATCGACGATGAGCTTCAGCTTCATTTTGCGCCGCGCCGCTGTTTCGCCAAAAATGGCGCGGATATTCAAAAGCCCCAGGCCGCGTACTTCCAGATAGTCCTGCAACATGCCGGGACAACGTCCCTCCAGCGTGGAAGGCGCAATGCGCGCGAGTTCGACCACATCATCGGCCACCAGCCCATGCCCGCGCGAAATGAGTTCCAGGGCAAGCTCGGATTTGCCCACGCCGGAATCGCCGATGATCAACACACCCATGCTCAGCACGTCCATGAAAACGCCATGAACGGAAGTGCTGTCGGCCAAACGCCGCGCAAGATAGATACGCAACTGGTCGATGACGGCGGCGCAGGGCCTGTCCGAGGTGAAGAGCGGCGTTTGCGTGGTCTCGCAAAGATCGCGCAACGCCTCCGGCACGGGCAAGCCGTCGGAAACGATGAGCGCGGGCGGCAAGGCGGCGAGGAGTTCCCCCATCTGCCGGGAAAAATGTGCTTCGGAAATGCGCACCAGCCAGTCGATTTCCGCCGGCCCGATGACCTGCAAACGCTCCGGGTGGATGAGGTTCATGTGCCCCACCACGTCCGCGCCGTAGTTGCCGGATTCCTTGAGACTGATGTGCCGCTTGGCGGCAATGGCGATTTCCCAGTTCAGTTCCAGTTTGTCGCGGTGGTCTTCGAAAAGCTGGACGAGACTGACTTCCTGCATGGCGCGTCCCCAAAAGATTCAGACGCGCACGGCGGCAAAGACGGCGCGCGCGCTGGCGGCGTCCGGCGCGGCAAGGAGCTTTTCGCGGAAATCGCGCTCGGCAAAACAGCTCGCCAGCGCCGCGAGGATTTGCAGCGATTCCTCCGTCGCCTCTTCCGGCGCGAGCAGGACGAAAACAAGTTGCACGAGACGCGCGTCCGGCGCGTCGAAGTCGATGGGGGACCGCGGACGAATGAACGCGCACAGCGTCTCCTTCAATCCCTTGACGCGCCCGTGCGGAATGGCGACGCCTTGTCCCAGTCCCGTCGATCCCAGCTTTTCGCGCGCCAGGAGATTGTCAAAGACAAGGGTGTGGTCAATGCCGCAACTGGCTTCAAGGCATTGTCCGGCTTCTTCAAAAATCCGTTTCCTGCTGCTGGCATCCACATCCAGAAGAATGCGATCTTCCGGCAAGCGTGAGGTGATAGGGTTCATGATGATGACGCCAAGGCTGCCGGAATCGCGCTTCCGGCAAAAACCTTTTGGCTACTCCGCAAGATGGCTGGCAACCTTGTTGCCGCGATGGTGATCGCCAAGTTTCTGCTTGTGTTTTTGCACCTGGCGATCCAGTTTGTCGCACATGCTGTCGATGGCGGCATAGAGGTCGTTTTCGCTGCTTTCCACAAAAATTTCCCGCCCCGGCACATGCACCGTAACCTCGGCTTTCTGTTTGAGCTTTTCAACGGAAAGTATGGCGGTAATGCCCGTAACCCGCTCGAAGTGGTTGACCACCGGCGAGAGCTTGCTTTCCACATAGTCGCGCAATGCGGGCGTGACTTCGACATGGTGGCCGCTGATTTGCAGATTCATGTTTTCTCCTTGTCTACAGGGTCTTGCGTAAATTAACGGGCGGGATGTTGAGCGCTTCGCGGTATTTTGCCACGGTGCGCCGCGCCACGACGACCCCCTGTCGGCCCAGTATTTCGGACAATTGACTGTCCGACAAGGGTTTCCTGCCATCTTCCGCCCCGATCAACTGCTTCAACAGGGCGCGGATGGCCGTGGCAGAACAAGCGCCGCCGCTATCGGTGGACACATGGCTGCCAAAAAAGTATTTGAGTTCAAAAATGCCGCGCGGCGTCGACATGTATTTCTGGCTGGTGACGCGCGAGACGGTGGATTCATGCAGATCGAGCACATCGGCAATTTCCCGGAGCACCAGTGGCCGCATGGCGACTTCGCCATGCTCGAAAAACTTGCGCTGGCGCTCGACAATGGCCTGGGAGACGCGGGCAATGGTGTCGAAACGCTGCTGCACGTTCTTGATCAGCCAGCGCGCTTCCTGCAACTGACCGGAAAGCGCGCCCTCGCCACGCCGCTGCCGGGCAAGGATTTCGGCATAAAGACGATTGACCCGCAGCCGGGGATAGGCGTCGGGATTGATTTGCGACACCCAGCGTCCGCGCACCTTCCGGACAATGACATCGGGAATGATGTAGCGGGCTTCGAGCGGCGCGAAACTTGCGCCGGGACGCGGATCCAGACGAACAATCAGCGCATGGGCGGCCTTCAGTTCGTCGCTGGAACAGCCCAGTTGCTTCATGATCCGGTTGAAATCGCGCCCCGCCAGCAGATCGAGACACTGCCCGATGATCGAAAGCGCCAGATCGCGCGCGGGAGAAGCCGCCATCGCCTTCAGTTGCAGGCCCAGGCATTCCTGCGGCGAACGCGCGCCCACGCCGGTCGGCTCAAGGCTTTGCAGTTGCTTCAGGGCGATCTCCATGTCCTCGGCGTCGACTTCGTATTCCGTCGGAATGGTCTCCCGCAATTCCTCCAGGGAGGCGGAAAGATAGCCGTCGTCATCCAGTCCTTCCACGAGAAAGCGAATCAGGGATTTGTCCGCGTCGGAAAAGCAGGAAAGATTCAGTTGCCAGGAGAGGTAATCGCGCAGGGTCGTGGCGGCGGGCTGCAAATCCTGCGCCTCGGCTTCGTCATCGTCGCGATCGCGGTCGCGGTTGGCGCCGCTGGCGTTGCCGTAGCCGCCACTGTCCTGAAACCAGCGGTCTTCCTCGATTTCCGCAGGAGAAAGTTCCGCGCGTTCCGCTGCGGGGAATTCGTCCTTTCCGGACGCTTCGCGCTCACCGTTTGCGAGGTCATCCGTCCGATCCTTGCCGTTCGCGCCGTTATAGGCTTCGTGGGCGCGCTCGTTTTCGTCTTCGCGTTCCAGCAGGGGATTATCCTGCAGGTAACGCTCGATCTCCTGGTTCATTTCCAGTGTCGAAAGTTGCAGGAGCTTGATCGCCTGCTGCAACTGTGGCGTCAGCGCCAGTTGCTGGGAAAGCTTGATTTGCAGGCTTGGCTTCATGCGGTGTATGGAATTCTTGTGGATATCGCTGGATTACAGGCGGAAGTGTTCGCCCAGATAGACCTTGCGCACGGCCTCATTATAGACAATCTCGTCCGGCGTTCCCCGCGCCAGCACTTCGCCTTCGTTGATAATCCAGGCGTGGTTGCAGATGCCCAGCGTTTCCCGCACGTTGTGGTCGGTAATCAGCACCCCGATCCCCTGTTCGGTCAGGAAGCGGATGATTTTCTGGATGTCCAGGACTGCAATGGGGTCGACGCCGGCAAAAGGCTCATCGAGCAGGATGAAGCGCGGACTGGTCGCCAGCGCGCGGGCGATTTCCACCCTGCGCCGCTCGCCGCCGGAAAGCGCCACCGCCGAAGTATGGCGAATATGCGTGATGTGCAATTCTTCCAGCAGATTTTCCAGCCGCTCGTTGATTTCCTCTTGCGAAAACCTTTGCAGTTCCAGCACGGCGGCAATGTTTTCCGAAACATCGAGCTTCCTGAAAACGGAAGCCTCCTGCGGCAGATAGGAAAGCCCCAGCGCCGCCCGCCTGTGTATGGGCAAATGGGTGATCCGCGTCCCGTCGATGAAAATCTCGCCGCCATCCGCGGCGATCAGGCCGACAATCATGTAGAAACAAGTGGTTTTCCCCGCGCCGTTCGGCCCCAGAAGCCCCACGACCTCGCCGCTTTGCACCGTGAAGGAGACATCGGAAACCACGGCGCGCGACTTGTAGCGCTTCCTGAGATTGCGCGCCGTCAGCGTACTTTTGGAAAGGGACTCTGTCTCGCCCATTTCAGGTCTCGTCTTCTTCGATCCATCCGCGCAAAACCTGCCGGATGGCTTCCGCGGAAAACCCGCGATAACGCAGGAACCGCTGTTGCCGGGCGCGCTCGGTGAGGGTGCCGGGCAGCGCGGCAAACTTTCTCTGCCACACGCCCTGACAGCGCGATAATTCGTCCTCGCCTTCGGCCAGCGCCGCCGCGATGGCGTCATTGTCCAGTCCGTCCTGGCGCAATTCGCGCGCGACGCGGCTGTCGCCATAACGCCGCCCGCGTACATTGACCCGACTGCGCGCGTAACGCGCATCCGAAAGCTGCTGCCGGGCGGCCAGATCGTCCAGGAGGCGCGCCAGCGCCTCGACGGATTCCGCCAGTGGCAAAAGCCGCCTTTCGAGCACGACGCGGCTATATTCCCGCCGCGCCAGCAAATCCAGCGCCATTGCCCGCAAGCCGGTCATCGGTAAAGGCTTCGCGCTTTGCGAGGCCGTCTTTTGCGCGGCCCGTTCAGCCCGCATCGGCGCCCGTATCCTCATCAGCTTCCGCGGGTCTGGCGGCTGCCGAACCGCCCGTCCTGGCCAGCAATTTCTGGCGCACGGCGGCGCGTATGCCCGATTCGACTTCCTTTGCGATGTCCGCGTGGGCCTTCAGGAATTCGCGCACGTTCTCCTTGCCCTGGCCGATTTTGTTGCCCTTGTAGGCATACCAGGCGCCGGACTTGTCGATCAGCTTGTGCTCGACGCCCAGATCAACAATCTCGCCCGCGCGGGAAATGCCCTCGCCGTAAAGAATCTCGAAAAAGGCTTCCTTGAACGGCGGCGCAACCTTGTTCTTCACCACCTTGACCTTGGTTTCGTTGCCGATCACTTCGTCGTTTTTCTTGATGCCGCCGATACGGCGGATGTCGAGGCGCACGGAAGCGTAGAACTTGAGCGCGTTGCCGCCGGTTGTGGTTTCTGGGCTGCCGAACATCACGCCGATTTTCATGCGTATCTGGTTGATGAAAATCACCAGTGTGTTGGTTTTCTTGATATTGGCGGTCAGTTTCCTGAGCGCCTGGCTCATCAGGCGGGCGTGCAGCCCCATCATGGCGTCGCCCATCTCGCCCTCGATTTCCGCCTTTGGCGTCAGCGCAGCCACCGAATCGATGACGATGATGTCGACCGAACCGGAACGCACCAGCATGTCGGCAATCTCCAGCGCCTGCTCGCCGGTATCCGGCTGGGAAATCAGCAGCTCGCTGACATTGACCCCCAGTTTCTGCGCGTATTGCGGATCGAGCGCGTGTTCGGCGTCGATGAAGGCCGCCGTGCCAGAGAGCTTCTGCATTTCCGCCACCACCTGCAAGCAGAGCGTGGTCTTGCCGGAAGATTCCGGCCCATAGACTTCCACCACCCGTCCGCGCGGCAGGCCGCCCACGCCCAGCGCCAGATCCAAGCCCAACGAACCCGTGGAAACCACTGAAATGGCTTCGTCGACCTCGGCTTCGCCCATCTTCATGATGGAACCCTTGCCAAACTGCTTCTCGATTTGCGCCAACGCGGCCGCCAGCGCCTTTGCCTTGTTTTCGTCCATAAAAAATCCCCTCAGATTCGTAGCGCGGCATTATGGCACATCAGGAGACGGAAGACAGGAGACAAAAATTCACGCGGACGCGAAACGTCCGGTAACTTCCTCTGTCTCCTGATTCCTGGCCCCCGCTCAAAATCCCATCCCTTTCATGCCGCGCAGGAGTTTGCCGATGCCGCCGCGAGAGAATTGTTTCATCATTTTTTGCGTCTGTTCGAACTGTTTCAGGAGACGATTCACGTCCTGCACCTGCACGCCCGCGCCCATGGCGATGCGGCGCTTTCGGCTGGCCTTGAGGAGTTCCGGCCTTTCGCGCTCCAGGGGCGTCATGGCGTTGATGATGCCTTCGATGCGGCGCGCCATCCGGTCTTCCGTGCCCATCGGCAATTGACCGGCGGCCTGGGCGATGTGGCTGGGGAGTTTGTCCATTAGGGCGGCCATGCCGCCCATTTGCCGCATCTGTCCCATCTGCGCCTTGAAGTCTTCCAGCGTGAAGCCCTTGCCGCTTTTCAGTTTTTTCGCCAGTTCCAGCGCCTTTTCCTCGTCGACGCTCTTTTGCACTTCCTCGATCAGCGACAGGACATCGCCCATGCCAAGAATGCGCGAAGCCATGCGTTCGGGATGGAAGACCTCCAGTCCGTCCAGTTTTTCGCCCACGCCGGAAAACTTGATCGGCCTGCCCGTGATCTGGCGCACGGAAAGCGCCGCGCCGCCGCGCGCGTCGCCATCGAGCTTGGTCAGCACGACGCCGGTGAGCGGCAGGGCTTCATTGAAGGCGCGGGCGGTATTGACCGCGTCCTGCCCCTGCATGGCGTCGACCACGAACAGGGTTTCCACCGGCTTCAACGCGGCGTGGAGCGCCTTGATTTCGTCCATCATGGCGGCGTCTATCGCCAGCCGTCCCGCCGTATCCACCAGGAGCGCATCGTGATAATGGCGGCGCGCCCAATCCACGGCGGCAAGCGCGATGGCTTCGGGACGGTCATCAACGGCGGAAGGAAAGAAATCCAGTCCCGCCTGCCGGGCGACGGTTTGCAACTGGTCGATGGCGGCGGGACGATAGATGTCGCAGGAGACGACCAGGACTTTCTTCTTTTGTTTTTCCCGCAGGAACTTGCCCAGCTTGCCGACCGTGGTGGTCTTGCCAGCGCCCTGCAATCCGGCCATCAGGATGACGGCGGGCGGCTGGGTTGCCAGATGGAGTCCCGCGTTCGCGCCGCCCATCAGGGCGGCGAGTTCGCGGTGCACCACGCCGACCAGCGCCTGTCCTGGCGTCAGGGAGCCGATGACTTCCTGTCCCAGGGCCTTTTCCCTGACGGCGTTGATGAATTCCTTGACCACCGGCAACGCCACGTCGGCCTCCAGGAGCGCCATGCGCACTTCGCGCAAGGCCTCGCTGATGTTGTCTTCGCTCAGTCGCGCCTGCCCGCGCAGGGTCTTCATCACTTTGGCAAGGCGTTCGGTCAGGTTATCAAGCATGGCGGCTTCAGGTAGAATTTCGGGATGCCTATTGTAAATCAGCTCCCCTCTTCCGGTTTGCTCGCGTCCGCGGGGACGCTCTATCTGATGCTCGGCCTGCATTTCTGGCGCAGCCGCTGGTCGGAAAAATTCGCCGCGCCGACATCCGTCCGGACGGCGCGGGTGGAAAGAGTCCTCATCGGCCTGACGCTCTTCCTGCACGCGACGGGCTTGCAGGGCGCGCTCTTTGACGCGGGCGACATGCAGTTTTCCTTTGCGCTCGCCTTGTGCCTGATGGCCTGGCTGGCGGTATTGATCTACTGGCTGGAAAGTTTCCAGGCGCGCATGGACGGCGTGCAGCCCATCGTCCTGAGCACGGCGGCGCTGGCCGTTTTCCTGCCCTTTCTCTTTCCCAATACCCACCCGGTCGCGCATATCGGCGCGCTGGGCTTTCGCCTGCATTTCCTGGCCGCCATGCTGGCTTACGGCCTTTTCGCGCTGGCGGCGGCGCACGCGCTGTTCATGCGGCTGGTGGAAAAGCGCCTGCATCATCCGACGCGGTCCCGGCGCATGAAGAGCATGCCGCCGCTCCTGGCGATGGAAGCCCTCCTGTTCCGCATCCTCACCATCGCCTTTGCCCTGCTCACCGTGGCGCTGGGCAGCGGACTCTTCTATTCGGAACATGTGTTCGGCAAGGCGCTGACCTTTGAACACAAGACGGTATTCGGCATCATCGCCTGGATCATCTTCGCCATCCTGCTGCTTGGCCGGCGCATTTACGGCTGGCGCGGCAGGCGGGCGCTGAACTGGACGCTGGCCGGATTCACCACGCTCCTGCTCGCGTACATCGGCAGCCGTTTCGTGCTGGAAGTGCTGTTGCAGCGCGTTTGATTTTTTCCGTCCTTGGACCAGATCCCCTTATCCCTGCTTGTTGGCGCGTTGATCGCGCTCCTGGCTTTGTCAGGGTTCTTTTCCCTGAGCGAGACCGCCATGATGGCGGTTAACCGTTACCGCCTGCGCCATCGCGCGAGAGAAGGACACCTAGGCGCGAAGCTGGCGCTGAAGCTTTTGGCGCGTCTCGACCGGCTGCTGGGGGTCATCCTTCTGGGCAACAACCTGGTCAACATCGCATCCGCCGCGCTGGTCAGCCTGATCAGCCTCCGGCTTTTCGGCAACGACGAATGGATGCTGGGCGCGATGACCCTGCTTTTGACCTTCGCCATCCTGGTGTTTTCCGAAATCACGCCCAAGGTCATTGGCGCAGCCCATGCCGATCTGTTGAGCGAACTCCTGAGTTTCGTGTTTACGCCCCTGATTCGCCTTTTGTATCCGGTCATCTGGTTCATCAATCTCTTTGTGGCCGCCCTGCTGCGCCTTTTCAGGCTTTCTCCGCACCCGGCGGCGAACGCGGAAAAACTCACGCCGGAAGAATTGCGCACGCTGGTCATGGAAAGCCGCGCGCTGATTCCCGCAAAGCACGGCGCCATCCTGATGAATCTCCTGGATCTGGGCAAAATCAGCGTGGAAGACGTGATGACACCGCGCGGCAGCGTGGAAATCCTCGACGTGGACAGCGCATGGGAAGACATACGGAACCGCCTCGTCGCCAGCCGTCACGCGCATTTGCCGGTATGCCGCGAATCGCTGGATCAACTGCTGGGCGTGTTGCCGTTGCGCCAGGCGCTCTCGCGCGTTGCCGAACCGGAATTCGCGCGCAACGACCTGCTGGCGCAGCTCATTCCGCCGTATTACATTCCAGTGGGCACGCCCCTGATCGCGCAACTGGGCTTTTTCCAGGAAAACCACCAGCGGATGGGCTTCGTGGTCGATGAATACGGCGAAATTCTCGGCCTGGTGACGACCGGGGACATCGTGGAAGAAATCGTCGGCGAATTCGCCACCGCGCTTCCCGGCGCGTCCCGGAAACTCGCCTGGGACGCGGCGGGCGGCGTCATGGTCGAAGGCAGCCAGTCCTTGCGCGATCTGAACCGCAAGCTCGGCCTCGATTTTCCGCTGGACGGCCCCAGGACACTGAACGGCTTGATCCTGGAACGCCTCGAAGACATTCCCGAAACCCGCGTCAGCCTGAAGATACACGGCGTCACCGTGGAAGTCGTCCAGGCCAGGGACAAAAGCGTCAAAATCGCTCGCATCTACCGGCCAGAGGGACAAAAGTCGAAAGACGAGGAGTGGCAGGCATGAAGCCGGAATTCCGCGCCGGGTTGAGCATTTTCTCTCATTCGTCTCCCGATCCCTTAGAATCCCGCTTTATTTCGTCATCGGGGCGCGCATGATTGGCATTTTATTGGTAACGCACGGCACACTGGGCGAAGCGTTGTTGCAGAACGTTTGCCACGTGCTCAACAAACGCCCGCCGTTACTCATGCAACTGGGGGTTGCGGCGCAGGATGATCCGCTGGACATCCTGCCGCTTGCCCGGCGCTGTGTGCAACAGGTGGATGGCGGCGCGGGCGTGCTGGTGATGACGGACATCTTTGGCGCGACGCCGGCCAATGTGGCGATGAAGCTTTTGGAGCCGGGGAAGGTGGAAGGCGTTTCCGGCGTCAGCCTGCCCATGTTGCTGCGCGCCCTGACCTATCGGGAGAAGGGACTGGAGACGATGGCGGCCAAGGCCATCAGCGGCGCGCGCGATAGCGCGCTCAACATGCAGAAGGACTTCTGATGCAAAGGCGCGAAGTCGAAATCGTAAACAAGCTGGGACTGCACGCGCGTCCTTCCGGCCAGCTTTCGCAACTGGCGGGCGCTTTCGAGAGCGACATCTGGATGGAGCGCAATGGGCGCCGCGTCAACGCCAAAAGCATCATGGGCGTGATGATGCTGGCCGCCGGATACGGCAAGCAGGTTACGCTGGAAGCCTCTGGCCGCGACGAAACGGCGGCCATACAGGCGATCTCCGAACTGATCGCCAATCGCTTTGGAGAAGCGGAATGAGCTATACTCTGCACGGCCTGGGCATTTCGGGCGGCATCGCCATTGGACAGGCCATGCTCATGTCGCACGCCACGCTGGAAGTGGCGCACCTGGCGATCAGCGCCCGCCAGGTCGAAAAGGAGCTGGCGCGCCTGGATTGCGCCGTGGACGCGGTGCGCGCCGAATTGCTGGCATTGAAGACGCACAACGACCGCGCGCCCACCGCGCCCAATGAATTGATGGCCTTCATCGACCTGCATGTCTTGTTCCTCTCCGACCCGGAACTCATCGGCGCGACGCGGCGCATCGTGCGCGAACGCCTGTGCAATGTCGAATGGGCGCTGGTGCAGCGGATGGAGCATCTGGTCGAACAGTTCGAGCAGTTTGAAGACCCCTATCTGAAAGAGCGCAAATACGATGTCCTGCAAGTGGGCGAACGGGTGATCAAGGAATTGCTGGGCCGTCCGGGGCGGGTGTCGCTGAAGAAGGCCAGGGGCGCGACGGAAGAAACGCTGATCGTCGTGGCGCACGATCTGTCGCCTGCCGATACCATCGCTTTCAAGGACCATCATTTCGCCGCCTTCGTCACCGACGTGGGCGGCGCGACCTCGCATACCGCGATCCTGGCGCGCAGTATGGCGATTCCCGCCATTGTCGGGCTTTCCAGCGCCCGCGCGATGATCCGCGATGGCGAAACGCTGATCGTCGACGGCACGCGCGGCGTGTTACTGGTCGATCCCGACGAACAGGTGCTCGACGAATACCGGATTCGCAAGGAACAGCTCGAACTCGAACGCACCAAGTTGAAACGCCTGAAATCCATGCCGCCGCGCACGCTGGACGGCGTGGATGTGGGTATTTTCGCCAACATCGAGATTCCTTCCGATACGCGCGCGGCGCTGGAATCGGGCGCGGACGGCGTGGGGCTGTTCCGTACCGAATTCCTGTTCCTGGGGCGCGGCGACGCGCCTTCGGAAGAAGAGCAGTTCGAAGCCTACAGGAAGGTGGTGAAGGACATGGATGGCCGTCCCGTGACGATACGCACCTTCGATCTGGGCGGCGACAAGACGCCGGACACCCAGCGCACCCCGACCAATCCGGCGCTGGGACGGCGCGCCATTCGCCTGTCGCTGGCCGATCCGGGGATGTTCCGCCTGCAACTGCGCGCCATCCTGCGCGCCTCGCGTTACGGCAAGATCAAGCTCCTGGCGCCCATGCTCTCCCATGCCCGCCAGATCGACGCCTTGCTCCTGGCGGTGAATGCCGCCAAGGAAAGCCTGCGGGCGGAGCGCGTCGCCTTCGATGAAGACATCGAAATCGGCGGCATGATCGAAATTCCCGGCGCGGCGCTGGCCATCAACATGTTTTTGAAACGCCTGGATTTTCTTTCCATTGGCACCAACGACCTGATTCAATACACGCTGGCCATCGACCGCAGCGACGAACAGGTCGCCACCCTCTACGATCCGCTGCATCCCGCCGTGATCATGCTGGTGGCGCATACGCTTTCCACGGCGGAAAAGGCGGGGATGCCAATTTCCCTCTGCGGCGAAATGGCGGGAGACCCCCGGTTCACCCGTCTTCTGCTGGGGCTGGGGCTGCGCACCTTTTCCATGCACCCTTCGCAAATCATGCACGTCAAGAGCCGCGTCATCCAGGCCAACGTCACCGAACTCGCCCCCCTCGCCCGCCGCATTCTGCGCTTGGACGAGACCGAAAAAATCAAGGAAGCCGTGGAGAAGCTGTGAGCCTCGGAGGACAGAGGAGGAAAAAGTTACGGCGCTTCGCGCCGCGGATCAGGGATTGTCCTTGCGGGCAGCGAAGCCCCCACAGGCCGCAAAACTGCCTCGCGGCGAACGGGGAGCGAGGCGATTTTTCCTGATCCTCGATCTGTCCTCTGCCCTCTGTCTTCTGTCGTAGAATACGGTCTTGATTTTCTTTTGATCGGATGCGCCATGAAATTCTCCTGTTTTCCG
Organism: Zoogloeaceae bacterium; assembly: GCA_031258715.1. GTDB lineage: Bacteria > Pseudomonadota > Gammaproteobacteria > Burkholderiales > Rhodocyclaceae > Azovibrio. Next base: position 16,098 of record JAIRMN010000166.1, read on the forward strand.
GTTGGGTTTGTCCGTTTGTCGTTGAGCCTGTATTTATGCTGGAGTCTTGCTGCCGAGGCGCAGTTGGCGATTGAGATTACGGGCGCGGGCGCGAACCGGATTCCGGTGGCGATTGCGAATTTCGCGGGCGAGGCGCAGGGCGGCCCGACGCTGACCGACGTGGTAAGGCGCGATCTGGAGCGCAGCGGCTTGTTCAGCCTGGTGAACGCGGGCGACGCGGCCTTGAGCGAAACCGCCGCCGTGGATTATGATGGTTGGAAACTCCTGGGCGCGGACGCGCTGGCGGCGGGCAGTCTGCGGCGCAATACCGATGGCCGCATGGAGGCGCGGTTCCGTCTTTATGATATTGGACTCCAGGGCAACCTGGGCGGCGCGGCCTATCTTGCGGCGTCGCCGCAATTACGCGCCGCCGGACATCGCGTTGCCGATTACATCTATGAAAAACTGACAGGTGAAAAGGGCGTGTTTTCCACGCGCATCGCCTATGTGCACAAGACCGGCGGACGTTATGAATTGCGCATTGCGGATTCCGACGGGCAAAACGCCCAGACGGCGCTGGTTTCGCGCGAACCCATCATCTCTCCGGCCTGGTCGCCCGATGGCGCGCGTATTGCCTATGTTTCCTTCGAGAACAAGAAGCCCATTATTTTCGTGCATTCGTTGACCACGGGCGCGCGGCAGGTCATCGCCAACTTCAAGGGTTCCAATTCCGCGCCCGCCTGGTCGCCGGACGGACGGCGGCTGGCCATCGTGTTGACCCGTGACGGCAATTCGCAGATTTACACTATCGGCGCGAACGGCGGCGCGCCCGCGCGCCTGACTTCTTCGGCGGGCATCGATACCGAGCCGCAGTTTTCTGCCGATGGCGCGCAGGTTTACTTCACTTCCGATCGGGGCGGCAGCCCGCAGATTTACCGCGTGGCGGCGACGGGCGGCGTTGCCGAGCGCGTCACCTTCGAGGGTAGTTACAACGTCTCGCCGCGTCCTTCGCCCGATGGCAGGAACATGGCCTTTATCACCCGGCAGGACGGGCGTTTCCAGTTGGCGATCATGGATTTGCAAAGCCGCCAGGTGCAGATCCTTTCGGATTTCGGGCGGGACGAATCGCCCAGTTTCGCGCCCAACGGACGCATGATCGTCCTGGCGACGGAAGTCAATGGACGCGGCGTGTTGTCGGCGGTATCCACCGACGGCGCTATCCGGCAGCGGCTTTCCGTTCCGGTGGGCGATGTGCGCGAACCGGCCTGGGGGCCTTTTCCCCGATGATCTTCCACGATGCGTATAAAGACAGATTTGCAAAGCGGACGCAAATCCGCCAGAGTTTCATCCTTTCCGATAACTTGTTCACATAGAGGAGAAATGACATGGGAAAAATGATTTCCTGGATTTTCATGACGCTGGCGCTGGCAAGCTGCACCACCACCGGCCCGGAAACCGACGCCGCGCCCGTGGAGGATCGCAGCGGCGTCGCGCGCGTCGATGCCGATAGCGTCCAGCGCGGCAACCTGCCCGACATTCTTACCAAAGGCGCGCTTTCCCGGCGCAGCGTTTATTTCGCGTTGGATCGCTATGACATCGAGGAAGGCTATCGCGATCTGGTGGCCGCCCATGCCCGTTTCCTGGTTGAAAACCGGGACTTCAGGGTGCTCATCCAGGGCAACACCGATGAGCGCGGCAGTCGTGAATACAATCTCTCGCTCGGCCAGAAGCGCGCGGAAGCCGTGCGGCAGACGCTGCTTTTGCTGGGCGTCCAGGAAACTCAGGTAGAAGCCGTCAGCCTGGGCGAAGAGAAGCCGCGCGCCGAAGGGCATAACGAAACCGCCTGGGCGGAAAACCGCCGCGCCGACATCCTCTATTCCGGCGAATTTTGACCATGCGTCTGGCGTTTTTTTCCCCCTGGCATCTGCTGGGCGTTCTCTGCGTCGCGTCTTCCGTCGCGCAGGCGGGCATTTTCGATGACAATGAGGCGCGCCAGCAGATACGGGACATGCAGGCCGCCTTTGAAGCCAAAATCGAAACCCAGTCCAGGGCGCAACTGGAACTGGCTACCCAGCTCATGGGATTGCGCGAAGAAATCTCCCGCCTGCGCGGAGAAATCGAGACCCTGAATTACGAAAACGCGCAGGCCAAGAAACGCCTGCAGGATCTGTATCTGGATCTGGACAGCCGCCTTTCGCGCATGGAATCCAATGCCGTCGGCATCAGCGGCAGGGCGGCGGAAACCGCGGCGGAAAACACGTCGGGAACCCAGGCCGAAAGCCAGGCTTACGAAAACGCGCTCGCCCAGTTCAAGGCGGGCAAGTATGCCGCCGCCGCCACTGCGCTGGCGGCTTTCGTCCAGGCCTATCCCAACAGCGACATGACGCCCGGCGCGCAATTCTGGCTGGGTAACGCCTACTATGCCCAGAAGCAATGCCGCGAGGCCATCGACGCGCAATTGGTCGTCACGAGCCGCTGGCCGAATTCCACGCGCGCGCCGGACGCCATGCTCACCATCGCCAACTGCCAGCGCGACATGGGCAACGCCTCCGCGTCCCGGCGCACGCTGACGAATCTCGTCGAGAACTATCCAGCTTCGCAGGCGGCGGCGCAGGCGCGGCAGCGCCTCAAATAAAGCGTGGCGCGCGCGGCGGATCGATGGCGGTGACGGCGGCGCGCGCGCCTCGTCTGCGGGTGCGCGAGCTTTTTTTCTCCTTGCAGGGCGAGGCTTCGCGCGTGGGGCTGCCCAGCGTGTTCATCCGCCTGACGGGTTGTCCGTTGCGCTGCCGCTGGTGCGATACGTCCCATGCCTTTTCCGGCGGCGAGGAGATGACGATAGCCGGGATTCTCGACGCCGCGCGCCGCTGGCCTGCCCGGCACGTCTGCGTCACGGGCGGCGAGCCGCTGGCGCAGAAGCATTGTCTCATGCTCCTTGTGGCGCTGTGCGACGCGGGTTACGAAGTCTGCCTGGAAACTTCCGGCGCGCTCGGCATCGGCGGCGTGGATGCGCGGGTGGCGCGTATCGTCGACCTCAAGACGCCCTCGTCCGGCGAAACGGACAAAAACCGCTGGGAGAATCTCGCCTTGCTTACGCCCAGGGACGAACTCAAAATCGTCATTGCCGATCGCGCGGATTACGATTGGGCGCGCGTAAAAATGGCGCAACACCGGCTTTCGGCGCTTTGTCCGGTATTCCTCTCTCCGGCGCATGGCCTGCAATCCGCCGCGGAGCTGGCGGAATGGATGCTCGCCGACGGCCTGGACGCCCGTTTTCAGTTACAGTTGCACAAACAACTCTGGGGTAACATGCAGGCTAGGTGAACGGCTCATTTCTGGAGGACATCGATGCAACCCAACCGCAGGCGTTTCGCGCGCATTCATTTCAATACTCCGGCCTGTTTGACCTTCCAGCTTCGGGGCAAAAAACAGGCGTGTCCTGCGCAGGTTCTGGATTTTTCCCTAAAAGGCGCGCTCATCAAAACCGACGCGCCCGTCGATCTCGCGCCCGGCGCAACCGGTACGCTGGCGTTGAGCCTGGGTGGCAGGGATGGCGACGAGACGCCGGAAAGCGGCATCCAGATGCGCGTCGAAGTCGCGCATGTCAACGGGCGGGAGGTTGGACTTTCCTGCGTGGAAATCGATCTCGACAGCATCACCCACCTGCGTCGCCTGATCGAACTCAACCTGGGCGATGAAACCCTGCTTTCCCGCGAACTGGAACAACTGACCCTCGCGGACGCCTGAAAGAAAGCCTCCCAGGGAAAAAATGAAGGCGGTCATTCTCCTTTCCGGCGGGCTGGATTCCGCAACCTGCCTGGCCGTGGCGAGACAAAAGGGATTTGCCGCCTATTGTCTTTCCCTCGATTACGGACAGCGGCACCGCGCCGAACTGGCGGCGGCGCGGCGCGTCTCGAAGGCGCTGGGCGCGGCGGAACACCGGATTGTCCGGATCGACCTGGCGCAATTCGGAGGCTCCGCCCTGACGGACACGCGCCTGGACGTTCCCGTGGCGGGCGCGCGGCCGGGCATCCCCGTCACTTATGTGCCCGCTCGCAACACCATCCTGCTTTCCCTGGCGCTGGCCTGGGCCGAGACGCTGGAGAGCCGCGACATTTTCGTCGGCGTAAACGCCGTGGACTATTCCGGCTACCCGGACTGCCGCCCGGAATACATCGCCGCTTTTGAAGTCATGGCCAACCTGGCGACCCGGGCGGGCGTGGAAGGCGCGAAACTGGTTTTGCATACGCCGTTGATGACGCTTTCCAAGGCCGGGATCATCCGTCTGGGGCAGAGTCTGGGCGTGGATTACCGTCTCACGGTCTCGTGTTATCAGGCGGACGCGAAGGGACGCGCCTGCGGCTTGTGCGATTCCTGCCGCCTGCGCCGCGCGGGATTTTCCGCCGCGGGCTTGCCTGACCCGACGCGCTATTGTCCGTAGCGGGATCAGAACGGCAGGACGCCGCGCGAGAGGTAATCCAGCGCGATCCCGGCGAAAATCGCCGCGCCGACCGCGTTGTTGCCGCGAAACGCCCGGAAGCAGTCCGCGGCTTCGCGGTGGCGGATCAGCCGATAGTGACGCCAGGCCAGGGCGCAGGCGGCCAGGATGCCGGCGAAGAACGGGAACCCCATGCCTGAGAGCAGGCCGCCGCAGGCGATGAAGAGGAAGGCCAGCGCGTAGCAGGTCATGACAGCCGCCACGTCGTGTTCGCCGAAGGTAATGGCGGAAGTCCGGATGCCAATTTTGAGATCGTCGGGACGGTCGACCATCGCGTATTCCGTGTCGTAGGCGATGGACCAGAACATGTTGCCGACGAGTAGTACCCAGCCCGCGACAGGCGCGTGTCCCTGGTGCGCGGCATAGGCCATCGGGATAGCCAGTCCGAAGGAGACGCCCAGGTAGGCTTGCGGAATCGGGAGAAACCGCTTGGCGAAAGGATAGGTGAGCGCCAAAAAGGCGGCGACGCCCGTAAGCCAGGCCAGACAGGGCGTCATGACCATCCAGATGAGAAGGAGCGCGATCGCGCCCAGAAAGGCCGCGAGCGCCAGCGCCTCCCAGGGGGCGACGCGCCGCGCGGCCAGCGGCCGGTTGCGGGTGCGGGCGACTTGCGGATCGAAATTCCGGTCGGCGTAATCGTTGATCACGCACCCCAAGGAATGCATCAACACCGCGCCCAGCGCGAACACCCAGAGCACTCCCCCGTCCGGCCTGCCGTTGCCGGAAAGCCAGACCGCCCACATCGTCGGCCAGAAGAGAAGCAAGGACCCGATAGGCCAATCCAGGCGCATCAGTTTTTCGTATTCGGTCAAACGCGACATCAGGGCATTCATCGTAAATCCACTCCATTTTGCAGCCCCGCCCCAAGACGAAGCCAGGAATCATCCCGCTTCTTGCCGGACGCTATTTTACTATACGGAATCAGAGGACAGATCAGGGTTCAGAATCAGTGATCAGAAACTCCCCGCCTCGTCAAAAGCAAGGCGCGAAGCGGCGAAGCAATCCAGATTCATGACAAAGTTACCGGCGCTGCGCGCAGCGCCGGTAACTTTTCTGTCCTCTGTCCTCTGTCCTCTGTC
>JAIRMN010000167.1 GCA_031258715.1 Zoogloeaceae bacterium
GAGAACATACATCCCTGGCCTGAAGACTGTGCTTATGGATGAGTCAACGCTGATGAGTCATCGTGATTTATGGGTCGAAGAGAAAGAGCAGCACTCTTCCACAGAACTCCCACTACTCAGCAGTACCGAGCAAAAGCTCTATCAGTCGATCAAGGAAAATGCCCGCAGCCAACAAATCCGCCTCGAACAGGAGCGAATACGCTGGGATGTGGCGTGGGAAGCCATCGAGGCAAGCATTCGATGACTCAGGACGCAGTTGATGCAATATTCGTCTTGTAAGCCCGCTCATGCACATGCAAATCCCATTGGTTCCGCCCCTCTTGCAAATTCTCTTTGTGTCATTGCATCAACTTTCATGCAATTCGTGTACATCCCAGTCCGCCGGGCGCGCCTCGCCAGTTTGGTAGAACTGTCTGACCAGCTTTACATACTCCATAAAATCTTTGTTCTCCATAGCCAAACGATTGACCATGTCCCAGTCAATCTCGTCGCGCTCGCGGGCTGGAATCAGCATCTGGCTATCGGCGGGATTGTCCGCTTCCAGCTTGATGAAGCCGATGCCGTGGGCAGCGAAGAGCATTCGCAGTTCCTTCAACGTGTCCTGTCCGTTGATTCCCGCCGCGACCAGGTAGCCGAAGTTGGCCCATGACGAGTTCGACACCGCCTGAAAGAAGCATTCGCGCGCGTTCGAGCGGTTGATCAGTTGCTTGACCTCGAACGACCACAGTCTGGTACGCTTGTCGGAATACTGGTGCACACAGTCGCGCACTTCCGGATGCCAGTCCGCGCCCAAATCCTCCATCCCCGCCACGTCCGGATACAGCCAGCGGTTGCCGTTCTGTCCGCGCTTGTTCGATGAACGCTTCTCGTCGATACGTTTGGAATACAAGCCAAACTCTTCCCACAGATACTGCGAAAGCAGCGGGTACAAGGCGCGCTCGTCGATCCTACGCTGCCCGGCGTCCGCCACTGACGCAGCCGCACTCTCGGCCGCCGCCACCTCGTCGCTGTCCGACATCGAAGAGTAGTAATACTTGCGTGGGCGCCCCTCGGTCGTTTTTACTTCTGAATGCCGCTTCTGCAACAGCGGACGCCGCGCGCCGATTTCCGCGGCCAATTGTTGCACCAGATCGGCATCAGTCTTCAGTGCCTGGCTGCTGTCTTTCTTGGCCTGACACTCGGCGGGGAAAGTGGCGAACACCCACTCGGCGACCTGCCGCGCGGTGAACTTTTCCTCTGGCTGTTCTTTCAGGTAGTTGAAAATGGTTTCTATGAGATTCAGTGTCATATCGTCCTCCTCAAGCCTTCTGCTCGAAGCGCAGGAATTCCGGCAACCGTTTCGATTCCACGACTTCATCGTGCGGAACCAGAATGTATTTCCACGGCTTGCCGCCGACGGCGGTGGCGTATTCCGTGGCGTATTGGCACCAGCGCGCCGCCGCGGCAGCCTTGGCCTGTACTTCGTCGGTTTTCAGATCGTCCCGCTTCTTGGTTTCCGCCATGATGATGACCGCGTCGCTTTCCGCCACGAAATCGGGAATGTATTCCGGCTGCTCGACGCCCAGTTTGTAGTAGATCTGGAACTGCCCCTTCGCGGGCCTGAACCACTTCAGTGCATCGCGTTCGAGAATGACGGTGAAGCGGCGCTCCGTATCCGAATCGAACTTTTGCAGCGGATACAGGCACTTCGTGAATCCGCCGAACAGCATTTGCTTGATGCGTCCCGTGTCCTCCACGGTTTCGCGGTAATGGCGCGGCATCTGATTCGCCGTGGCCGTGTAGTGGCAGGGCTTGATCTCCGTGAAGCCGCGACTGACTTGTGCCTCGAATTCGGTCGCCTCCTCGAAGAAATGCGCCATCATCTGGGAATGAATTTCCCTGGCGATGGTCTTGCGCTGACCGTCCAGGACATTGAGCGCCTCGGCTTCCGAAAGGTAACTGGAGAGATGCCGCGTCATCTGCCCCGCAAGGTCGTAAAGCAAACCGGCCTGGGTGAAATAGTCGACGTCGTCGAAATCCACCAGGGCATGGACGATGTAATCTTCCGGACGCTGTTCTTTCAGGCGGGTTTCGGCGGCCAGCGTCTCCTGCGCGTTGGTGTGCAGGTTGTGGATGACGATTTCACGCTCGCCCGGTTGCAGGTGAAGCTGGCTCACGTCCAGCGTGAACGGACGAAAACCCGTTGTGACCTCGCCCCTGGGTGCCACGACGATGCGCGGAATGTCGATGCTCTGCCGCACCACGATTTCGGTGGTCTTTGCCACGATGCCCGATAAATCCAGCGCGGAGGCAGCCTCATCCGCGCCCGCCAGCAGGTCATCCCGCGTCGGGCGCAAGCGTTCCGCGACCTCCGCCTGAATTTCCTTCCGCACTTCCGGCTTCAAGAGCGCGGTACGGGTCGGCGCCAGATCGCGCCTGACCTCGTACTTGCCGATGACCTCCATCACCACCCGCGCTACCTGCTTTTCCGCCTCCGTCGTGAAGACCGGCGCTGGCGCAAGGGCAGTGTCACCGCCGCCACTGGTCGCCACCGAGGCCGGATCGAGCGCCGGGGCATCCGCAAGTCCGAGGCGAACCACCGCGCCCGATACAACCTGCACGCTCGTTTTCCTGTCGTCCGCACCCGGCGCATCGAGGATGATCTGCTTCAGACGGATCGGCGAATCGCCACGATTGGCCTCGTCGATGATTTCCTGAAACTTGTCGTGGGCGACGATGTTCAGGCGATCCACCGCCGGAACAAGGGTGCGTTTGCCGTAAGGCAGACGCAGGCCGCGCCCGATGCTCTGCTCGATCAAGGTGCGCGCGTTCGCCGCCCGCAAGGGCACGATGGTGTAGAGATTGGTCACATCCCAGCCTTCCTTGAGCATGTTGACGTGAATCACGATCTCGGTCGGTTCGTCCATGCGCTCGACGGCCAGGAGGCGGGTGATCATCGCTTCTTCTTCCGCGCCAGTGCGGCTGGAATCCACCTGGATCACCTTGCCCGCGTAGCGCCCCTCGTAGAACGCCTCCGATTCCAGCAGCGCCAGAAGTTGTCCGGCGTGCGTGGTATCGCGCGCAATCACCAGCATGAAAGGCTTGACCGCCTGTACACCGTTCTCGCGGGCGTAAGTGGTGAGTTCGACTTTCGTCGTTTCATGCAGGCGCGCGCCGTCTTCCAGCTTGATCTTTTCGATTTGCTCCGGCGTATGCGCCCTGGCATCGAAATTTCGTTGGGTGACGGCTGCCGGCTCCTTGACGAAACCATCTTTCAGCGCCCGCGCCAGCGGATAGTCCATCACCACGTTCCTGAACGGCGTCGGCCCCTTGCCGGACTCCACGAAAGGTGTCGCCGTCAGTTCCAGGCCGAACAGCGGTTTCAGTTCATTGATGGCGCGCACGCCCGCGCTGGCGCGGTAGCGGTGCGATTCGTCCATCAACAGCACCAGGTCGGGCAGGTTCGCCAGATGGTTGAAATAGCTCTCGCCCAGCACTTCGCGCATCCGTTTGATACGCGGCTCCTTGCCGCCGCGCACTTCGGCGTTGATCTTGGCAATGTTGAAGATGTTGATGCGCGCCTCGCCGAGCAGTCTCCCCGCCGTGATGTTCTGTTTCTCGTAGTTGTCGCCGGTAATGACCTGGGGCGCGCCGATGGCGAACTCGCCGATGCCCTTGAACACATACTTCGGCGTATTGGGCGTGAAATCCGCGATGAGCTTGTTATAAATCGTCAGGTTTGGCGCAAGCACGAAAAAGTTGTTGATGCCGTGCGCCAGATGCAGATAGGCGATGAACGCGCCCATCAGCCTTGTTTTGCCCACGCCGGTGGCGAGCGCGAAACACAGCGAGGGGAATTCGCGCTCGAAATCTTCCAGCGTGGGGAATTCCGCCTTCAACGTGGACAAAATGGCCGAAACATCCCGTTTGTGCCTCAGCATTTCCGGCGCGGCATCCACCGCGCGTTTCAACCGCGCCAGCGATTCGGCCTGTGGCGGACGCAGCGACAAACGCCCGATGATGTGGTTCTGGACGCGGGCGTTCATGCTTCGTCTCCCTTTTGCCCGTTTTCTTCAAGCCGCTTCAGCAGGCGATCGAAATCGCTCTCGAAGAGCCTGTCCTGCACGACGCGGTATTTCTCGAATTCGGTTTCGGCGTGCGCCCTGGCAAGCTCGGCGCTCACCTTGCCCGCGTCCTGCAACACGTCTCTCTCCCAAAGCAGCCCCATATGTTCCTTCTGGTGATCGGCGCGATCCACGATCACTTCCGCCGCTGTCTGGCCGTGGATGGCGAAATGCAGTTTGTTTTGCACGACAGCGAAAAATCGCTGGGCGGCGGCGGCGGATGGGTCGTAATCCAGCGCGGTGGCGTAGAGGTCGGTGATCTTCTGGTAGAACTTGCGCTCGGAGAGGCGGATTTCCCGGATTTTTTCCAGTTGCCGCTCGAAAAACGCTTTCGTCAGCACGCTACCGCCCGATTTCAGGCGCTCCACATCCATCACCCAGCCCTGGATGGTGTAATCCTTGACGATCTGGTTCGCCCATTTGCGAAACTGCACCGCGCGTTCGTTCTCGATCTTGAAGCCGACGGCGATGATGGCTTGCAG
>JAIRMN010000004.1 GCA_031258715.1 Zoogloeaceae bacterium
TGCGCAAAACCGTCCGACTCCGCGTCCGACTTGCAAAACCCCTGAAACCCGCGCCGTTAGCGGGATTCCGGCATTTCGGACAAATGTCCCGCTAGTGACAAATATCCCGCCTCCCCACAACTCTACGCGGATTACGCCACATCAGTTTGAATCGCGCCCATAACGCGGCTTTACAGCCCGCAGGGACAATCCAGATGCCTGACCCGCGGCGCAAAGCGCCGGCAACTTTTCTGTCCTCTGATCAGAAGCCAGTTTCGGCGCGGGATTCTTGCCGGGGCCAGGCGGCGCGTTCCTCCTGGGCGCGGGCGCTCCTGTCCGCCAAGGAAAACGCCCAGGCGGCGAAGAGCGCGAAGCTCATGGAAAAGAGAGTCGGCAGGGCATGGGGAAACGGCGCGACCGCATGGCCCAGGAGCGTCACCCAGACCGGCGGCGAAAGGATCGTTAGCGCCAGGACGCTGATCAGCCCGCACATGCCGCCAATGAACGCGCCGCGACGGGTGCATCCCTTCCAGAACAGGGAAAGCAGGAGCATGGGCGCATGGACGGAGGCGGCAATCGCGAAAGCGAGCGTGACAGGAAAGAGGAGGCTCTGTCCGGCGCAGACGATGCTCAGGAGCATGGCGAAGATGAACAGCAAAGTGATGCCCAGATGCGCGAATTCGAGTTCGCGCGCCTCGCCTATCCGCCCGCCCCGCACGGCGTTGGCGTAGAAGTCGTGCGCGACCGCCGCCGCCGCCGCGTGTCCCAGGCTGGCCGCCACGGCAAAGAGGGCGATCAGGACGACCGCCGCCGTCGCGCCCATGAACACGCCGCCGCCCGCGGACTCGGCCAGGTAGAGGAGCGCCAGGGCGTTGTTGTCGCGCAGGGCCAGCGCCGCCATGATGTCCGGCCTTTCCGGCAAGCGCGCGATGCCTAGGCCGACAATCAGGAGGAGGAGGGAAAAAACGCCTGTCCATACGCTCGCCCAAAGCCCGCCCTGCCGCGCGACGCGGGCGTTCCGGGCGCTGGCGGCGGTAAAGCGCATCAAGAGATGCGGCAGACCCATGAGACCAAAGACCAGCGTCACCCCCAGCGATGCGCGATCCATCCAGGTTCGCGTCGCCAGGAAATCCGCGGATGCGGCGGCAAGAAAGGGGCGCGCGGCGCTTTTTTCGCCCGGCGAAAAACCGGATGTCCACAAGACGAGCGCCGCCAGAAAAAGAAGAAGCAGGAAAACGGACATCGTCTTGACGATGGAAAGCCAGGTGAGCGCGAGCCGCCCGCAACGCAGCGCGACGACCATCATCAGGCTGCCGATTATCATCACCGCCAGCCAGTATTCGAGGCCGAACAGGAGGCCAAAAATCTGTCCCGCGCCGATAATTTGGGCGGCCAGGCAGAGGAGGGTCAGGAAGAGCGTACTGACCGCCGCCAACACGCGCAGCGCGCGGCTTTGCCGCCGCCAGGCGAGCGCGTCGGCAAAGGTCAGCATCCCTAGGTTGCGCAACCGTTCGGAGAGCGTCAGGGTCAGGATCGGCCAGCCCGCCAGCCATCCGGCCATCCAGATGAAGGCTTCGTCCCTTTGCGTCAGCATGAGCGCGGGCAATCCCAGGAGGACGGCGGCGCAAAGCTGCACGCCCGTCAGGGAAAGCCCGTGCCATCCGCCTTCGGGGTCGCTGATTTCGCTATGGGCATACAAAAGGGCATGCGCCCGTTCCACCGCCCAGCGCGCGCCGACGATCACGATGAAGGCCACCACGAAAAACGCCGCGATGACCGCGAGACTAGCGGGATGCCGGGTGACGACTTCCTCTCCCGCCGCCCGGACGGTTTCGCTCCCCATGACGAAGAGTGCCAGGCCGCCGTCCCAGTCCCCGATCCCGTCAGCCCAGCGCATCGCGTACCTCTCGCGTCAGGACGTCGAACTGGATATCCAGTGCTTGCAGGAGACGGCCAACCCCTACGACCAGCGCGATGATGAAAAGCGCGAACCAGAAGGTCGTCAGCCACAGCCAGGTTATGGAAAATCCCGCCCAGACAGGGCGCGCCAGCCAATCCGCCGCGCCGATCGCCAGTGCGAGATAAGCCGAAAACGCCAGCAGCGCCGCCCCGGCAAAGCGGCGGATCTGCCCGCGCCGTTCGCGCGCGAGCGCGGCATGACGCGGATGCGCCGCCATGTAGGCATGAAAGTCGTCGATTCTCATTTTTGACCGGTAAATATCGAAGGCTGGGATCGTATCGCTTTTGGGGTAAGGCGCGGCATAAATTAAAGGGAACGATTCAAACGAATGCGGTATTTCGTTTCTTGGGCCGACGCAAGACCATATAGCCTGCTTCCCGCCTCGCCATGCGACGGGCGGGCAGGAAGACAGAGGACAGCGCGATGCGCCAAAAGCGAGACCGCAGGCTGCGGCAATCCAGAATCCAGCCCACGGCGGCAAAGCCGCCAGTGATTTTTTTATTTCCTGATACCGGATGAAATGCGCTAGCAGCCTGTCGGACTTGAAGTTACCCGGCAGATTGATTTCACGATGCAGGACAAATTGACCCGTTTGAGTCAAGATTTGAGCATTCCTGGCACGGAATCCGTAATGCTTCTGTCCCGTTTCCCTACTGCGGACGCAACACGGCCATACGCTTCAGGTTCCACGCCAGGCAGACCAGGGTCCATTCGTTGCTGACCTTCTCCAGACCGCGCAGCATGAATTGACGAAATCCCATCACCGGCTTGATGATGCCGAACAC
>JAIRMN010000037.1 GCA_031258715.1 Zoogloeaceae bacterium
GTTTCTCTTCCCTCCCCACTGGCTACGGTCGAAACCCCGGCCGTAAGTAAGGGGTCTCAACCTTCGCGCCTTTCTTACGGGCGGGATTTCAAACCGGAGTTGGTTTTTGGATGAAGCCCTGTCGATGCAGACCCCCGCCCAACGCCATGCTCCGCCCGCCTAGCCTGCCGGGCGCCTTGCCGCCCATCGAGCATGGCCCCGACGACCTGGCGCGCAAGGTTCAGCAAGGGGGATGGATCAGCTTCAAGGGGCGAGCGGTCCGCGTCTCCAGGGCATTGGTCGGACAGCCCATCGCCCTTCGGCCCAGCCTCGAAGCGGACGGCATATACAGGCTTTACTTTTGCCATCATCATTTCGATTCCCTCGACTCGAGAGAATTGGATGTCCTATAATCTGTTACCCATGTCTTGGCACGGGTGTTACCTATGGGTCCGGTCTGTACAGCGCCTTCTCGAACCAGTAACACACCAGATCCGTCCCGCCGGGAACGCGGCCTTCGTATGTCTTGCGCAAGGCGTTGACGTATTCGTCGCCCAGTTTGCCGCGCATCATCTTGTCGCCCAGAAACGGCGGATTGCCGATGATCACATCCGCCTCCGGCCATTGAGCTTCGTTGCCGTCCGCATCGAGGAGCGCGTCCTTTTGTTCGATGCCTCCCAGCGGCTTCAGGATGGGATTTATCGCGTGCGGATAGCCGTTCCTGCGGCTCCATTGGATGTCGCCGATCCAGATGCTGACTCTTGCCAGTTCCGCCGCGAATTCGTTGATTTCCAGCCCCAGGATATTGTGTGGGCCGGTGTGCAGGGTGAATTCGGTGTGTAGACCCAGCGCCTCGGCTTCGACGCGGGCGCGCTTTTCCACTTCGCGCAGGGCGTGCAGCGACAAATACAGAAAGTTGCCGGAACCGCAAGCGGGGTCGAGGACGCGAAAATTTTCCAGACGCAGGAGAAGGGTCTGCAGCCTGTCTTCTGTCCCTGATTCTGCTATTCTTGCCTGTTGGGAGGAAGGCAAGGAGATGGTGTCATGAAGTTTGGGCGAAAAAAATGGGGGCTGTTGGCGTTTGTCGTGTTCGCGCCGTTGTTCGCGCTGGCCTGGCATATGAAGCTGCCCGCGCTCTTCTGGCATTGGGCGGGCACCTTTTGTCAGGCGCAGGATGCGCGGAACGGCAGCCTTTGGTTGCCTGATTACCGGGTCAGCATCGACGCGCTTCCCATCGAGGGCATTGCGAGCAACGCCTCCGGGCTTACCCATGACATCCGGACGGACACTCTTTATCTGGCCATCAACCATCCGGCGGAAATCGTGGAACTCTCGACCGAGGGGCGCGTCCTGCGGCGCATTCCGGTCCATGGCGTGGAAGACCTGGAGGGCCTGACCCATGTAGAGGGCGACGCCTTCTTCCTGATCGACGAGCGCCATCAGCGCATCCACTGGATTTCGATCCAGCCGGACACGACATATATCGACGTCGCCAGCGCGCCCCAAATGGGGCTGGGCGTCCTCCTGAACGGCAATCTGGGCTTCGAGGGCGTCGCCTGGAACAACGGGCGGGACATGCTCTTCGTGGCCAAGGAAAAAGCGCCGCCGCGCATCTTCCACATCACGGGACTCCTGCCCGATCACCACGACAATCCCCTGAACCTGCAAATCCAGGAATGGCGTCCCCAGGTCGATCCGGGACATTTCCTGCGCGATCTTTCTTCCCTGAGCCTGCACGACCGGACAGGCCACCTGCTCGTCATGAGCGACGAATCCCGCTTCCTCGCCGAATACAGCAAGAGCGGGGAACTCATCAGCATGATGCCGCTCTGGGGCGGCTGGCACGGCCTCAAACGTTCGATTCCCCAGGCCGAGGGCGTCACCGTCGACAATGAGGACGCGCTCTACATCGTCTCCGAACCCAACCTCTTCTACCGCTTCGATCCTGTGCGGAAGTCCGCGCGCGGCAATTGACGCGCCGCGTGATTTCTCCATGTCCCGTCTTTTCCAGCCGCGCTGTGGCAAAATCATGGACTTTGAAAGGGTCGTCAAAGAGGTTCAGGGCGATGCGGTTATCCACATTGGCGCTCATGGAAGCGGAGATCGGTTGCGGGTTGAAGCTGGCGGCAATCGCGCGCATGGGGTTGGCAACAACCGGCGCGGCGGGGACATGGCCGCCGGACGCGAATCCGGGAATTCCGAGCGAGCGCAGCGCGGCGGCAAACCCGGCGCGGTTCATGAGGGAGAGAAAGGCCAGCGCCCCCGGTTGCCCGGTGACGGCTTTCCGGGTGACGAACTCGCCCTTGTGCACGATGCCCGCCGGTTCATGCTTGCCGCCCGGCCCGGTATAGCCGCCGGTAGCCATCATCATGCCGCCGGCGGCGGAGGCGACCGACCCCAGGGCGCTGCCCGCCCCGCCAGAGGCCGCGGAGGCGGAAAGCGCCGCCGCCGCGCCCTGCAAGGCCGTGGCCGACGCCAGGAGCGCCGTGCCCGATGTGGCCAGCGTCGCGGCGGCGGTCATCTCCTGCGCCACGAGCATCTGTTCCTGCATCAGGAGCGCCTGTTCCTGCGCGAGTTTCGCGGTATCGGCAACCGCCGTGGCCGCCCCGCCCGCAGCAACGCCGGCGCCATTCCCAAAAATCGCCGCGAGCCAGCCGCCCGCCCCGTTCGCGCCCTGGTTCGCGGCATCCATGAAGCCGCCCATCATGCCGCCCATTTCCTGCATCAGCTTCTGCGCGAAGTTCTCCGCGTACATCTTCAAAAGCGATTGGGCGATGGTGTTGGCGAGTTCGTGGATCGCCTCTTTCAGGGTCATCGTGCCATCGACGAGGCCGCCGATGGCCTTGTTCAGCCCTTCGGAAATGCCGTTCTTCAAGGTGGACTCGAAAACGGTCATGGTGTTTTCCAGAATCGCGATTTCGTTCTTCGTCTGGACGAGCATCGCCCTTGCCGCCTCGCCCATCGCGCCGGGCAACCGCGTCATGCGCTCCAGATCGGGCAGCAGGGCGCGCAGTTGTTGCGCCTGCTCGAGGTTGGCGGCGAGCAAGGCTTCTTGCGCCTCCACGTCGGTCATGATGCCGACCTCGCGATTGGTGCCGA
>JAIRMN010000038.1 GCA_031258715.1 Zoogloeaceae bacterium
CGCCAAAAACTGTCCTCCGGGCTTTAAACCCACAGAAGAGACAGGCTGTACCGCGCTTCCCGAAATGCCCCCAAACACTGAGGCATGGGGGCAAACTCAATATATAAGAAGACAGAAAACAGAGCGCCCCCGCCTCGTCAAAAGTCAGTAGTCCGTAGCCGGTTGGAGCGCGCCGGGCATGCTGCAATATGGCGAACGAATACTGAATGCCTTTCTGTCCCCTCTCCTCTGTCTTCTGATCCCCTTGACGTTCTGAAACACTCGCCGTGACAATGCGTCATTCATCGTTTGATTCTCACGGAATTTCGTCATGCCCGCAAAACCTGTTCGCAAGAGCGCCAGCAAGATTTTCGTCCTCGACACCAATGTATTGATGCACGATCCCACCAGCCTGTTCCGTTTTGAAGAGCATGATGTCTATCTACCCATCATGACGCTGGAAGAACTCGACAACCACAAGCGGGGGATGTCCGAAATCGCCCGCAATGCCCGCCAAGTCTCGCGCGCGTTGGACGAAATGCTCGCGCCCACCGACGACATCGACGAGGGCATCGCACTCAGCCAGCACAGTCATGACATGGCGACCGGCAAGCTCCTGTTGCAGACCGAGGCCATCCCCGCCGAATTGCCGCCCGCGCTGCCCACTTCGAAATACGACAACCAGATTCTCGCCGTGGTCATTCACCTGCAACGCCGCTATCCCCGGCGGCAGGTGATCCTGGTGTCCAAGGACATCAACATGCGCATCAAGGCGCGCGCGCTGGGGTTGCCCGTCGAGGATTATTTCAATGACCAGGTGCTGGAAGACAGCGACCTCCTCTATACGGGAAGCCGCGGCCTACCTGCGGACTTTTGGGAAACGCACGGGCAGGGCATGGAATCCTGGAAGGAGGAAAGCAAGACCCGTTATCGCATCAACGGCCCTCTGTGTCCGGATTTCCTGTTGAATGAATTCGTCTATCTGGAAGGCGAGCCGGAATTTTCCGCCATCGTCCGGGAAGCCGCCGGAAAGAAGGCGGTGCTGGAAACACTCACCGATTACACGCATCCTAAACACGCCGTCTGGGGCATCAGCGCCAGGAACCGCGAGCAGAATTTCGCCCTGAATCTTCTCATGAATCCCGACATCGACTTCGTCACCCTGCTGGGGCAGGCCGGCACCGGCAAGACCTTGCTGACGCTTGCCTCCGCGCTCACGCAGACGCTGGAGACGAAGCGTTACGCGGAAATCATCATGACCCGCGTCACCGTCCCTGTGGGCGAGGACATCGGCTTTTTGCCCGGCAGCGAAGAAGAAAAAATGCTGCCCTGGATGGGGGCGCTGGAAGACAACCTGGAAGTGCTCACACATTCCGAAGAAGGCGGTGGCGCCAACAACCATTTCTCCGGCGAATGGAGCAAGGCGGCCACACACGACCTGATCCGTTCGCGGATAAAGGTGAAGTCGCTGAATTTTATGCGCGGGCGCACCTTCCTGAAGAAGTTCCTCATTCTCGACGAAGCGC
Source organism: Zoogloeaceae bacterium (assembly GCA_031258715.1). Classification (GTDB taxonomy): domain Bacteria; phylum Pseudomonadota; class Gammaproteobacteria; order Burkholderiales; family Rhodocyclaceae; genus Azovibrio. Next base: position 1,506 of record JAIRMN010000038.1, read on the forward strand.
AAAATCTCACGCCCAAGCAGATGAAGACCCTGATCACCCGCGCGGGTCCCGGCGCGAAAATCGTCTGTCTGGGCAATATCGCCCAGATCGACACGCCTTACCTCACCGAGGGGTCGTCTGGCCTTACCTATGTGGTCGACCGTTTCAAGGGCTGGCCGCATTCTGGGCATATCACCCTGCAACGCGGCGAACGCTCGCGTCTGGCGGATCACGCGGCGGAAGTGCTCTGACCGGCAAGACCGCAAACCGAAGGAATGAACGGCATGAAAACGAAAAAAAGACATCATAATGGCGTGGTTCTTCTCGCGCTGGCAGGACTCGTGACCCTGGGCGGCGGTGGTTACTGGCTGCATCGTGCGGACGGACAGGACTTGCCCGATGCGAATGGCCTGGCGACGACGCCGGACGATGGCGAGGGCGTCCTGGTGGAGACGGCGCGGGCGACGAAGACACAACTGTCGGACGTGGCGACGGCGGTGGGAACGCTCAAATCCAATGAATCCGTGGTGTTGCGGCCAGAGGCTTCCGGGCGCATCAATCGCATCGCCTTCCAGGATGGCGAGCGCGTGAAGAAGGGCGCGCTGTTGCTGACGCTGGATGCGGGCATACAGGCGGCGGAATTGCAGCAGGCCGAAGCCAACCTAGCGCTGGCGCGCGCCAATCAATCGCGCAACGAGGACCTGTTCCGCAAGAAATTCATCAGCCCGCAGGCGCTGGACAATACCCGAGCCGCCCTGCGGGTGCAGGAAGCCGCCGTGACGCTGGCGCGGGCGAGACTGGACAAGATGCAGATTCGCGCGCCCTTCGACGGCGTGGTGGGCATACGCAACGTAAGTGTTGGCGATTATGTCAGGGAAGGCGAAGACCTGGTCAATCTGGAAGACACCACTACCCTGAAAGTGGACTTTCGCCTGCCGGAAGCCTATCTGAACCGCCTGAAGGTGGGGGCGCGCCTGGAAGTGATGTCCGACGCCCTGCCCGACGCGCGGTTCTCCGCGTCCATGAGCGCGCTCGATCCGCTGGTGGATGTGGGCGGACGCTCGATTTCCTGCCGCGCCCTCCTGCCCAACGAAGAAGGCCGCCTGCATCCCGGCATGTTCGTGCGGGTTCGCCTGGATTTCGGGACGAACGTGGAAGTGCTGATGATTCCCGAAGAAGCCGTGATGATGGGCAGCCCTCCCCTCGTTTTCCGCGTGGCGCCGCAAGACAGGAAACTCACCGTCAGAAGCGCCCCCGTGCGCCTCGGACAACACCGCGCCGGACAGGTCGAAATCCTGGAAGGACTGGAAGAAAACGTCGAAGTCGTCATCTCCGGCCACCTGAAACTGCAAGACGGCGCAACCATCAAAAGACGGGAATCGTGATCGTGTACAGACCGGACCCATGGGTAACATCCGTGCCAAGACACGGGTAACAGATTATAGGACATCCAATTCTCTCGAGTCGAGGGAATCGAAATGATGATGGCAAAAGTAAAGCCTGTATATGCCATCCGCCTCGAGGCTGGGCCGCGGGGCGATGGGTTGTCCGACCAGGGTACTGGGGACGCTGGTTGCTCGCCCCTTGAAGCTGATCCATCCCCCTTGCTGAACCTTGCGCACCAGGTCGTCAGGGCCTTGCTCGATGGGCGGCAAGGCGTCCGGCAGGCTACGCGGGCTTGGAGCATGGCGTTGGGCGGGGGTCTGCATCGACAGGGGGCTTCATCCAAAAACCAACTCCGGTTTGAAACCCCGCCCGTAAGAAAGGCGAAGGCGCGAAGGTTGGAACCCCGCTCGATCGGCCGGGGTTTCGACCGTAGCCATCCTTGAGGGGAGAGAAACCCATCGAGAATGGAGTTTGACCGGAAGACCTGAAGGGCTGTCGCTAATTTCTTGCTTCCGGCAAATCCGGCATGGTTCCATCCAGAATTTCGGTCAGATCATCACGCATCCGGCGCAGGGAAAAAAGCAGGACTTGCGTGTGCGAGGGCAGGGCGGGGGTTTCGAGTGTCATGATCAGCGTCTTTCCTGGTTCAAGGCGAGCAGGCGGCGGAGGATTTCGTCGTCGGGCATATCGGGCGCATAGTCCGTCCAGCCGTAGGCGGCGGCGACGGTTTTGTCCAGTTCCCGGTGCGCCCGATCGAGCCAGGCGGGGCGCTGGTTGTAGAGGTTTGTCAGTGTGCGCGTCTTCAAGTCCCGCTCGTGGCCGGGTTTGGCGACGGGACGTTTGGGAAACCCCGCTTTCTCTTCTTCCGGGGCGATGACCCAATCCACCCATTCCGGCGGGTTCAGCTAGGTTTCGCGCAGTTCGTTGAGTTTTCGCGCGGCTTCGGCGATGGCTCCCGCGAAGGGAGAGGGAGCGGATTGGTCTCCCCTCTCCCTTGCGGGAGAGGGGCAGGGGGAGAGGGGAAGCCCTTCGGAGCATTGGGCGGTGTCGCGCGGCGTCATGCCTTCGGGAAAAGGAAAGGTTTCAAAACAGGTCGTCGGAGTGTAGCGCGGACGATCTTCCAGCGAAGTGCCCAGACGCAGCGACCACAGTTCATGAAAGCGGCTGGAAAGGATGCCGAAGGTCACGTCATCGGCGCGGGCGATGACGAATGTTGCACTATCAGGAAAAACGGAAGCGTCAAACCACACAAACAAACGGTGTTTTGCTACGCGAGATGTGCAAATATATCGCGGAATACTAGGGCGTGTTCACACTAGCCCAGAAAAATGATATTCTACGGCAATGGAAATTAGCGAAGCGCAATATCAGCAAATTGAAGACTGCCTGCCGCGCCAGCGTGGCAATGTCAGCCTGACGAACCTCCAGGTGCTAAATGCCATCCTGTATGTTGCCGG
>JAIRMN010000054.1 GCA_031258715.1 Zoogloeaceae bacterium
GAAAACACGGAAGCCGCGAAGAGCCGGATCATGGACGCGGACTACGCCTCGGAAACGGCCAAGCTTTCGCGGGCACAGATATTGCAACAAGCGGGCACCGCCATGCTGGCGCAGGCCAATACGCTACCGCAGACGGTGCTCTCGCTGTTGCGATGACGCCTGAATCACGCCTCCCTCTTTTTGCGAGGGGGAGGCTTTAACGCATAAACAGGGAGGCCGGGACGGCAAGGAGACAACACGCGGCAAGGCGGATTTTCGCCGTAGCGGGGCTTGTCTCCGTTTGTCATGGCATCCCTGCCATAATGAACCAAAGGGAGGAGGTTTATCATGGATATCGCCAGCATCAGCGGCGCGGCCCCCGTGTCGCCGCTTGCCAACACCACGCCGCAAGGCCGCGCGCCCACCGCGCCCGTCAGCCGTGAAACCTTGGCCGAGGGCACGGGCGGCAATGCCGACGGTATCCGTCGTCCACGAGCGGCGGAAGCGGATGCCGCGCCCGTCGTCGCCAGGGAAGAAGCCGCCCGCGCCGACTGGGCGCGCGCCGAACCGGAAAATATCTTCGCCGCGCGCCAGACGGAAATCCAACAACAACAGGCCGCCGCGAAAGAACAGGCCGCTGCGGAAGAAGAGGAAGAACTCGACCCCGCCGAACAGGAGGCGCTCACGCGGCAAAAATTGCAGGAAGGCGTCAAGGAATTGCGCGAATTCGTCAAGCCCTACAACACCTCGCTCGACTTTTCCGTCGACGAGGAAAGCGGCGAACTGGTGGTCAAGGTCACGGACAACGAAACCGGCGACGTGATCCGCCAGATTCCCTCCGAAGACGCCCTGAAACTCGCCCAGGCGCTGGATACCCTCAATGGGCTGTTCATCCGCCAAAAGGCATGACGCGCAAGGCGCGGCGCGCGACATTACATCACCCCAAACCGGAATCGAAGGAGAACACACCATGGCAACTTTTTCCGCAATCGGCATCGGCTCCGGCGCCGATCTGTCCACCCTGCTCGAAGGACTCATGGCTGTCGAGCGGCGTCCGCTGACGGCAATAAAGACCCAGGTGGAATCCTACAATTCCAAGATTTCCGCCCTGGGAACCCTGCAAAGCAAACTCTCCGGCCTGCAAACGGCGGCGCAGGCCCTGAAACCCGCCGTGCTGCAATCGGCGCTGGAAAAATTCGCCACCTACACCGGCGCGCTGTCGGACGACAAGGCCGGCAAGGTCAGCGTGGGAGCCGGCGCGACGGCGGGAAGCTACAGGCTGGACGTGGTGCGCCTGGCCGCCGGACAAAAAGACATCTCGAACGCCTTGGCCGCGGGCGCGGACGGCAAGGCCAATCTGGCGGACGGCACATTCACGATTTCATTCGGCGCGGGCGACGCGCGTAACGTCACCATCAACACCAGCGCCGCCGAAACCCTGGAAACCCTGCGCAACACCATCAACGACAAGACCGCCCAAAGCGGCGTGAGCGCCGCCATCATCAGTGGCGCGGACGGACAAAGATTGGTGCTTTCCGGCGCGGAAGGAACCGGCAACGCCTTTACCGCGGGCGGCGGCGGCCTGACCTTCAACGACGAGTTCGCGACCGCGCAAGCCAGTGACGCCGAAATCAAACTGGATGGCGTGACCATCGTCAGCCAGTCCAACAAGATAACCACGGCGCTCTCGGGCGTGACGCTGGATCTTGCCGCCGACTCCGCGGGGAAAAGCGCCACGCTTTCCATCACCCGAAATACCGAGGATAAACTGAAATCCTCGCTGGAAGCCTTCGTCAAGGCCTATAACGACGCCGCCGCCGCCATGAACAGCCTGGGCGCCTACGACGCCGCCACCAAAACGGCGGGCGCCCTGCAAGGCAACAGCGTCCTGCGCAACGCGCAAAATACCCTAAACGAACTGGTGTTCGGCGCCAAGTACAAGGACAACCCCGGCAGCGAGGAACTGACCCTCTCTTCCATCGGCGTTTCCATCAAGGGCACGGACGGCACACTGGCGCTGGACGCGGAAAAACTGGCCGCCGCCGTCGCCAATGATCCGCGGGCGATCGCCAATTTCGCCAAGGAGATTGGCACGGTATTCGACAAGAAAATCAACGGAATCGTCGGCACGGCGGGCAGCATCCAGACGAGCAAGGATAGCCTGAACATCAATATTCGCGATCTCGAAAAACGCCAGGAAGCGTTAGAATCGCGTCTGGAAAAAGTGGAGGCCCGTTATCGCGCCCAATTTACCGCGCTGGATGTCCTGCTCGCCGAAATGAACACGACCAGCTCCTTCCTCACGCGGAACCTGGCTTCGCTGACCGCCTCCTACTAGGCCGATAACCCTGCCCGAGAGCGACGCATGTTTGCCACCCGTCAAAACCCGACCAGCGCCTATGCCGAATTGGCGCGTGAATCCGATGTCCGCGCCGCCAGCCCCCACCGGCTGGTGGTGCTGCTTTTCGAGGGCGCGGCAAGCGCGATTTCCGTCGCCCGCGTCCACGCCAGCGAAGGCCGCTTCGTCGAGCGCGGCGCGAACATCTCCAAGGCCATCGACATCATCACCAATGGCCTCAAGGCCAGCTTGGACGTGCAGGCGGGCGGCGAACTGGCGGAACGCCTCTCCGCCCTCTACGACTACATGGTATCGAGACTCCTATGGGCCAACATGAAAAACGACGTGCCAACCCTGGACGAAGTGCAGTCCCTGCTGGGGGAAATCCACGACGCCTGGCGGCAAATCGATCCCGACAAGCAACAGGGCAGTTGAACGATCCCATGTCCAGCAAGACGCCCTACCAGAACCTGTCTCTGGTAATGCGCGAAATCGCCCGGCTCGCCGAAGCCGGAGAATGGGATAAGGCCGCCCTGACCGCCCGGCAGGTAAACACGCAAATCAAATCCGGCTACCTGCCGCCCGCCCGCGAACCCGACCGCGCCGCCATCGAGGACGCCCTCGCCAGTTTGAGCGCCGTCACCGACCGCGCCGGCCCCCTGCGCCAGGACATCGCCACCCTGCTCACGGCCTTCAGCGGGGCGGGAACGAAACCCGCCCCATAAACGCCCCGGAGCCGGGCATGATCCCCGCCGACGCGCTCGCCCGCCTGAAACTCACCGACGCGCTCCTCACCCAGCCCGCGCAAGCCGGGCAAAAACTCTCCGATTCCCTGCGCGAATTCGCGCCCGGCCAACGCCTCACCGCCATCATCCAGACCCTCCTGCCCAACGGCCTCTACCGCGCCAACGTCGCCCAGCGCGACCTCACCCTCTCGCTCCCCTTCACCGTCCGTCCCGGCGACGCCCTGGAACTGGAAGTGGTCGAACAAAACGGCAAACTCACCCTGGCCGTGGCGACAACCGGCAGCGCCGCGCCAACGGCGGAAGAAGGCGGCAAGAACGCTTCCGTCGCCACCCGGCTCACCGTCGCGGGACGGCTGATCGGCGAATTGCTGGGCGCGCTCGACAAGGAAGGCGGCAAACGCCCACAACCCGCGCCGCTCAACAACGCCCAGCCCGTCGTGAACCGCTTCCCCGAAAGCGCCGCCGATCTCGCGCTCGCCCTGAAAGCCGCGCTCGCCAAAAGCGGCATGTTCTACGAAGCGCACCAGGCGCAATGGGTGGCCGGAAAAGCCCCCCTGGCCACCCTGCTGGCCGAACCCCAGGGCCGCCTCTCCCCCGGCGCCGACGCGCGGCAGGGTTTTGTTGAAACGCAGGGCGCGGGCGCGCGGCAGGGTTTTGTCGGAACGCAGGGCGCGGGCGTACAGCAGGGCGTGGGCGGCGCGGGCGCGCAGCAAATCACCGGCGGAACGCAAGGCACTGCCGGCGCGCAACCATCCGCCAGCGCGCCCGCCGCGTCCGGCACAGC
>JAIRMN010000192.1 GCA_031258715.1 Zoogloeaceae bacterium
CTCAGACTCTGATACCCTTTCATCGTGAAACTCCTTTCTCTTGGCAGAGATCAGAAATTCACGCCGACCGTCGTAAAGGTCAAACCTCGGTGAGTCCCCCGGCAAAGCCGGGGGCTTACCTCTATGAGTTAGCGACAGCATAACCCGCCGATCCACGCGGCGGCAATCTCCGACCAAAACATGGGGAAGCATGTCTCAAGCGATCCGCAAAAACATCAAGGCCGTAATCAGGGCTACCGCGCAGGGCAGGACGGCCATCAGGCTGTCGATGCGATCGAGCGCGCCGCCGTGCCCCGGCAGGAGTTTGCCGCTGTCCTTGACGCCGACCTGGCGTTTCAGGAGGGACTCGAACAAATCGCCCAGGATGCCCGGCACGGTGAAAAGGAGGAAGAGCGGCGTGATCCACCAATGATCGCGCGCGAAACGGGCGATATGCCCCATGACGCCGACCGGAAGGGAATCCGCCAGGAACAGCGCGGCGGCATGGAGCAAAACGCCATAGAGCAGCACGCCTGCCAGCGCCCCATAGACGCCCGCCCAGGTCTTGCCGGGGCTGATTTCCGGCGCGAGCTTTTTGCCGCCGAATTTGCGGCCGGCGAAATAGGCGGCGCTGTCGGAGATCCATACCAGAAGAAGCGGCCCCAGCAAGACGAGCGGATGCAGTTCGCGCAAAAAGACGCAGGCGAACCATGTCGCCAGAATCAGGCTCATGCCCAGAAAAAGGAGGAAGCATTTTCCCGCGCGCGTCCGGTTCGGTCGCCAGCGCCGCGCCAGCCAGAAAGGCGCGAGCAGGCACCAGAAAACGGCAACCAGCGAGGTGAAGATCATGCCCGGAATGAACAGGCGGGAAGACGGCATCCCCCACACCCGGAAAGTCGCCAGCAACAAGGAGCCGGAATCCAGCGTCAGCCCCAGGCAGGCGGCAAGCGTCACGCCGCAGGACATGATCCGTCCGCCTCGCCCAAGGCCGCTCAAGCCGCCCCACTCCCAAGCGGCGACAGCGGCCATGAGCGCCATCAGGAGCGCCCAATAGAGCGGCGGCAGATAAAAAATCGCGGCGAGAAGAGCGGCGAGGAGGAGGACGGCGGTCAATATGCGTTGTTTCAACACAAGAGGCTTCCTTCGTTTGTGTTCATGTATCGGTTTCCCTTCTCACCTCACGGGGAAAAGGGAAAACCAAGGCTCCGGGCGCAGCCGCGCCACGGCGAGGACGCTTTGTCCGATGGATCCGATGGAACCGGGCAGGGTCAGATTTTGCGCAACAGGCATCTTCAGGGACATATATTCGCACACGGATTTTAAGCAGGAACAAAGAGGAAGGCGAAGAGGGGGAAACAGCAAGACAGGATCGCCAGCAAACTGCCGTGTCTTGGCAAAAGACGGTCGTCCTCTCCCATTCCGGCCTGATGTTTCAAGAAGGTCATGAAAATATCCCCCATGACACCCAATACGGCAAACAAAGGCGCGAACAGCAGGATGCTGACGAGCCTCCACGATTCCTCCCACTTGTAGGGTTCCAGCGGCCATAACATGAGGACGACCAGAAATATTCCGTAGCACAGTCCTCCCGCCAGCGCCCCATAGAGGCTTGCCCAGGTCTTGCCGGGGTTGATGTCTGGCGCAAACGCCCTGCCGCCGGATTTTCGTCCGGCAAACCAGGCGGAAAGACTCAAAGCCGGGAGGATGCCCAGCATGGCCAACAATTCCCATTCGCCCGCAAGCACGCGCAGGAAAGAAAACGCGCCCCATGCCGTCAGAATCAGGCAGAACCCCAGACAAACGAGGAGGCCCCGCCCTGCCCGTGTCCGGTTCAAACGCCAGCGCCGCCAGAGCCAGAAGGGAGCGATCAGGCACCAGAAGAATGGCGCGCACAAAAGTCCCCACAAGGAAAGTAGATTCGTCTGCTCGAATGCCGCCAAACACAGGCAGGCGATCGCCAAAACGGGCCGCCCGCGCGTCTTCAACCCCGCCATCGCCCCCCATTCCCAGGCGGCGAGGGCGGCGACCACGGCCATCAGGCGCTCCCAGTAGAAGGGCGGCAGCCAGAACATGCTGAGGACGGCCAGAAGAACGGTCGCGGTGAAGATGCGGAGTTTCAGCACAAGAGGCTTCCTTTTACCAGGGCAGCGCAAGGCTTGGCAACAAGCACACCACAAAAGCTGCGCAAGGCAGCGCCGCCATCAGGCTGTCGATGCGATCGAGCGCGCCGCCATGTCCCGGCAGAAGGTTGCCGCTGTCCTTGACGCCGACCTGGCGTTTCAGGAGCGATTCAAAGAGATCGCCCAATATGCTCAGGACGGCAAGGATGATGGGGAACGCAAGGGAGAAGAACAAGGAAAATCCACGAGAAAAGACGTAGCTTGCGCCCCACTCCATTATCATGAGGGTCGTCGTCGCCAGCCAGTAGACAAGAATCCCCGCCAGCGCCCCATAGACGCCCGCCCAGGTCTTGCCGGGGCTGATTTCCGGCGCGAGTTTCCTGCCGCCGAATTTTCGTCCGGCAAAATAGGCGGAAATGTCCGAAACCCAGACGACGCCCAGTGTCCACAGCAAAAGTCCCGGATGCGCCTCACGAAGAATAATGAACGCCGCCCAGATCGCCAGGATCAGGCCGACGCCTAGGGCAAGCAAGAGACGCGGCCAGAAGATCACCAGGCCGCGCGGTCTTTTCCCGTAAATCAAATAGGGGGATTGCATTGGTTTTTGAGATGCTGGGTTACAAGTGAATGGATTTCCTTCAAATCAGACCCAGCCTTGATTCTTTCTTTTATACATGACATTGCATTTGATACGCGTCGTTTTTCTGGAAACTCCATACTCGCCTGGACTGCGTCTTGCAAAATCTGCATGGAAAATGGCACAGGCGCGGCGAAAGGCTGAAACATGATTTCAGGAATATCCCGACGCTGATGGTCAGTCTTTGCGCCATATGGCTATCCATTCGATCTTGTCATCATCTTCATCACCACCGACGTCCTCGCGTGTGGCGATATTGATGCCAAGTTCGGGGCAGTCCTGCCCGTCTGCGTAATACGCCGACTCCGTTAAGGTGTAACCGCGTTTTTCGAGATGAGGCACAAGCCCGGTCAAAGTAGCGTCATGAATATCTAATCCATCAAAATACAGCGGTCCATTGATACACATGATTCCTTCAAGGGTATCGGCATCGTCATAGCGCAAGAAAATCATCCTGTCGCTATTGGTGTACTGATCCTCGCTCGGTTGTCGTTGGTTGGTTGGTGGGGGAAAGTACTTTGCCAAAGCGCTCCTTACCTCGGTACGTGGTGCGTCAACGACAATTTCCGTCTTACCGATGCGTATTCCCCGGTGGGGTAAAAGTTCCCAGTTCATACCGTTTCTCCTTTGGCTTGTATATTGATCTCTTTCCCGGTCATTTGGCGGTTAATATATCCCGGATTGTCTTTGCACTGGCGCTCGTGGCCTCGAATATGAAGGCCGGCGCGCAAGGCGCCTGCAATACTGTCAGCGATCCTGGTTCCTGAGAAGGCAGGATCGTCGCGCTTGGGCCGCGAAGCGGGGGAGCCTGTGAGGCCGGCTCGCGTAATCCAATCAGGTACGGCCCCTCTTCCATCTTTTCAGGCTCGCTGAATGTAGAGTTGTCCCAGGTTACAGAGATAACAGCAGGCGGCTGTCCGACAAGAACTTCGTCCACCAACACGTCAAAGCGCGCATAGTCGCTCAGGACATCCTTTTGTCCATATGTCTTCCTCATGAATTCCGATACCTCGTCAGTGGGGCGAACGATTTCGTAATTTGCAATTCTGCCGACAACGACAACATCAGCATATTTGATGTCGTTGGGTTCGAGATGGGCATTCATCCGACAAGCGCTCGCAGGTTGCGCCGCCAATATGATCGCCAGACTTACCACATTGATTACATTCATCTTTGTCCTCCATGTCAGAAACCGGATCACCAGGTTGCTGGATCGACTGCGCAAGCGTTTTCGTCTGCGGCACTATAGCATGGAACGCGGAACATCAGTATGCCTAATGGGTACGACGGGTGCGATTCAAACTGATGTGACGTGGCAACCCGTAGAGCGCCACGCGCATGGATTGCCTCAATTTCCGGTTTCCTGCACCTGTTCGCTCGTCCGCCCAAACCTTCGCTCGCGGCGCTGGTAGGAGGCGATGGCTTCTTTCAGGGCATCGGCGTCGAAAGCGGGCCACAGGGTTTCGGTGAAATGGAATTCGGAATAGGCCAGTTGCCAGAGCAGAAAGTTGCTGACGCGCTCCTCGCCGCCCGTGCGGATGAAGAGATCCGGCTCCGGCGCGTAGGACATGGCGAGCCAGGGTTCGAGATCGGCCTCCGTCCATTGCCCCGCCGCTTCCGGCTTTTCGGCAGCCAGACGGTTCATCGCCTGCAGGATGTCCCAGCGCCCGCCGTAGTTGGCGGCGATGGTAAGGACGAGGCGGCGGTTTTCGGCGGTCGCTCTTTCCGCCGTCTGGATGAGCGTCTGCAATTCAGGAGAAAAACGGCTGAGATCGCCGATCACCTTGAGACGCACGCCGTTGCGTTGCAGCTTCTTCACCTCGTTTTCCAGGGCGCTGACGAAAAGCTGCATCAGGCGGCTCACTTCCTCGGCGGGACGCCGCCAGTTTTCCGAACTGAAGGCAAAGAGCGTCAGGTATTCGACGCCCTGCTCGATACAGGCGCGCACCACCTCGCGCACCGTTTCCACGCCCTTCACATGCCCGGCGACGCGCGGCAGAAAACGCTTTTTCGCCCAGCGGCCATTGCCATCCATGATGATGGCGACATGCCTGGGCACGGGCCGGACTTCCGGCAGTTCGCGGGTGGCACTGGTAAACATCAGAGGGCAGGAGGCCGACGGCGTTTCACCGTGGCGCTGACCGCAAGGTCACGCGCCGGGCGTCACTTTTCATGGGAGACATCGGCTTCTCTCAGGGTGTTCTTTATTGCCGTCAGCATCCTGGGCGTTACCGACTGAAGCAGGAATTGCGAAAGATCCATCGACTTTTGCATGAGCGCGGGCATTTTGTCGATGAGCGCCTGGCCCGCCGGGCTGGCGTAAAAGGCGAGCATTCCGTCGACCTCCTCCTGCTCGAAAGTCTCGCAGTAGAGCTGCACATACTGCGGTTTCATCTTTTGCCAGCTCATTTCCTCCCGCATTACGGCCACGAACTTGCCAGGCAAGGCATCGAGCACGCGCTGCTGATCGGGACTCAAAGACAATCCTTGGGTGGATTGCTTGCTGGCCTGCCGCATCATTTCCTCCATTCCCAGGTACACCGAATCCATCAATGATTCCACTTTCGTCATGATCAGAAGACGCTCGACAGATTCCTGACTTGCTGGCGCCGCATGAACGCTCAAGGATCCCAGGACAGCAATGATGGTCAGAAGAATTCGCATATCAAATCTCCTTTTTCAAATGAATCTCTTTGATGGCTGACGCCACGCGCCGGATTGCCGACCCGCTAGACCGCCATCAACTCGCTTTCCTTTTGCGCGAGCAGCTTGTCGATTTCGGCGACGTATTTGTCGGTCAATTTCTGGATCTCGTCTTGGGCGCGGCGTTCGTCGTCTTCGGAGACTTCCTTTTTCCTTACGTTTTCCTTCAGGTGGGCATTGGCGTCCCGGCGCAGGTTACGCACCGCGACACGGGCGTTTTCGCCCTCGCCTTTCACCACTTTGGCGAGATCGCGGCGGCGTTCTTCGGTGAGCGCGGGCATGGGGATGCGCAGCAACTCGCCCTGCGCGGAAGGGTTCAGCCCCAGGTCGGATTCGCGGATGGCCTTTTCCACCTTGGCGGCCATTGGCCTTTCCCAGACCTGCACGCCGAGGGTGCGGGCGTCGATCAGGGTGACGTTGGCGACCTGGTTGATTGGCGTCAGCGAGCCGTAATATTCCACCTGCACATGGTCGAGAATGCCGGTATGGGCGCGTCCGGTGCGGATTTTGGCCAGATCGAGCTTCAGGCTCTCGATGGATTTCTGCATCTTCGCTTCAGTCGTTTTCTTGAGTTCGGCAATCACGGTTGTTCCTCGTTTTTCAGCAATCCTGGGCAGCCGGGGATTGTACACGACCCTTTGCGCGAATCGCCAGAATTTTCATCATGAAACCCAGCATGTGTCATGGACTTTGCGCAAAAAATTCCAGGAGCGCCGCGCGTATCCCAGGGTTTTGCAACCCTTGCAAATGGTCTGCGCCGGGGAGAATGTGGATTTGCTTGGGCGACCGGGCAATCTCGTAGAGTTCTTGCGAATGTTGCCAGGGGATAATGGCATCCTGTTCGCCATGCAGGAAGAAAAGCGGCAATGGCGCGAGTTCCGCGATGAGTTGGCTGGCGCTGTAGCGGTCGCCGATGAAAAATCCCGCGCCGGGCATTTTGTCGTCGGCGATGCGTTTGTAGGAATAAAAGGTGGAATCCAGCGCCATGCCCGCGATGTTGCTGTTTTTTTCATGAGCGAGCGCGGCAATGGCGTTGTTGCCCCCCAGACTCTGTGCCAGCAAGAAGATTTTTTGCGTGGCGGCCTCACTGCGGCCACGCAGATAGGCAATGGCAGCTTGCGTATCTTCCATCAAGGCTTTGGGCGTGGGACGCCTGTCTTCGGAAAGGCCATAGCCCCGGTAATCAAAGGTAAATACGGCATAACCCTCCGCAGGCAGCCAGAAAACGCTGTCCAGATGGTTTTCAAGCCTGCCGGCATTGCCATGCACATGCAGCACGGTGCCGCGCGTCCCGCCGATGGCAGGAATGAACCAGCCATGCAAACGGGCGCCATCGACGCTGGAAAAATACACATCCTCATAGGCCAGCTCCAGGCTTTGCGGCGTATAACGGCTCTCGCCGCGCAACGGGTAATAAAACCTGTTCTGGACAAGGGAACAACCCGACAGGAACAAAAGGATGGATAACGCAAGAACCCCGGCAATCCAGAAGATGATTTTTCCGGGCTTCGACGATGGCATACTCGGCATCATGGCGGCCATCGGCTTTTCACGGCTGTTCCGGTTTTCAGCAATACACCAAGGTGCCCTCGGCCTCGCCCAGGACAATGCGCTTCAGGGCGCCCCGCTTAAAAATGGAAAAGACGTTGATCGGTAATTTCTGGTCGCGGCAAAGCGCGAAGGCAGTCGAGTCCATCACCGCCAGGTTCAGGGCGATCGCCTCGTTGAAGCTGATGCGCTCGAAGCGCGTGGCGTTTTTGTCCTTCTTGGGGTCGGCGGTATAGATGCCGTCGACCTTGGTCGCCTTCAGGACGATTTCCGCGCCGATTTCCGCGCCGCGCAGGGCCGCCGCTGTATCTGTGGTAAAAAAGGGATTGCCGGTGCCTGCGCCGAAGATGACCACCCTGCCCGCTTCCAGGTAGCGGATGGCCTTGCCCCGGATGTACGGCTCGACCACCTGTTCGATATTCAGGGCCGACTGCACCCGCGCCCTGATGTCCGCCTGGCGCATGGCGTCCGAGAGCGCCATCGCGTTCATGACCGTCGCCAGCATCCCCATGTAGTCGGCGGTCGCGCGATCCATGCCGGTGGCCCTCCCCGCCATGCCGCGAAAGATGTTGCCGCCGCCAATGACCACGCCCGTTTCCACCCCCAGTTCCACCACGGCCTTGATCTCGCCGACGATGCCGCCGATCACGGCGGGATTGATGCCGTAGGCGTCCTCGCCCATCAGGGCTTCGCCGGAGAGTTTCAGGAGAATCCGCTTGTATCGGGGCGTGGTCATTGGCGTTTCCGGCTTATTTCCGGGCTGCCGCGGACTGGGCGGCCACTTCGGCGGCGAAGTCGCTCGTTTTTTTCTCCAGACCCTCGCCAACCACATAAAGGGCAAATCCCGCCACAGAAGCGCCTTTTTTCTTCAAAAGCGCCGCCACGTTTTCCTTGCCGTCCTCGGCCTTGATGAAAACCTGTCCCAGGAGGGTGACTTCCTTCAGGAACTTCTGGACGGAACCTTCAACGATTTTTTCCAGCATGGTTTCGGACTTGCCGGATTCCTTCGCCTTTTCGAGGGCAATGCGCCGCTCGGTTGCGATTTCTTCGGCATCGACGCCGGAGAAATCGAGCGCCTTCGGCTTGGAAGCCGCGATGTGCATGGCAATGTCTTTGCCCAGTTGCTTGTCGCCGCCGACCAGATCCAGAAGCACGCCGATTTTCGCGCCGCCGTGAATGTAAGCGTAAAGCGTTCCCTTGGCTTCGAAACGCCGGAAACGGCGCAGGCTTATGTTTTCGCCGATCCTGCCGACCAGGGCGGCGCGAGCGGATTCCACCGTACCCTCTTCGCCCAGCGGCAAGGAAGAAAGCGCGACCACGTCGGCGGGCGCCTTGTCTGTCGCCAGTTCGACGCTCTTTTGCACCAGCGCCAGGAAATCCTCGTTTTTGGCGACGAAATCGGTTTCGCAATTGACTTCCAGGATCGCGCCCCGTTTGGCGTCACTGGAAACATGGATGCCCACCACCCCTTCAGTGGTCACGCGGGTTGCGGCCTTCGTGGCCTTGTTGCCCAGTTTGACGCGCAGGATTTCCTCGGCCTTCGCCAGGTCGCCCGCCGCTTCCGTCAGCGCCCGCTTGCATTCCATCATCGGCGCGTCGGTCTTTTCGCGCAGTTCCTTGACCAGGTTCACGGTAATTTCCGCCATTTTTTCACTCCTCGATTGACAAGAATGGCGAAGCGCAACATATGCCTTCGCCATCACGCTCACCTCATTCGTCGGTGACCGGCTCTTCGTCGACTTCCTCGACAAATTCCTCTTCGCCATCCGCGCTGACGATTTCCTGTACCGAATGGCTGCGGCCCTCCAGGATGGCGTCCGCAACGCCGCGCGCGTACAGGCGAATGGCGCGGGAAGAATCGTCATTGCCGGGAATGACGTAATCCACATTGAGGGGCGAATGATTGGTATCCACCACGCCGACCACGGGAATGCCCAGCTTGGCGGCTTCCGTCACGGCGATTTTGTGATACCCCACGTCCACCACGAAAATGGCGTCGGGCAGGTTGTTCATTTCCTTGATGCCGCCGATGGATTTTTGCAGTTTTTCCAGCTCGCGGGAAAAATCCAGCGCCTCCTTCTTGGAAAGACGCGCCAGATCGCCCGCTTCCACAGCGGCTTCCATATCGCGCAGGCGCTTCAAGGATTGCTTCACGGTCTTGAAATTGGTGAGCATGCCGCCCAGCCAGCGTTGGTCGACATAGGGCGCGCTCGCGCGACGAGCTTCGTCAGCAATGATTTCGCGCGCCTGGCGCTTGGTGGAAACGAACAGGATGGCGCCCCGGTTGGCCGCCAGCTTTTTCACGAAGTTCATGGCCTCGTTGTACTTCTCCAGGGTTTTTTCCAGATTGACGATGTGAATCTTGTTACGTGCCCCAAAGATGTACGCCGCCATCTTCGGATTCCAGAAGCGGGTCTGGTGGCCAAAATGCACCCCCGCCTCCAACATTTGACGCATGGTTACAGACATTCAAAAACTCCATAAGGGTTGAGCCGCCACTCACCGCCAACGCCACGACATACGCCATGACACCCTTAACCGGCAAGTGTGAGAACTGTCGGACGCTCCAAATACGCCCGGTTTTCCGTCGGGATGACGAAAACCTACGGATTGTACACTACCCACCCGATGAATCGCCAGGATTTTCATGGCGAAAGACAGAGGACGAAAACGCTACCGGCGCTTCGCGCTGTGGGTTACGAATCTGGATTGCCACGACGAACACGTATCCAAGCCGTAACTCATTGATTTAAAAAGAAGATTACGCTATTCCCGCGTTGGGAACGGACTCAATCGTGGACTCTTTTTCGTTCGTTGGCAAGCTGATCTCTTGCCTTCGCACTTGCCTGTTGTCCACCTGAATCCATTGCCTTCCCGCGAGTGAGGGCAGTGTATCTCAAAGCGATAAACTCGTGCGTCAAATTTGGGTTGAAGAACGATTTGCCGGCAGCGTCTTTCAAAAATCCGCCCGGTAAAGAAACCGGTAGTGACGTAGTTCCTATTGTTTGTCGTATTGAAATTCATGTTCTGGTGACATGACGATTCCTTCGGTCTTCGTACCGATTTTTTTGGAGTCTCATCATGTCCCATCCTGTACCACAAGCTGAACCCCAGCCCGTCGGCCTGTTTGTCCCGCGAGCTTTGCTGCTCGACACTCGCCTGAAACCCATGGAACGTAATGCCTGGATGGTGTTTCGTTCGCTGGCGGATGGTCACGGCGTTGCCACGGTCAGCCATGAATCGCTGCGTACTGCCCTGCTGTGCGCGCCGGGTTCGCACAAGGCCGCCCCGGCCACCGTCTCGCGCGCCGTGTTGTGTCTGCGTCTCTCCGTCTGGATCGAGCAGATCGGCTACCGCCGCAATCCTCATACCGGCTTCTCGCTGGGCGGTTCCTACACTGTGCGCACGGAGCCTTTGTCCTTTGTCGCTGCCTGCTTGGGTAACGGGGACTACCTGCCTTTACTCGAACGGGGTCTGAAACATGTGCATGTGAGCGTCCGACAATTGGCGCGGAGTATCCTGGATCAGGCCATGCGTCATCCCGACGAGTTAGCCCAGCTTCCATCCGCCCTGCAAAAAGAGGTCAAACGATTGCACCAGCAGGCCCATTCTTCGGAGGATGGTTCTGGTGGAAGCTCTTCACAAGGCGGCCCGGATTTATCCGACCCGCACATTTCTTCTCCTGCCCCCACTTTTCCGAAGCCCACTTCAGGAACTTCTGAAGCAGTACGTACAGTACAAAATAAAGTATGTAAAGAAGTACCTACGTGCCATAGCCCACAGGTGGAGCCGGGGCAGGATGCGCTGGCGCGTTTCAGGCGATTGGATGCCGACCAACAGGATTGCCTGTCGGGTCGCCTGCAAGCCTTGCCCCTGGAACAACGCCGGGACGTGCTGGCGGAGTGGAATGTGCGTTGTGCGGCAGGGGCGGTGCGCGATGCTGCCGCCTACCTGTTCGGATTAATCCGCAAAGCCCTCGCAGGCACGTTCCACCTGTGGGCGGCTCGCAAGAACACGGGACAAGAACAGCCTGTGGCAGAAGTCCGGGAAACGCCCAGGCCGCCATCGACATCCGGGACACCAGCCACTGAAGCAGTGTACCAACCCGTTTCCAGGGAAGTGGCATCGGTCTATCTCCAGCGCATGAAAGCGATGTTGCAGGATAAGCCAAGTGCCGCGCCGGTTCGTGCAACGAAGCAGCCCCAAGCAAGGCGTCCGCAAGCGCCGCTCGTCCGCGCCGTGGCGCAGGCCGTGTCCTCGGTGGGGCAGCCGCGCCCGCTGGCGGATTTCCTGACGCCGATCATGGAAGCAGGCCGATGACAGGACAGACCGACGAAGCCCTGTGGCAGTTCGGCAGACGACATCCTCTACCGTGCCGTCACTGCCCGCCGCAGTGACGGCACGGCCAACTGCCGCAACAATGCGAGTTGGCGCAATATCCTATTGATTGCTGCGCACGTGATGATGCCTCGGCACACTGACCTTGCAATGACCTGCCGGTGGGTATGAACACCGGAACCATGGCGCAGATTCCTGCAAGCGCCGATCCGGTCTTCCGGAGGGAACCGTCCGGCACACCTCGGCTCGTTTCGGTGTGCGATCCCACCCACGGGATGAGCCTTTTTCGTCCATTCCCCTTTTTCCCTTATTTTTCACAGAAGGTATTTCCATCCATCGTTGTCGTCCCTTGCAATACCTCCCGCCCAGTCTTCCCACAGGAAGCAAGGCGGAACGTCTCATTTGAGACTACGGGTGCGCTGAACGCCCGGCCCTTGCCTTTCGGGGATCTCGCTTTGGCGAGTTGGCAATAACACTGACCGCTTGTTTTTCAGCATCAATCACCGATGAAGGAATGTCTCAATGGACAATCTGACCCATACCCTGCGCCAGCTTTGCCAGCGCAACCGCGACGGCAGCTTTGCGACGCAGGCCGACCGGCAACGGTCGTTGCTCCTCATGGCTCGCCAACTGAAAGAAGCAGGTTTCCGCCAGATGCGCGCGATTTCCCTCAAGGGCAGGCATGTCGATGTTTTGCTCCAGCGCTGGAAGGCAGAAGGACTGTCTGTCGGCACGCTGAAGAATCGCCTGGCACATTTGCGCTGGTGGGCCGAGAAAGTTGGCAAAGCAGGTATCCTGCCGACGGACAATACGAAAATGGGCATTCCTGAACGCCGCTTTGTGACCGGCGAGAACAAGGCGAAGGAACTTGGCGATGGCTTGGACAGGATCACCGATGCCCATGTGCGCATGAGCCTGCGGCTACAAGCCGCCTTCGGGCTGCGCCGTGAAGAATCCATCAAGTTCCAGCCCGGCTATGCCGACCGTGGCGACCATATCGTCCTCAGAAGCTATCTTAAAAATTAGAAATCCGTTTGAGAAGCAGATGGATCATGGCGATTTGGATCATGGCCTCGGAGTATCGAGGGTTGATTTCATAGTCACGATTGAGGCGACGGGAAAGCGCCAGCCAGGCGAAAGTTCTTTCGACGATCCATCGTTTGGGCAAGAGCATGAACTTTCCGGTCTCACTGCGTTTGACGATTTCCATCGCGGCGGCAAACATGGCCGCTGTCCAGGCGAGCCATTTGCCGGTATCGCCGCCATCGGCAAAAATTTTCCGGATGCCGGTCATTTCCTTGAACAGGCACAGCAGCACAGCGGGTGCGCCGAGGCGATCCTGAATCCCCGCCGAATGAACGACCACAGCGAGAATGA
>JAIRMN010000023.1 GCA_031258715.1 Zoogloeaceae bacterium
CAAGCTCCTTTCCATCTTGAACGCCATCTGCAAATCAGGACAGCCCTGGCAGGAAAATTTCGCTCACCCTTGACAAAAAACCTTGCTTTTGAACACAGTCGCTGTCCTCTGTCTTCTGATTTCCGGCCTTTTCGATCCTTGATGTAGAATGCGCCCTTCTTGTTTTTTTGTATGCGCTTTCCATGTCGGATTTTCATTTTGACGTCTCCATGCGGGATTTCGAGACACGCGTATTGCAGGCTTCGCTGAAAACGCCGGTGCTGGTCGATTTCTGGGCGGAGTGGTGCGCACCCTGCAAGGTCTTGAAGCCCATTCTGGAAAAACTGGCGGAGGAATATCAGGGACGCTTTTTGCTGGCCAAGGTCAACGCGGACGAAAACCCGGAACTTTCCGCCTATTTTGGCGTCCGCAGCATCCCGACCGTTGTGATGCTGGTAGAAGGGCAACCCAGCGACGGTTTTACAGGCGCGCGTTCAGAGGCGGAGGCGCGTGCTTTCATCGACCGCTTCGTGCCGCCGCCACCCATCGATGCGCGGGCGGAAGCGGCAAAGCGGGTGGAAGCGGGCGATTGGCAAGGCGCTTATGCGGTGTTGCAAGCCTTCCTTGCCGACCATCCGCAGGATGAAGCCGCCTCGCTGGACGCGGTGGCGGCGTTGATGGAACTGGGGCGCGGAAAAGAGGCGGAAAGCCTTTTGTCCCGCGAATTCACGCAGGAAGCCGAACGCGCGGAGGCGTTTCGCGCGCGTTTGGCCCTGGCGCGAACGGCGGCGGATGTCGCGCCGCTCATGGAAAAACTCGCGCAAAACCCGGACAATCACGCCGCCCGCCTGGAACTGGCGAGGAGCTTGGCCGGACAAGGGCGTTACGCGGAAGCACTGGAAGCCGCGCTGGAAGTGGTGCGCCGCGACCGTCATTTCGACGATGCCGCCGGACGGCGTCTCCTGCTGGAACTCTTCACCCTCATCGGCGCGACGGAATCCTATGACGATCTGGTGCGCCGCTATCGCCGCGCGCTGTCGGCGCTCCTGAACTGAATCCACCGTGTCTGCCGCTCCTCCCGACGCCATGGACGTTCTGAAGCAGTTTCGCGCTGTGTTCAGCGCCGTCAAGCAGCATTTTCAGCAGGTCGAGGCCATTTGCCAGGTCAGCGGCGCGCAACTCTGGGCGTTGGCGGTCGTGGCGCGCCGGCCAGGATTGCGGGTTTCCGAACTGGCGCGCGCGATGGCGGTCCATCAATCCACCGCCAGCAACTTGATCGATCGGCTGGTAGACTTGAAGCTGATTGAAAAAACCCGTTCGCGCCACGATCAACGCGTGGTGCATCTCACGCCCACGCCGGAGGGCGTCAAACGAATCGAAAAAGCGCCGCAACCCCTGGAAGGCGCGTTGCCTGGCGCGTTGGGAAAACTTTCTCCGGAAGACCTGAACCAGTTGCATACCCTCCTGAAACACCTGTTAGTCATTTTGAAAGCCGACCGTATTCGCCTCGCGCCGCCGGAAAACGAAACGCGCGACGCCGCGCTGATTCCTCTAGCGGAACTCGTCGCGCCGACGCTTCCCGGTGGCGGCGGCAGCGGTAAAAGCCAAAGACTCGCGGGCGCGAAAGAATGACGCGCCGCGCCCTTGCCTGCCGCGGCGGTCTCGTTCTCCTCCTTCTCCTGGCCGCCTGTGACAGCAATCCCGCGCGTCCGGACGACGAACACGCCGCCGCGCTTGTCGTTTTCGCGCCGCCGGAAGCGAAAACGACAAGGGAAGAAGCCCCCGTCATGAAGGTCGTTCCCGTCCCCGATCCTGCGCCCGCCCTCGTTCCGCAAGCCGTCGCTCCCGAGGCCATCTACACGCTGGAAGCCGAAGTCGCCGTCCTGCCGCCGGAAGCCGAAGCGTCCCTGCAAGCCATTGCCCGGCGGATGAAGGCGCGGCGCGATCTGCTTATTCGCCTGGACAGCTACGCGCCCGCCAGCGGCAGCCGTGAAATGAGCCTCAGCCTCTCCCGCCAGGCCGCCGCCCGCGTCAAACGCCGCCTGGTCGAACTGGGCGTCCCTTCCTACCGCATCCAGCAAGCCCCGCTCGGCGCTGAACACCCCGGCGAATCCCGTCTGAACGAGCGCCGCGTCGAACTCTTCCTGCTCCCGCTTCCGCGTTAGTCTCCACGATGCGAGAGGGAGTGGTATCCTTGCCGCCTTATGACGGTTCCTCCTTCTCCTCCTCCTGAATCGACCGCGCCGCCAAAGAGCAAGCCGGGTTTGGCGCGGATTGTGAATGCGCTGGGGTACTCCCTGCGCGGACTTGCTGCCGCCTTCCGGCACGAGGCTGCTTTTCGACAGGAGCTTTTTCTGATGGCGATTGCCTTGCCGTCTGGGCTTTACCTGGGGAAAAACGGCGTCGAGCGGACATTGCTGGCCGGTAGCCTCTTCCTGGTACTCATCGTCGAACTTTTGAATTCCGCCGTGGAAGCCATCGTGGACAAAACCTCGCCGGAGTTCCACGCGCTGGCCGGACGCGCCAAGGATATGGGGAGCGCCGCCGTCATGATCAGCCTGATATTGGCGGGCGTGGTGTGGGGTCTGGTCCTTTTGGGCTGAATCCGCCGTCACCTCGCCGCGCGCCATGTTTTTTCTCCATACGTCCAACCGTTACGAAATCCTGCGCGCCGAATTATTGGCGCAACTCGCCGATACGCCGTCCGACCCCTTTGTCGCGCAGGAAGTCATTGTCCCCAGCGCGGCATTGCAGCGGGACGTGACGCTGGCGCTGGCGCGGCGCCATGGTGTGGCGGCGGGCGTGAATTTTTCCTTTCTCGCGCTCTGGTTGTGGCGGCGCATCGCCCGTCTGCTGCCGCGCGTTTCGCCGGATTCTCCCTTCGCGCCGGAACGATCCTGCTGGCGTATCGACGCTATCTTGCAAGACGCCGCCTTCGTCGCCGCCCTGCCGCCGCTCGCCCGTTATCTCGACCAGGCCGACGCCCTGATGCGGCACGAACTGGCAGAGCGGATCGCCGCCCTCTTTGCCGACTACATCGTCTATCGTCCGGATTATCTCGAAGCCTGGCGGCAGGAAAAACGCGCCTTGCCGCCTTCCGCGCCTATCGCCACCCTTACTGACGAGGTTTGGCAAGCGGCGCTGTGGCGGCGTTTCGCGGCGGAACTGACAATGAGCGAAACGCATCCGGCGGCGGATTTCTTCGCCGCGCTGGAAACCTTGCGCGCTGCGGGGCAAGACGCGGGAGAAGCGGCGGGGATCGCGGCGGGCGCGCAGGTGTTTTGCCCGCTGACGCTGCCGCCAGCGTATCTCGACATGCTCTTGCGGCTCGCCGCCTGGACGGACGTTCATCTCTACCTCCTCAATCCCTGCCGCGAATACTGGACGGAACTGGTCACCGCCCGGCAGCAGGCAAGGCGAGAGGCAATCGGGCAAGGCGATTACCTGGACACGCGCCACCCCCTGCTGTCCGACTGGGGACGACAGACGCAGGCTTTCATGGCGATGATGCTCGAATACGCGGACGGACAGATGGAAGAAATCGCCCGGTTTTCATCGGTGAAGGAAAGCCTGCCCGAAGGACGAGCGCCCAGCCTGCTGGCGCGTTTCCAGGACAGCATCCTCGATTTGACTTTGCCGGAGGCGGGCGCATGGCCGCTGGAAGAAACCGATCGCAGCGTGGAAATCCATGTGGCGCACTCGCTCATGCGACAGATGGAAATCCTCTCCGATCAATTGCGCCTGGCCTTCGAGGAAGACGCCACGCTGACGCCAGCGGACGTGCTGGTGGCCCTGCCCGATCTGGAAGCCGCCCTGCCGCTGATCGAAGCCATCTTTGGCGAAACGGGACAAAGCGGCATTCCCGCTGCCATTACCGGACAAAGGGCGACGCGGGAGAATCCCGCTGCTCGCCTGTTGCTCGCCTTGATGGAACTGGCCTTGCCGCCCGCGCGTTTGCCGGCAAGCCAGGTCTTTGCCCTGCTGCAGGAGCCGCTGGTGATGAAGGCGCTGGAATTGACGGCGGACGATCTGGCGCAAATCTTTGCCGCCTTTCGGGAGGCGGGGGCGCACTGGGGATTGGGCAATGTCCGTCATGGCTGGCGGGACGCGCTCGCCCGCCTGTTCCTGGGCTATGCCATGCCCGCGCCGGAAACGGGGATTGCGCCGGTCTTTGCCGGCATCCTGCCCGCCGGATCGCTGGCCGGTTCGCGCGCGCGGCTCCTGGGCGCGTCGTGGCAACTGCTGGAACGACTGGAGGGCCTTGCCGCGCGGCTCGCCCATCCGCGCGCCGCCGCCGGATGGCGCCTCCTCTGGCAGGACGAACTCGCCTTCTGGCTGGACGACAACCCCCTCGCGCCCGAAGATCGCGACGCGCGCGACCGGACGCTGGCCGCCATCGACACCCTCTGCCGCGACATGGCAGTAACGGAGACAACCCGCATCGATCCCGGGGTCGCCCGCGCCGCGCTGGAAAATGCCTTGACCGCCGCCGCATCGGGCGGCGCGCCCACGGGCCGCGTCACCTTTACCGCGCTTTCCAGCCTGCGCCAATTGCCCTACCGGATGATCTGTCTTCTGGGACTGGATGACGGCGTTTTTCCGCAAACCGGGCGGGCGATGGAATTCGATCTCATGCCGCTGGAAAATCGTCCCGGCGACCGCCAGCAACGTCTCGATGATCGCAACCTGTTTCTCGATCTCGTCCTTGCCGCCCGCGACCGCCTCTATTTGAGCTATACCGGAAAAAGTCAGCGGGACGACAGTCTCCTGCCGCCTTCGCTCCTGACGGCGCAGCTCCTGGAATTTTGCTGCCGCGCCACCGGATGTCCGCCCGAACGCTTGCAGGCGCAACATCCGTTGCAGGCGTTTTCGCCCGATTGTTTCAGGAAGACCGATGACGCACGGATAGTGAGCTTCAATTCGGAATACGCCAAAGCCTGGCAATCCGGAAAACCGGGGACGCGCGTCGGGGAAACGCCGTTTTTCGCCGCGCCGCTCGTCTTGGCGGCGGCGCAACGGGTGAGCCTCGCGCAGTTGCGGACGTTCTTCCGGCATCCGGCCAGGGCACTCCTGAAGGACGGCTTGCGTCTCGCCCTGCCGAATGCCGCCGAAGAACCCGATGACATCGAACCGCTGACGGCAAAATCCCTGCCTCGTTACGCGCTGATGCAGCGCCTCCTGCCCGCCGCGCTGGCGGGCGAGGACGCGACCGCCCTGCGCCGGAGGGCGATGAGCGGCGTCGAATATCCTGGCGGCGCGTGGGGCGAAATGCTGGTCGAGCGCGAAATCCAGACCCTCATCGCCTATGTCGAGCGCCTGCTTCCCCTACGCCAGGTTTATGGACGACAGGAAGATGCCCTGGTCGACTTCGATCTCGTCGTGGAAGACCTTGCGCTGGAAGGCGTCCTGCGCGGTTTTGCGCCGGAGGCTTCCCGCGGCCTCCTGCGCGAACGCTGCGCCAATGCCAGGGCGGGAGACTATCTGGACGCTTGGCTGGAACACCTTTGTCTTGGCGCGTGGGCGCAGGAAAACGGATGCCGCGTCATGCCGGAAACCTGTCATGTCGCGCTCGATGCGACCTTTGTATTTTCCCCGGTCGAACAGCCCCTTCTCCTGCTCGCCGACTGGCTGGCGGCCTGGCAACAGGGACAGGCGGTCGTGTTGCCCTTTTATCCCCAGACCGCCTGGACGTGGATGCGGGAAAGCGAAAGCCGCGCGCGCGCCGTATGGCAGGGCGGCGATTACGTCCTGAACGGCAGGGCGCCCGAAAAGGACATGTGGTGGACACTGGCCTTGCGCGGCCAGACGGACGATCCGCTGGGCGAGGCATTCGCGTATTGGCGGGAACGCCTGCTCTCTCCCCTGCGGGATCATCTGCAGGACGGCGCGCCATGAACCCGCGCGGCGATAATCTCAGGGTCTGGGCGTGGGTTTCCATCGCGGCGGCTTGTCTCACCATCGCCCTGAAAACCTGGGCGTGGCGGATCAGCGGTTCGGTTGGACTCTTGTCGGACGTGCTCGAATCGCTGGTCAACCTCGCGGGCGCGATCATGACCCTGTGGGCGATCACCCTGGCCGCCAAGCCCGCGGACACGAACCACGCCTATGGTCACAGCAAGGTCGAGTATTTCGCCAGCGGTTTCGAGGGGCTGTTGATCCTGCTGGCCGCGCTGGGCATCTTCTGGGCGGCCATCCAGCGGTTTTTGCATCCGGTGGCGCTCATGGCGGTAAACGCGGGATTGGCGGCTTCCGGTCTCGCCGCGCTCCTCAACTTCATCGTCGCGCGCCGCCTGTTGCGCGAAGGGCAAAAACATCACGCCATCGCGCTGGAGGCGGATGGGGCGCACCTGATGACCGATGTCTGGACTTCCCTCGGCGTCATCGTCGGCGTCGCGGCGGCGGCGATTTCCGGCTGGCTGTGGCTGGACCCGCTCCTCGCCCTGTGCGTGGCCATCCATATCCTCTGGACGGGCGGGCGGCTGCTTTGCCGTTCGGTCGGCGGCCTCATGGACAGCGCCCTGCCGCGCGAGGAGCAGGCGCAGATCGAGGCCATCCTGAAAGCCTGGCGAAAACAGGGCATCGAATTCCACGCCCTCCTGACCCGCGAGGCCGCCTCCCGCGTCTTTATCTCCCTGCATGTGCTGACGCCGGGCACGTGGAGCGTCCAGCATGGACACGATCTGGCGGAACGGATCGAAGCCGAGATCCGCCGCGCCATTCCGCGCGCGCACGTCATCACTCACCTCGAACCCATCGAAGACCCGGTTTCGCAGGAAGACCAGACGCTGGATCGCCCCGCGCCATGAACGACGAACTGGATGTGCTCGACTGCCCGCTCTCCGGCGGCGTCACCCTGATCGAAGCCTCGGCGGGCACGGGCAAGACCTGGGCCATCTGCGCGCTGGTTCTGCGTCTCGTGCTGGAACAACAACGCGCGATCGGCGAAATCCTGATCCTCACCTTCACCCGCGCCGCGACCGCCGAATTGAAGGAACGGGTAAGAAAGCGGCTACTGGAGACGATGGCCTTCCTGGAACACGGTCAGCACGCCGGGGACAGCCTCATCCCGAAACTCGTCGCCGCGATCGAGGAAAGGGGCGGAAGCCGCGATGAAATGCGGGCATGTCTGCGTTGCGCGCTCGTCACGTTCGACGAAGCCGCCATTTTCACGCTGCACGGCTTTTGCCGGCGCGTCCTCGCCGACACGCCCTTTGCCGCGGGAGAACCCTTCACCCAGGAATTTGCCGAGAGCGAAAGCGGCTATGACGCGCTCCTGGAGGAAACCATTGCCGATTACTGGCGGCGAATGACGCGCGAGGGACGCCCCGCGTCGCTGGCGGCGGCGGCGGCGGGAAAAATCAGCCCGGAGACGCTCTTTCGCCTTGCCCGCCGCGCCCTGCAAAAACCGCTGGCGCGTGCGCTCTGGCCGGAATCTGCGGCAATGTCTCCGGCGTCCTTGGGAGCGTCCGGGGCAGCGTTTTCCGATGCGTTTGCCGCAGCGCGGTCGTGCTGGCAAGAGGAGCGCGCGAAAATTGTCGATCTTCTGGAAGCCGCGCGCGCGCAAGGCATCCTGAACGGACAGCGCTTCAGGGCGGGCGGGCCTGCGCGCTGGGCGGAAGAATGGGACGCTTGGCTATCCGGTGACGGGACGGCGGCGATCTCGAACACCATGCAAAAATTCCGCCAAAGCGTTCTGGAGGCCGGAACGAACCAGAACAAGACGCCGCCCGCGCACCCGTTTTTCACGCGGGTGGAAACGCTGTGCCAGCGCGACGCCGAGCGGCAGGCCGCGCTGGAGGACGAACGGCTCGCCCGCTTCCGGGAATTTCTCGCTATCCTGCCGGAAGAACTGGCGGCGCGCAAGCGGCGGCTGCGCCGGGTGGATTTCGACGACATGCTCTCCCATCTCGACCGCGCCCTGCGCGATGAAGCGAACGGCGCGCGGCTGGCGGCGCGGTTGCGTCAGGTCTATCCGGTTGCGCTGATCGACGAATTCCAGGATACCGATCCGCTGCAAGCGCGCATTTTCGGGCGCATCTACGCTCTGGGCGCGGACGCGGACGCGGAGACGGCGCTGTTTTTGGTGGGCGATCCCAAGCAGGCGATTTTCAGTTTCCGGATGGCGGATCTGCACACCTACCTGGCGACGCGCGACAAGGTAAAACGCCGCTACTGCTTGGATCGGAACCAGCGTTCCGCCCCCGGCATCCTGACAGGACTGAACGCCCTCTTTTCCGCCAATCCCCGCGCCTTCATGCTGGAGAATCTGACGTTTTCTCCCGCCCGGCGCGGCGAAAAACCCTTGTCCGCCTTCATCGACGCCACCGCGCCCGCGAATAAATCCTGGCAGCTTTGGCAACTGCCCGTGGAGGACGACGGTCAGGCGCTGGACAAAAAATCGGCGGAAGAGTGGGCGGCGGCGGCCACGGCGCGGGAAATCGCCCGTCTGCTGGACGCGGCGGGACAGGGATTGATACACTTGAATGGCGTGCCGCTGGGCGCGAAGAACATGGCGGTGCTGGTGCGCACGCACGCGCAGGGCAGCCTGATGCGGCGGGCGCTGGCCGACGTGGGGCTACAGGCGGCGGAACTGGCGCAAACGAGCGTTTTTGACAGCGCCGAGGCGCAGGCGGTGAATGTCCTGCTCCACGCGCTCTTGCTGCCGCAGGATACGTGCCGGGTCAGGGCGGCGCTGGCGACGCCGCTGATCGGCTGGACGGCCCCGGAAATCGCCGCGCTGGAGGATGAAGCGCAACAAGCCGGATTCGACCGCATCTTGCGGCATTTTCAGGAAGGGCGGCGGTTGTGGCAGGAAAAGGGTGTGCTCGCCGCGCTTTTGTCCCTAGCACGGGAATACGCGTTCGATACCCGTCTCCTCCAACAAGCGGAAGGTGAACGGCGGCAGACCAATGTGCGGCATCTGTTCGAGCTGTTGCACCAGGCCGAGCGCGCGGAGCGCGAACCGGAACGGCTCGCGCGCGAGTACGCCGGACGCGTCGCGGATCCGTTCACGGACGAGGCCAGCCTACTGCGCCTGGAATCCGAGCGCGATCTGGTGCGGATCGTCACCATCCACAAGGCCAAGGGACTGGAATTCGATGTGGTCTTCTATCCCTTCCTGTGGTCGGAAAACGCTAGGCCGAAGGATATCCTGCCGGGCTGTCTCTACCACGACGCGGAGGGTCTCGTCATCGACTATCGTCCCGAACGCCAGGAGGCCGGAAAAGCGCGTCACGCGCTCGAAGAGGCGGCGGAGGGATTGCGGCTTTTCTATGTGGCGCTCACCCGTCCCGTTCATCGCGGTTATCTGGTCTGGGGTGAATACCGGCGCGGGAAGGGCGCGCTTGAAAGCCGAAAAAGCCTCCTGAACTGGTTGATTGCAGGAAAGGATCACATGCCGCAGGACTGGCTGGCTGGCGATAGCAGGACATTGCCCGCGCCGGAAGCGCTTGCCGCCCTCTGGCAAACGCTCGCGCGGGAAATGGACGCCGATTGTGCAAAGCCGCCCGCGCTGGAAAGTCATCGCCATAGGGCGAACGAGACGGACGCGCCGCAATACGCCGCGTTGCGCGCCAATCGTCGGCTTTTCCCTGTCTGGCGCACGGACAGTTTTTCCGGTCTCCTGCGCGGCGCGCGCTGGAGCGGCGAAGAACGCGATACCGACCCGGACGGGCGCGAACCAGCGGAGACCGAGGCCAATCCGTCGCCGCTCATGGCGGATGATGATCCGCTGCTGTTTCCGCGTGGGGGACGCGCCGGGGATTGTATACACGCCTTCCTTGAGCGCATCGACTTTGCGGACGCGGCGAGTTTTGCGCCCACCGCCGCCGCCGTGTTGCAAGCGTATCCGCAACAGGGCGATCTCGCGCCGGAGCGTCTGGTCGCCATGCTTTTCCGTCTGGCGAATGAAGCCTTGTCTGTGTCCCTGCCCTTGCCCGGCGACGCGATGCGCCTCAATCAATTGTCGCGCCGACAACGCCTAACGGAATTCGCCTTTCACCTGCCCGCCCAAAAACTCGACCCCGCGCGCCTGCAAGATCTGATGGCCGCGCATGGCGAACCCCTACCGCGACTTGCCGCCGCGCCGCTTTCCGGCTATCTCAAGGGTTATATCGATCTGGTGTTCGCGCACGCCGGGCGTTATTACGTGCTTGACTGGAAAAGCAACCACCTGGGCTTTCGCCCGGAAGACTACGCCGCGCCCGCCCTGAAACGGGCGATGACCGCCCACGCCTACACCCTGCAAGCCCGCCTCTATCTCCTGGCGCTGCACCGCTACCTGAAGTTCCGCCTGCCCGATTACGACCCCGCCCGGCACCTGGGCGGCGCCTGCTATCTGTTCCTCCGCGCCCTGAAGCCAGAATGGCAAACCCCGGCATCCCCCACCGGCATCGTCCTCCTGAGGCCAGACGAAACGCTACTACAGGCCATGGAACAGACGTTGTCGTAGGGTAGGGACAGGAGACAGAGGGAGTTACCGGCGCTTCGCGTCGCAGGTTAGCTTGAATATTTCACGAAAGAAGAATTTGTTCAGCGTGAAACTCTCATAAAATCCGGTTGTTAGAAAGATTTATGAGGAGATCTGGACCGATGCCAAAGTGCACCATGGACTGACCCGCTGATGCGGACGGCAGCGGGTAAGGCTGCGGAACTGGGGAGTAGTCCAACCCACGCCGGAATGCGAGCCGCTCAAGATCTGGCTCGAAACCCGCATTCCCGCAGAAAAACAAAACGCGCACTTCTGGAATATCGTGGCCGCCTTTGCTCTGGGGCTTTATCTGGGATGAATCGATCATCAAAAGCGAGGGGCGCAGGCCAGTGGCTGGACGGAGGATGGAGAACAGAGGACAGAAAAGTTACCGCTGTATCAAGCGGCGGGTTACGAATCTGGATTGCTTCGTCGCTGCGCTCCTGAGAATGACGAGGTACGGAGCCTTTCAGGTCGCGCCGCGCTTTTGACGAAGCGGTGGGCGCTCTGTTTCCTGTCTCCTGATCAATTTTCTTGCTTATAAGAAATTATTCGTTGGCTTCCGGTGTATATAACGCTAGAGTAACTGTCCAGATGTCACGTGTCACGGACGGCGACATGTTCATCGTCTTTTCACTTGCCAAGGCTCTTTTTATATCATGCGTCTGTTCGAGAACGATGTCCGCGCTGTTTGTCCCAGCCGTCTTGCGGGCGCTGCGAGCGTGATGGGTTTTTTTGCCACGGGTTTTGCCTCATGACCGCTTCCGCCATTGCCCTTCCATCTTCCGCAATAACGCGGGTCGAGGAATACGACGCGCCGACCGCGAGCGACCTGCTTCTCGAACTCGACCGCGTCGTGGCCGAGTTGCTCGCCCTGCGGGTGGAATCCCTGCAAATGCGCCAGCGCGCCGAAAGGCCGCCCAAGCTGCCCGTGCGCAAGGCGCTCGCGCAGATCGTGGAAAGGCTGGCGGCGGCGCTCTTTCCCAACCGTCTGGGCGCGCCAGACATCACTGACGAGGGACTCAACTATTTCGTCGGCTACACGCTGGATGCCGCCCTGAAGCTGCTCTATGGGGAAATTCGCCGGGAATTGCGCTTCCGGTATTTCCTCGCGCCGGAAAGCCGGGAGGAAATCCCGGAAGCGGCCGCGATTGTGGAACGCTTTTCAACCCGGCTGCCCAAGGTGCGCAAACTCCTGGACAGCGACATCCTGGCCGCCTACCAGGGCGATCCGGCTGCGCGGAGCATCGACGAAGTACTGGTCTGCTATCCCGGCCTCACCGCAATCACCTACCATCGGCTGGCGCATGAACTCTACACGCTGGGCGCGCCGCTCACGGCGCGGGTCATCGCCGAAATCGCGCATTCGAGCACAGGCATCGACATCCATCCCGGCGCCACCATCGGCGACCACTTCTTCATCGACCACGGCACGGGCGTGGTGATCGGCGAGACCGCGATAATCGGCGACCGGGTGCGCATCTACCAGGCGGTCACGCTGGGCGCCAAGCGTTTCCAGGCCGATGAAAACGGCAACCTGGTCAAGGGCGGGGCGCGTCATCCGATCGTCGAAGACGACGTGGTCATCTACGCGGGCGCGACGATTCTGGGGCGCGTCACCATCGGGCGCGGCTCTTCCATCGGCGGCAACGTATGGCTGACGCGCAGCGTGCCGCCCAACAGCCACGTCACCCAGGCACTGGCGCAAAGCGAAGTCTTCACTGCCGGAAGCGGCATCTGATCGTTCAAAAATATTCGAGAGGAAACCAGAATGACCGATATTCACGACGCACAAACCGCACTGGGCGATGTCGCCGCCCGAACGCTTGCGAATGCGACCAAGACCGCGCCCATGCTGGGGCGCATCACGCCGCGCTGGCTGCCGCAATTCCTGCAATGGGTCGGTGTCGAGGCAGGGATCTACCGCGTCAACAAAGTCAAGGACGAAGCCGCCATCGCGGTTAACTGTTCTGTTCGCAACGATGAAAAGGAATTGCGCCAGACCTTCGTCGATTACGAAGAGTGGGGGCGCGAGTATTTCCTGAGCGCGGTCAATGCCGTCGTCGACGTGCATACGCGCGTCTCCGACCTCTACAGCAGCCCGCACAACCAGATCCAAGAACAATTGCGGCTCACCATTGAGATCATCAAGGAACGGCAGGAAAGCGAGCTTATCAACAACGAAGAATACGGCCTCATCAATAACGTTGCCGACCACCAGCGCCTGCAACCGCTCTCCGGCGCGCCGACGCCGGACGACTTCGACGAACTGCTCTCGCTCGTCTGGAAAGAGCCGGCCTTTTTCCTCCTCCACCCCAAAGCCATCGCCGCTTTCGGACGCGAATGCACGCGGCGCGGCGTGCCGCCGCCCACCGTGTCGCTGTTCGGCTCGCAATTCATCACCTGGCGCGGCGTGCCGCTCGTGCCCAGCAACAAGATTGACATCAGGGACGGCAAGACCAATGTCCTGCTCTTGCGCACCGGCGAGCGCCGCCAGGGCGTGGTCGGCCTCTATCAACCCAATCTGCCGGGCGAACAGAGCCGGGGGCTATCCGTGCGTTTCATGGGCATCAATCACAAGGCCATCGCCTCGTATCTGGTTTCGCTCTACTGCTCGCTCGCGGTGCTGACCGACGACGCGCTCGCCGTGCTCGAAAACGTGGAAGTGGACAAGTACCATGACTACGCGCATCAATACCGTTGATGCCTTCCCCGCCGCGCCGGAGGCGCTGGGCCTGCCCGGCGAGGCTGAACTGGCGCGGCTGGCGGCGCGATTCTTCAACGAGCCGCCATCATCCGTGCCGCTGGAAGCCAGAACACCGGAAGCCGCGCCGCGAACGGAGCAGGACGGGCAGGAGACCGCCGCCCAGCCCATCTTCGACGTGCCGCTGCCGGACATCCTAGAACTGGCGAATTGGACGCCGCCGGACGCGCGCACGGGTTCGCCCTTTTATTTCCTGGACGACGCGCCGCCGCTCTATCCGGCTGGCATCAGCGTGCCCGTCACCCGCCCCGCGCCGGGACTGGCGCCGTTTTCAAGCGGACAGGCAATACCGGGGCAACCGTTCGATGTGCACGCCGTCCGCAACGACTTCCCGATTCTCGCGGAAACCGTGAATGGCCGTTCGCTCGTCTGGCTCGATAACGCCGCCACCACGCAAAAACCGCAAGCCGTCATCGACCGGCTGGCCTATTTCTACGCGCACGAAAACTCCAACATCCATCGCGCCGCGCACGAACTGGCAGCGCGAGCAACTGACGCTTTCGAAGCCGCGCGCGAGACGGTACGCCGTTTCGTCCATGCCCGCTCCGTCAATGAAATCATCTTCGTGCGCGGGACGACCGAGGGCATCAACCTGGTCGCGCAAAGCTGGGGGCGGCAGCACTTGCTGCCTGGCGACGAAATCCTCATTACCTGGCTCGAACACCACGCTAACATCGTCCCCTGGCAACAACTGGCGGCGCAGACCGGTGCGGCGCTGAAAGTCGCCCCGGTCAATGATCGCGGCGAAATTTCCCTCGACGAATACACTCGCCTGCTCGGCCCGAAAACCCGGTTCGTCGCCTTCACGCAAGTCTCCAACGCGCTCGGCACCGTCACCCCCGCGGCGGAGATGACGCGGCTTGCGCAGGCTTGCGGCGCGAAAGTGCTGATCGACGGCGCGCAATCGGTGTTACACATGCGCACCGACGTACAGGCGCTAGGCTGCGACTGGTTCGTGTTCTCCGGCCACAAGGTTTTCGGTCCCACTGGCATCGGCGCGCTCTACGGCAAAGAAGAACTGTTGAATGCCACCGATCCATGGCAAGGCGGCGGCAACATGATCCAGGACGTCACCTTCGAGCGTACGCTCTACCAGGACGCGCCGGCGCGCTTCGAAGCGGGCACAGGCAACATCGCCGGCGCCGTGGGACTGGGCGCGGCGCTGGAATACGTCGAACGCATCGGCATCGACAACATTGCCCGCCATGAACACGACCTGTTGCGCTACGGCACGCGCCTGCTCTCGGAAATTCCGGGGCTGAAAATCATCGGCCAGGCGGCGGAAAAAGCGGGCGTCCTCTCATTCGTGCTCGAAGGCCGCGGCACGCTGGAGATCGGCAGTGCGCTCAACAAAGCAGGTATCGCCGTGCGCGCCGGGCATCACTGCGCACAACCGATCCTGCGCCGTTTCGGGCTGGAAGCCACGGTACGGCCGTCGCTCGCGCTCTATAACACCCACGACGATCTGGACGCGCTGGCGGCGGCGCTCTTGAAGCTCGTGCGGACGGGAAAGCCAGGCGGATGAGAGCAAGGCCAGAGGGCCGTCATCCTCCAAAGCGAAGCGGCCCCGCGCAACCCGCAAGGGCAATCCAGAGGCATAACCCGCGGCTTGATACGCTGGTAATTTCTTTGTCTTCAACCCCCTGTCTTCCGCCTTCCGCCCTGCTGCCCGGAGCATGACGAGGCAGGAAGCAAGGGCTACCGTCTTGCGCCGGAACACCCCATCCGTTTGAATCGCCCCCTCTCTTTTCCGCCGCCGCCTCACGCCGTCTACTCCTGCCGGACGATGCCTACACCTGAGCCGTCAGCCCGTTCATGGTCATTTCCGCGGGAATCGGCCATGAACGGATGATCGCGTCTTCCCTACACGCTCTCCCATGTTGACCCGATAATCTGAATCAGGTCTTCATAGCCCTCTGGAAGATTGGCCTCCTGCGGTTCTGCGTAGCCCGACATGGCCTCCACCAGCGATTGGACTTCGGATTCCTTCAAGACCGCCTCTTCTGTCCGGAATGTCTCTATGCGGTAGAGCGCGTCCAGATACCAGTTCTGGATCGTCACCTTGTCGTTCCCGCCAAGTACCCGCACTTCCAGATTATTCCCATTGCGCGCGAACCAGAGTTCTCCCGCGCCGATTTCCCCGAATTCCAGTGTGTCCGCGCTGCCGCCTTCCGTGTCGTAATCACGCATCACATCCTCGCCATCGCCCCGGATAAAAACATACGTGTCGCCGCCGGTTCCACCATACAAATGATCATCGCCCGTTCCCCCATGAAGACGGTCATCTTCCGTTCCGCCATAAATGAGATCATCGCCCGCTCCTCCCGAAAGACAGTCGTTTCCGGATTCCCCATAAAGCGTATCGTTTCCAGTTCCCCCTTCCAGTCGGTCATCGCCTTCTCCCCCAAAGAGCCGGTCATCGTCTTCACCCCCCAAAAGATGGTCGTTTCCGTCTTCACCGAAGAGACTGTCATTTCCGTCTTCACCGGACAGAACGTCGTCTCCATCATCGCCATACAAGCTGTCGTCTCCTCCCAGACCGGCAACGATGTCGCCGCCCTTCGTAAAGTGGAAATGATCCCCTCCTTCGGTGAGCCATACAGGAACGCGCGCCAGCAGTTCGACCGCGGAGAAACTTCCGTCGGCGCATTCGATGCGGTCAATCTGGAAGGCCGTTCCCTGGTAATGGTTTTCCAGGGTCACGCGGTCATGCGCTCCGTAAGTGATGATAAGGTGAGCGCCCTCCCGGTCGAAGCGCAGGGCCGTGGAAGCCACCCCATCGAAGCGCAGGGCGTCGATGGCATCGGCGTCCGGGTCGTAGGCAACGAGCACGTCGTTTCCGTCACCCGGACGCAGCACATAGACGTCATCCCCCGCCCCGCCGAAGAGCCGGTCGCTGCCTTCTCCCCCGTCCAGGATGTCATCGCCCGCCCCGCCAAAAAAACGGTCGTCGCCCGCTCCGCCGAACAAAAGATTGTCGCCGCCTTCCGAATAGAGCAGATCATTGCCCGCCCCGCCTTCCAGTCTGTTTTCGCCCGTCCCGCTAAAAAGCCGGTCGTCGCCTTCTCCGCCCAGCAGATGGTCGTTTCCGGCGTCTCCGAAGAGGCCATCGTCACCGGAAAATCCCAGAATGCGCTCATCGTCTGCCGTGCCATAGAGACTGTCGTCGCCGCTCGTTCCCGCAATCTCATGGACAGCGGGAACCCCCTCGATGGCGAGCACGAAGGACTGGCTCGCCGACAACCCTTCCGGGTCGGTGGCGGTAACTTTCAAGGCAAAGCTTCCCGCGTCCGCATGTTCCGGCGTGCCGGAAAGCGTCCGGGTCGCCACGTCAAAAACAAGCCAGGACGGGAGCGGCGAATCATCCGCCAAGGTAACATCGAACCTCAATTCATCACCATCCGGGTCGGTAAAAAGCGTGGCGGGAAGAACGAAGATGAAGCGTTCGCCCGCCCGCGCTTCCACCTCCTCGATTTCGCCTGCCGATTCCGGGGCGTCATTGACGTTCTCCACCGTAAGCGTAAAGGTCTGGCTCGCCGACAAGCCTTCCGGGTCGGTGGCGGTCAGGCGCAGGCCCAGGACGCCGACTTCCTCGTTTCCCGGAATGGCGGTGAGCGTGCGGGTGGGCGAATGGAAGGCAATCCAGTCCGGAAGCGGCGCGCCGTCTTCCAGTGTGAGCGTGTAGGCGAGCGCATCGCCATCCGGGTCGGCAAAGAGCGAAGCGGACACTTCGATATTCAGGATTTCATCTTCCCGGACATTCAGGTTCGCCGCAACCACGGCAACCACCGGCGCCTGATTGTCGTCCAGTTCGGGCAGGAACAACCCCAGCGCGCCATTGACGAACCGCTCGACCACTATCCTGCCCACACCGTTCGACGTCTGGATGTTCAGCGTCTCGCCTTCCTTCATCAGGAGGACATGGCCGTCCTCGCTACGCCAACGCCCTTCGCTCTCCGCCACGAAGGCGACCTCATCGAGCCTCGCGCCATCCAGAACCAGCCGGTCTTCCGCGCTTGCGTCCTTCAACACGCTCACGTCCGTGGTTTCAAAAAGCAGATCGGTCGAAAAGTAGAAAACGTCCGCTCCGGCGCCGCCCAGATATTCGTCCGCGCCGCGATTCCCGTAAAAACGGTCATCCCCCTCGCCGCCCTTCAGCACGTCATTCCCGGCGCTGGCGTAGAGCGTGTCCGCGCCCTCGCCGCCATCGAGTTCACTGCCGTCCATCCCGGCGATCAGAAGGTCATTGCCCGCCTCGCCATAGAGCTTGTCGCCGCCCGTGCCGCCGCGCAGATCGTCATTACCCTCGCCACCGTGCAGGACGTCCGCTTCTCCATCGTCTTCCATCGCCCAGAGCCGATCATCCCCGCCGCCGCCGAACAAGCGATCCGCGCCATGCCCGGCAATCAGCGTGTCGTTCCCTTCCCAGCCTCCGGGAAGCGCGTTCGCCTCGTCCCCGTAAAGCACGTCGTCTCCATCACCGCCCTCGATATGGTCGCTTCCCTTCTGTCCGGCTA
>JAIRMN010000096.1 GCA_031258715.1 Zoogloeaceae bacterium
CCTCCAGGTTCAGCGCCAGCCGATCGCCTTCCCGCGCCGCCTGTTGCAGGCATACCGTGTAGAACCGCGAACACCCCTCCGGCACCGCGCTCTCCAGACCCGCGAGACTCGATAAATCAAAATCCGCCCGCGACCACAGATCGCCTTGGTAACTTTCCGTCAGGGCCAGCTGCTGGGAAAGCGTGATGCCCAACTCCCCCTCTCTCCAATCCTTGATGGTAATACTGTCCCCATTGCCGTAACGGATCATCAGGTCATTGCCATCCCTTTGGGCAGTAATGCCGGCGCCCGCCTCACTTTGCCAGACCGCGCCGCCATTCGTCTTGCTGAAGACGCCAAGGGTCAGCCCGCCAATTTTTATCTTGCCCTGACCATCTCCTTCGCCCCGGCTGTCCGTTCTGCTTCCGCTGTCCAGAATGGTGTCCTGTCCATCCCCGGCATTGAAAACGTAGGCGTCCGAATCCTTGCCGCCCTCAAGCGTATCATTCCCCCTTCCGCCCGTCAGTTCATTGGCGGCATCGTTGCCAATGATCACGTCATTATTGCTCCCGCCTATGGCGTTCTCGATGATGACCTTTATTTCTGTTTCGCCATCGAAGGAAACATAGTCATAAGCAATGGCAAGATTATTCCTGCCATCGTAAACATCATTATCATCGGGTAGGGTTTCGCCATTGGAAAAATCAAGCCCTAGACGCTTTTCCGCATCAGTTTCCCGTATGCCAATGGAACTGTAATGCCCCGCATTGAGATCAATCACGCATTTGAGCGTCTGGTCGGAACAGTCTATCTTATCGTCATCGCCACCCGCGTCCCAGATGGTCTTCAGCATGATGGGACTCGCGCCCCAATTCCAGTCGCCGGCACCGCCTTTGCCATAGGTATCGTTACCCGCCGTGGCCGTGGTATTCGGCCCATAAATATATTGCAGCGCCATGATGTCCAAGGGCATCAAGGTGCTTGGGAAAACAAGTATCCTGTTGAAGTTTTCAAGTGTATGACCTGGCATTTCTTTTAAGACTGAATACTTCGCAGGTACGCGAGACATGATGCTGGAACGCAGGTCATGATCCGATGACATTATATCGTCATATGGATGGCTCAAACCAAGCGCATGACATGTTTCATGCAGGATCGTCAAATACCCCTGGTTTCCACTTGCCCACGGATTATCTTGATTGTGCGTTACATTTTTATTGATCCAGACGTCAGCGCCCGCCTGTTCCGCGGAGTACAAGGGAAGCGTCCAGTCATTGACTCCAACCGGGCGTGATTTGTAATTCAGTATGAAAGTATTTCCTCCCGCCTCTTCCTCTTTTCCGGTTGCTGGATCAATATCAGTCCAACTGGATTGCCCATAAGCAATGTTGCCAATTTCATTGGCTTTCAGTTCAAACGTAATAGCGACAACCGTTTCGAGATAATCCAGGATTTTTTCCGTGGCATCCCGTTGCGGCTGTGACAATGACGCGCTTGATTGTGGATTGTCGAGCAACGCTTGTATGATTTTATCATTGTCGCCCCATGCCAATCTTTCCTCTTCCGTTCTCGCTCTGGCGTAATAGCCAGGAAGACTGCTGATAAAGCTGTAAGAGATTGATTTGACTCCAGTCCCAAAATCATCCGAATGATTCCAACGCGTGTAGCCATAGACATTTGGATCATTGTAGTAGAGGATGAGACTCTTGGCTTTTTCATTGAGTGATGACATGATGAAATCTCCTGTGAATTCCGGTCTCCCGGAGTGGATCGGAAACCCATGACGCTTGCCACGGATTATTATTTGGCGCTACCATGCTTTTTGGGCGTTTCCCGTTTGAAAAGCCATTTAACCCGGCTGACGCCGCTCTCAGGCAGGGTGATCGTATAGGCGGATGGTTCCAGATTGCCGGAACAGAAGTCAGTTGAATATTGTCCTGTTTCATCACGGCGCAAGAACAAAAGATACCCCCGATACTTACGACCTTCCTCAACAGGAAAACCACAGCCTTGGCCATCATCCGTCCGCACCGTCATGAAATCCGGCAGGTCGGTTTTCCAGGATAGCTGAATTTCCAGATCGGCGAATTTTTCAGCGCCGTTTTCCGTGACGCGGGTTACATCCGCACGAACCACCGCGTCGGCATGATCGTACCAGCCTTCCGCGCTGCGGCTTGGACATTTGCATCTCGCCATCTCGTCCAGCCATCGCAGCCGGGTATCGAAGGACATCCACGTCACCCGAGGATCCCTGGGAAGGTTAGTCTCATCTGCCCGTATCACCGGCATGCCCACATTTCCAGAACATTCGGACGTCCAGAATTTCCCGTTTTCATCACGGCGAAGATACAGGATTCTTATGTTGTCCGTAACAAGCCGCCTCCAATAGCTCGACCACCCAATCCGTATTTTTCGTATCTGCACCGTCAGCAACCCTGATATTTCAGATTTCCAGGATCGTATCACGTCAAACGTTACTTCCGGGTTTGGATCTTTGTATCCTTCCGGGCCTGGGCCTACGAACCGGGCAAGCACGATGGCATCCGCATTGTCGTACAGAATTTGCCGATGCGAGGTGCCACAAGGACTTCCCCACCCCCATCCCTCAAGCGGCAACAAGGCGAAGAAGCACGCTGACAGGCACAAAACCCTTGCCGTTCTCATCTCTCGCGCCACACGAAATACCATCGCCATAATATTCGCCTTCCTCCCGCTTCTTGCTGCTTCGTCAGAAACGCGTAGTAGTATGGTGCATAAAATAAAAAATACAAGTGTCAATCACTTTTTCGTAACGCCGCCTCACGCCGCCTTGCCGTCCGGCCCCGCCTGCGTCGCCCCCGCCCCCAGATTAAACGAATGTTGGACTGCGTTTCGCTTATCCAACCTGCACGGCTATGGTCGCTGTTGGAAATATCTTCCGAAAAACCTTTGGCCACATCGGTTTGAATTGCGGGCATCCGGTTTCATCCAAAAACCAACTCCGGTTTGAAACCCCGCCCGATCGAGCGGCGCGAAGGTTGAGACCCCTTGCTTACGACCGGGGTTTCGACCGTAGCCATTGGGGAGGGGAGAGAAACCCCTTCCCAATGGCGTTAGACCGACAGCCCTGAAGGGCTGTCGCTAATTTCTTGCTGTCCTGGCGCCTTCCACGATCTGGCGTAGGCGGGCGGGTTCTTCCGCCGCGCCGGAAATCCACCACAGCGCGCCCTTGTGAAAAGCGGGCAGGGACGCGGCCGGCAAGAGCGCGGCGGCGATTTCGCCCAGCATGGGCTGATGCCCGACGAGCAAGCAGGGCGTCTGTGCGTTCGGCCAGTCGATCATGGCGAGGATATCTTTCGGCGCGGCGGCGGAAGCCAGCGCGTCATTGAGTTCCATCGCTTCCCGGAAACAGGAGGCGGTCTGCCGGGTGCGCGTGGCGGGGCTGACCAGCAGGCGCATTTCGCGCGGCCCGTGTTCTTCCAGCCACGCCGCCACCCGCCGCGCCTGCTCCCTGCCCGTCCGGGTCAGTTCGCGGGCATGATCGGGCAGGCCGTCTTCGGCTTTCGCGTGTCGCCAGAGCAAGAGTTCCATCGATTTCTCCTTTCAGACACCAGGGTTCGGAAAATCCTTGTCATTCTCAACCGCGTAGGTTGGATAAGCAAAGCGATTTTCCGACATTTATCCATCCAGAGTCTATTCACGATGCGAAGTATCGTCCAGCGAGGGCCAAAGGCCCGTGGCAATCCCTGCGGCTGCGCCATTGGAAACGCCGGAGCTACCGAATGAAGGCAGACTGGATTGCTTCGCTGCGCTCGCAATGACGAGGGAGTATCGTTATTCTCCGGCGTGGCGCGACCTGAAACGCGTCCAACCCCCGTCATTCTCCGGAACGAAGCGACGAAACAATCCAGATGCCCAACCCACGGCGCAAGGCGCCGGTAACTGCCGCATTCAACGAATAAGCGCATAGGGTTAATCTGGTTGTCATGGTTCGATCCGGAGTCGGCGAATGGGCAGCGTCCGGTTTATCCCGAATCAATGGCTTGTCCTGGCGGGATTCCGAAGTCCTGCGTGTCGCCCGGCCTCTTGTTTCCGGCCTCCCGCATCCGGTCAAAAGCAAGTAGAATGCCGCATTTTCTTCCTCCCGAAACGCCTCATGACGCCTTGCGAATCGACGCCGAGTTTTCAGCGCATCCTCCTCGTCCTGCAACAGTATTGGAGCGACAAGGGCTGCGCCCTGTTGCAACCTTATGACATGGAAGTGGGCGCGGGCACGAGCCATACGGCGACCTTCCTGCGCGCCATCGGGCCGGAACCGTGGAAGGCCGCCTATGTGCAGCCCTCGCGCCGCCCCAGGGACGGGCGTTATGGCGAAAATCCCAACCGGATGCAACATTATTACCAGTATCAGGTGGTGTTGAAACCCGCGCCGGACGATATTCTGGAACTCTATTTGGGATCGCTCGAAGCCTTGGGGTTCGACCTTCGGCAAAACGACGTGCGCTTCGTCGAGGACGACTGGGAAAACCCGACCCTGGGCGCGTGGGGACTGGGCTGGGAAGTGTGGATGAACGGCATGGAAGTCACGCAATTCACCTATTTTCAGCAGGTGGGCGGTCTCGACGTGAAACCGATTACCGGAGAGATTACCTACGGCCTGGAACGGCTGGCCATGTATCTGCAAGGCGTCGAGAATGTCTACGACCTCGTGTGGACGAAAGGGCTGACCTATGGCGACGTGTACCATCAAAACGAAGTCGAGCAATCGGCCTACAATTTCGAGCATTCCGACGCCGGGTTTCTCTTTGCCGCGTTCGACGCGCATGAAAAGGGCGCCGGGCGCCTGGTGGAAGCGCAACTGGCGCTGCCCGCCTATGAACAGGTCCTCAAGGCCGCGCATACCTTCAACCTCCTGGACGCGCGCGGCGCGATTTCCGTGACCGAACGCGCCGCCTACATCGGACGCATCCGCAACCTCGCCAGAAGCGTCGCCCGCAGCTACCTGGATTCCCGCGCCCGGCTGGGCTTTCCGATGGCATCCCGCGAACATGCCGCCGAAACGCTGGCGCAAATCGAAAAGAAAGCGGCATGACAATGACGATGACGCCACAAACCCTGCTGGTCGAAATCCTGGTCGATGAACTCCCGCCCAGGGCGCTGGAAAAACTGGGCGCGGCCTTTGCCGGGACGCTCTCGCAATCCCTGGAAGCCGCCGCGCTGACCACGCCCCAAAGCGCCGTCACCGCCTACGCCACGCCGCGCCGTCTGGCCGCGCGGATCAGCGGCGTCCTCCCTGTTGCCGCCGACAGACCGGTGACGCAAAAGTTGATGCCCGTTTCCGTGGGACTGGACGCGAACGGCCAGGCGACGCCCGCGCTTTCCAGGAAACTGGCGAGCCTGGGCGCGCCGGAAAGCGCCGTCTCCGGTCTGCGCCGTGCGCAGGACGGCAAGGGCGAGCATCTGTTCCTGGAAAGCGTCGTTCCGGGCATGACGCTGGCGGAAGGGTTGCGGGCGGCCCTGGAAGCCGCGACAAACGCGCTGCCAATACCGAAAGTCATGAACTATCAACTTGCCGATGGCTGGAGCACCGTGCGTTTCGCGCGCCCGGCGCACATGCTTATCGCCCTCCACGGCCCGGATGTCGTGCCGGTCGGCATCCTGGGGCTGACGGCGGGCAGGGCGACGCGGGGACATCGCTTCGAGGCGAGCGCCAACCCCATCCTCCTGAACCATGCCGATGACTACGCCGAAACCTTGCGCCGCGAAGGGGCGGTCATCGCCTCCTTCGACGAACGGCGCGACGAAATCGCGCGGCAACTGGCGGCAGCGGCATCGAGCGCGGGATTGACGCCCATCGAGGACGCGGCGCTGCTCGATGAAGTCAGTGCGCTGGTGGAACGTCCCTGCGCGCTCGTCGGCGCGTTTGAGCCGGAATTCCTCGAAGTGCCGCACGAATGCCTGATCCTGACCATGAAGGCGAACCAGAAATATTTTCCGCTTCTGGATGACGCCGGAAAGCTCACGAACCAGTTCCTGATCGTGAGCAACCTTTCCCCTGCCAATCCCGCGGCCATCGTTCGCGGCAACGAGCGCGTGGTGCGTCCGCGCCTGGCGGACGCCCGGTTCTTTTACGAGCAGGATCGGAAAAAGACGCTGGCCGATCGTCTTCCTGGCCTGGACAAGGTGGTGTATCACAACCGGCTGGGCAGCCAGGGCGAGCGGACGCGGCGC
Source organism: Zoogloeaceae bacterium (assembly GCA_031258715.1). Lineage (GTDB taxonomy): Bacteria > Pseudomonadota > Gammaproteobacteria > Burkholderiales > Rhodocyclaceae > Azovibrio. The sequence continues at coordinate 6,190 of JAIRMN010000096.1, forward strand.
GTCGTCGCCATCGCCCGCGCCATCGTCGAACAAATCGGCGAAAAGGAATTGGCCGAACCGGTCGCGCAGGCCGCGCGTCTCGCCAAGGCCGATCTGTTGACCGGCATGGTGGGCGAGTTTCCAGAATTGCAGGGCGTCATGGGACGTTATTACGCGCAAAACGATGGCCTGCCGGAAGCCGTGGCCGACGCCATCGAAGACCACTACAAGCCCCGCTTCGCGGGCGATGTCCTGCCGCGCGGAAAAACAGGACGGATCGTGGCGCTGGCGGACAAGCTGGAAACCCTGACCGGTCTCTTCGGCATTGGCCAGACGCCCACCGGCGACAAGGACCCGTTTGCCCTGCGTCGTCACGCGCTGGGCGTGATTCGCCTCATCATGGAAGGCGGGATCGATCTGCCGCTCACGACGCTTCTCGATGCCGCCGCCGCGTCCTTTCCCGCTGTGGAAGCCTTTGCGCCGGAAACGGAAGCCTTGTCCGCCTTCATTTACGAACGCCTTGCCGGAAGCCTGCGCGAACAGGGCTTTACCGCGCAGGAAGTCGATGCCGTCATCCGCCTGAAACCGCAACGCCTGAACGACATTCCCCAGCGCCTTGCCGCCGTGCGCGCCTTCTCGCAATGTCCCGAAGCCCACGCGCTCGCCGCCGCCAACAAGCGCGTGGGCAATCTCCTGAAAAAAGCCCAGGACGATGGGACAGGAGCGGCAGGCGCGGTCGATGCCGGATTATTCCGCGAAGCTGCCGAAACCGCGCTTTTTGCCGCCCTGCAACACATCGCGCCCCAATCCGACGCCGCTTTTGCCGCGGGCGACTACACCGCTTCGCTGCGAACGCTGGCGGCATTGCGCGCGCCCGTCGACGCCTTCTTCGACACGGTGATGGTCAACGCCGAAGACCCCGCCCTGAAAGCCAACCGGCTCTCGCTGCTCTCGCAGCTTTCGCGCGCCATGAACCGGGTGGCCGATCTTTCCCGCCTCTCTTCCTGAGATACGCGCCTTTTCCAATACCCGATCCCTGAACATGAAACTCGTCATCCTCGACCGCGACGGCGTGATCAATTTCGATTCCGCCCAGTACATCAAGAACCCGGCGGAATGGAAGCCCATTCCCGGCGCGCTGGAAGCCGTCGCCCGCCTGAACCAGGCCGGCTACAAGGTGGTCATCGTCACCAATCAGTCGGGCATCGGGCGCGGTCTCTTCGACATGGACACCCTGAACGCCATCCACGAAAAGATGCACCAGGCGCTCTTTGCCGTGGGCGGACACATCGACGCCATTTTTTATTGTCCCCACCCGGCGGATTCCGACTGCGATTGCCGAAAGCCCAAGCCTGGCCTCTTCAGGCGACTCGCCGAACGCCTGAACGTCAATCTGGCCGGCGTGCCCGCCATCGGCGATTCCCTGCGCGACCTGGAAGCCGCCGCCGCCGTGGATTGCCAACCAATCCTGGTGTTGACCGGCAAGGGCGAAAAAACAAAGGAAGAAGGCCATCTTCCGCCCGATACCCTGGAATTCGCCGACCTCGCGGCGGCTGTCGCGCATATTCTCGCGGGAAGCGAAACGTGATTTTCCTGCGTTCCCTGCTATTCTGGCTCCTGGTCGGCCTGATGACCATTCCGGTTGGCACCTTGCTCGTCCTTTTCGTCCTTCTCCCGATAGCCGCCCGGTTTTTCACGGTCAGGCTCTGGTGGACAGCCTTCATGTGGCTGGCGCGGCATGTGGTGGGCGTGGAAATGCGGGTGGAAGGCCGCGAGCGCATCCCCAAAAAGCCCGTGCTGGTGCTTTCCAAACACGAGTCCGCCTGGGAAACCGTGGGACTCCAATCCATTTTCGTGCCCACCGTCTTCGTGCTCAAGAAAGAACTCCTGAAAGTGCCCTTTTTCGGCTGGGGACTGGCGGCGCTGCGGATGATCGCCATCGATCGCGACGCCGGACGCAAGGCGCTGCAACAAATGCTCGAACAGGGTAAAAACCGGCTGGATTCCGGCATCTGGGTCATCGTCTTTCCCGAAGGCACGCGTGTGCCGCTGGGCGAACGGGTGCGCTACAAATCCGGCGCGGCCTACCTCGCGCTCAAGACCGGCTCGCCCGTATTGCCCGTGGCGCACAACGCGGGCGACATCTGGCGCAAGAAAGCTTTCCAGATTCATCCTGGCGTCATTACCGTCAGCATCGGCCCGCTCATCGAGACCCAGGGACTGAAAGACACGCAACTCAACGCCGCCGTGGAAAACTGGATTGAAGCCGAAATGCGCCGCATCGCCCCGCACCGCTATCCCGGCGTCGCGACGCAGGAAAATGGCGATGCCCCCTGAGCGCCCACTTTGCCGCGCGGCGAGCCACGCCGGCCACTGTCATGACGGACAAATCTACCTGGCCGCGCGCACGGATGAAACCGGCCTGGCTGCCGCCCTCATCCGCTGGCGCAGGGGAGAAGCGCGTCCGTTCCTCCTCTCGCGCCCTTGCCTATTACGCCGGACGCCCGAGCCTTCCCGCGCCGCCTTTCATCCTTTCTTCGGCCAAAAGCCGCTGGGGAAGCCCGCCGGGGGCGAAATCCGTCTTTCCCGGCGATTTGCGCAGCTCGATCCCCAACTCAGCAAGAAATTAGCGACAGCCCTTCAGGGCTGTCGGTCTGACGCCATTGGGGAGGGGTTTGCATCCCCTCCCCAATGGCTACGGTCGAAACCCCGGCCTTCAGGCCGGGGTCTCAACCT